>NZ_BAAANT010000151.1:0-509 GCF_039529945.1 Kitasatospora kazusensis | reverse complement strand
GCCGCGCACGCCTCGGACGCCGCGATGAAGCAGGCCCTGGAGGGTCAGCAGGGCGCTGCGGCCGATGCGTTGGCCAAGCACTGGGCCGACTACACGGTGGGCAAGGGGACGGAGTCGGATCCGGGGTACCTGCCGGGTCTGGTCGCCTCCTGCAACGGCATGGGCGACATGCTGGAGGGGATGGCGAACTCGGCGGAGACCGCGAAGATCCAGATCATCGCGCAGCTGGGGATCCTGGCGTTCGAGCTGGCGACGGCGGAGGCGGAGGCGGTGCCGACGTTCGGTGCGTCGATGGCGGAGATCCCGGTGTTCGTGGGGATCACGCGTGAGGTCGTTCAGCAGCTGTTGAAGACGCTGCTGAAGGAGGCGCTGGAGCACGCGGTGAAGCAGGCGGTGCAGATGGCGGCGATCAACCTGATGGCGCAGGCCATCGAGGTGGCGCAGGGGCACCGCAAGAGCATCGACATGAAGGAGCTCGGCCAGGCGGCCGAGGGCGGCGCGGTGGCCGG
>NZ_BAAANT010000150.1:0-520 GCF_039529945.1 Kitasatospora kazusensis | reverse complement strand
GCCCGAGACCGACCACCCCCGCCGGGCCGCCGTCTCCTCCTTCGGCATCAGCGGCACCAACGCCCACCTCATCCTCGAAGCCGCCCCGAACACGGTGCCCGAAGCGGAGGAGCCGCAGGACACGGTCCTGCCGCTGCTGCTCTCCGCCAAGACCGAACCCGCCCTACGCGACCAGGCCGGCCGCCTCCACGAGTTCCTGACCCAGCATCAGAACATCGACCCGGCAGCCACCCTGGCCAACGGCCGCTCACATTTCCAGCACCGCGCGGTGGCCCTCGGTGAGACCCGCGAAGAACTGCTGGCCGGCCTCAAGGCACTGGCCGACGGCTCCCCCAGCAAGCAGGCCGTCCAGGGCACGGTACGCGGCGGCAAACTCGCCGTCCTGTTCACCGGCCAGGGCGCCCAACGCCTCGGCATGGGCCGCGAACTCCACAACACCCACCCCGTCTTCGCCACAGCCTTCGACGAAGCCTGCGCCGCACTCGACCCCCACCTCGAACACCCCCTGCGCGACGTGGTC
>NZ_BAAANT010000149.1:0-536 GCF_039529945.1 Kitasatospora kazusensis | reverse complement strand
GGTGCGGCGGTGGTTGGCGAGGGCGTCGAGGTAGGCGTTGGCGGCGGCGTAGTTGGCCTGGCCGGGGCTGCCGACGATGCCGGCGACGGAGGAGTAGAGCACGAAGGCGGTGAGGTTGAGGTGTTTGGTGAGGTCGTGGAGGTGCCAGGCGGTGTCGATCTTGGGTTGCATGACTGCGTGGAGTCGGCCGGTGGTCAGTGACGGGATGGTGGCGTCGTCGAGGGTGCCGGCGGTGTGGATGACGGCGGTGAGGGGGTGGTCGGCGGGGATGCCGTCCATCAGGTCGTTGAGTGCGGTGCGGTTGGTGGTGTCGCAGGCGGTGATGGTGACGGTGGCGCCCAGCTCGGTGAGTTCGTTGGCGAGTTCGGTGGAGCCGGGGGCGTCGGGTCCGCGTCGGCTGGTGAGGAGGAGGTGGCGGGCGCCGTGGGTGGTGACGAGGTGGCGGGCGAGGAGGGTGCCGAGGGTGCCGGTGCCGCCGGTGATGAGGATGGTGCCCTGGGGGTCCAGCGGGCTGGTGTCGGCGGGCTGGGGGGTGT
>NZ_BAAANT010000148.1:0-605 GCF_039529945.1 Kitasatospora kazusensis | reverse complement strand
CTCCCGATCAAGGAAGAGCACCTGATGAGCGACGTGATCGCCTCGGTTGAGGCGGTTGAAGAGGTCCGGCCGGGGCCGGTCGCGCCGGTGGTGAAGCAGAGTGGGAAGCGACCGCGACCGCGACACCGAGCAGTGCGGTGGCGGTCGCCGGCCGGTGCGGGCTGAGCTACTGGTGCAGCTCGGGGTGGTGGCGGTGACGGGGCTACCAAACCCTGCGGCTGCGACGCGATGGTCGGCCGAGAGCTGCACGGGACCGGCCGCGCCGCGGACGGCAGCAGGACCCGTCCAGTGCAGTGCCGCCCTGAGGCGGCAATGCGTCAGCTCTGTGCGGTGTCGTCGCCAGCCTGCCCGGCGCCGTCAACTGCGCCTTCCTTCTCGCGCATCTTACGTACCAGCTCCGCCTTCTGGTCGGCTGCACCCTGGCGGTCGAGGTTGCGGTGCGGACCGTTGTTCTGCCGTTCGGTGCGGGACAGCCTCTTCCGCTGGCCGCCGCCCATACCCACGGGGTTGTTGATGTTCTTGCTCACGGTTATGGGTTCTCCCGGTAATGATGTGAAGTGATCTGCGGATTCATCGGTGGGGACGGGCGGTGACGTCAAAGTATG
>NZ_BAAANT010000147.1:0-666 GCF_039529945.1 Kitasatospora kazusensis | reverse complement strand
CAGGTCAGCGGCAGTGACTCGGCCTCCGGCCAGACCCTGACCTACTCGGCCACCGGCCTGCCCACCGGCCTGTCGATCAGCTCCAACGGCCTGATCAGCGGCACCGCGAGCACGGCCGGCACCTACAGCGTGACCGTCAAGGCCACCGACACCACCGGCGCCAACGGCAGCGCCTCCTTCACCTGGACCGTCAGCGGCGGCGGCAGCGGCTGCACCGCCGGCCAGCTGCTCGGCAACGCGGGCTTCGAGACCGGCACCGCCAGCCCCTGGACCGCCTCGGCCGGCGTCATCGACAACTCCTCCGGCGAGCCGGCCCACTCGGGCAGCTGGAAGGCCTGGCTGGACGGCTACGGCAGCACCCACACCGACACCCTCAGCCAGACCGTCACCATCCCGGCCGGCTGCAAGGCCAGCCTCTCCTTCTGGCTGCACATCGACACCGCCGAGACCGGCACCACCGCCTACGACAACCTGAAGGTCCAGGCCGGCTCCACCACCGTGGCCTCCTTCTCCAACGTCAACAAGAACACCGGCTACGCCCTGCACACCTACGACCTCTCCTCCTTCGCCGGCCAGACCGTCACCCTCAAGTTCACCGGCACCGAGGACTCCTCCCTCCAGACCAGCTTCGTGATCGACGACACCGCGCTCAACGTCTCCTGACCC
>NZ_BAAANT010000146.1:0-689 GCF_039529945.1 Kitasatospora kazusensis | reverse complement strand
CCAACCCCAACAACACCGTCAACGCCTTCGCCAACAACGGCATGGACGGAAACGGCGGCTGGATCGACTACGGCCAGATCGCCGCCGGCGCCTGACACCAGCACCGGCCGGGAGTGCGGACCGCCTCCGCGACGGGCACTCCCGGCCGGTCATCCCTGCCCTCTTCTTCCCCCGTCCCGTGTCCGCGTCCGGGATTCCTGAAAGCGAGTCAGTCGTGAACAAGCTCTCCGGCCGGAAGGCCATGGGTTCGCTGGTCGTCAGCACCGTCATAGCCGGCGCCCTGGTGTCCGGCGTGGGCGCCGGCAGTGCGAGTGCCGCCTCGGTCAGCACCTGGGAGAAGGTGGCGCAGTGCGAGAGCGGGAACGTCTGGAACATCAACACCGGGAACACCTACTACGGTGGCCTGCAGATCAACATGGCCAACTGGAACTCCTACGGGGGCACCCAGTACGCGGCGCGCCCCGACCTCGCCAGCGAGCGGGAGCAGATCCTCATCGCCGAGAAGATCCTCGCCGACCAGGGAGCCGGCGCGTGGACGTGCAGTCCGGGAACGGGGCTGGCCACCGACCACGCGAACCCCTACCCCTCCACGCACGCGGGGACGGAGTCGGGTGGGGCCGGGCGGGTCCGCTGGGCCGACTGGGACGGCGACGGCAAGGCCGACTACATCATCCTGGGCGACGACGGCT
>NZ_BAAANT010000145.1:0-692 GCF_039529945.1 Kitasatospora kazusensis | reverse complement strand
ACCTCCCCACCTACCCCTTCCAACACGAGAGCTACTGGCTCAAGCCGGCCCCTACCACCGACCTCACCACCACCGGCCTCCACCCCCTCGACCACCCCATGCTCGCCGCCGCCACCACCCTCCCCGACGGCACCCACCTCCTCACCGGACTCATCTCACTGCAACAACAGCCCTGGCTCACCGACCACACCATCCTCGACACCACCCTCCTCCCCGGCACCGCCTTCATAGAGCTGGCACTACACGCCGCCCACCACACCGCCCACCCCCACCTCGCAGAACTCACCCTCCAACACCCCCTCGCCATCCCCACAGACACCACCATCGAACTACAGCTGGCCGCCGGCCCCCAGGACAACACCGGCAACCTCCCCCTCACCATCCACTCACGCCCCACCAACACCACCCACGAACAACCCTGGACCCTGCACGCCACCGGCACCCTCACCACCACCAACCCCCAACCCACCACCCCCAACCCCACCTGGCCACCCACCGGAGCCACCCCCCTCCCCGTCGAAGACCTCTACCCCACCCTCACCACCCAGGGCTACAACTACGGACCAACCTTCCAAGGCCTGCACACCGCCTGGCGCCACGGCCAAGACACCTACGCCGAAATCACCCTCCCCCCACACACCACCACCGACGGCTACGGCATCCACCCCGCACTCCTCGACGCAGCCCTGCAC
>NZ_BAAANT010000144.1:0-696 GCF_039529945.1 Kitasatospora kazusensis | reverse complement strand
CCTGCACAAGGTGCCGCTCACCTCGCTCACCGTCGAGGCGCTGAAGGACAGCGGGCTGGCCCGCAAGGACGCCGAGCGGGCGAAGAACATGTTCGCGCTCGGGCTGCTCTCCTGGATGTACCACCGGCCGACCCAGAGCACCGAGTCCTTCCTGCGGCGGAAGTTCGCCAAGAAGCCCGCCATCGCCGAGGCCAACATCAAGGCGTACCGGGCCGGCTGGAACTTCGGCGAGACCACCGAGGACTTCGCCGTCTCCTACGAGGTCCCGCCGGCCGCGCTGCCGCCGGGCACCTACCGGAACATCTCGGGGAACCTGGCGCTCGCGTACGGGCTGATCGCGGCCTCGCAGCGCTCCGGACTGCCGATGTTCCTCGGCTCCTACCCGATCACCCCCGCCTCCGACATCCTGCACGAACTGAGCCGGCACAAGAACTTCGGCATCCGCACCTTCCAGGCCGAGGACGAGATCGCGGGCATCGGCGCCGCACTCGGCGCGGCCTTCGGCGGCGCACTCGGGGTGACCACCACCTCCGGGCCCGGACTGGCCCTGAAGTCGGAGGCCGTCGGGCTGGCCGTCTCGCTCGAACTGCCGCTGCTGGTGGTGGACATCCAGCGCGGCGGGCCGTCCACCGGGCTGCCGACCAAGACCGAGCAGGCCGACCTGCTGCAGGCCATGTTCGGCCGCAACGGCGAGGC
>NZ_BAAANT010000143.1:0-712 GCF_039529945.1 Kitasatospora kazusensis | reverse complement strand
AGCCCGCGGCCGAGCCAGTCGGCGTCGTCCCGGACGCCGGGCAGGACGAAGAAGTAGCCGCCGCCGGTGGGTGAGATGTAGTCGACCAGCGGCTCGTCGATCAGCCGGGTCTGGGTGGCCTCGAACTGGCGGACCACGTCCTGCTGGTAGCAGCAGAACGCCAGCCCCATGTCGAGGTTGCCGACCTTGTCGATGCCCCGGTCGTAGTTGAAGCCGCGGCGCAGGATGCGCGAGTCGTCGGTCTTGTCGGTGCGCGGGTTGGCCAGCCGGATGTGGGCGTCCAGCGGGATCGCCTTGCCGTCCGGGTCCTTGGCGTAGTCCGGCGCGTCGTTCTCGGCCGCACCGTCCAGCGGGGCACCGGTGTCCTTGCGGCGGCCGAACATCTTCTCCTGCTCGGCCAGCGAGACCCGGTCCCAGAACTCGACCAGCATCCGGATGATCCGGATCACCTGGTAACTGCCGCCGACCGCCCAGGCCGGCTCCCCGCCACCCTCGGTGACCCACACCAGCTTGTCCATCTCCCGGCCCGACTTCGTGTCCGGATTGACGATGCCGTCCTTGAAACCGAGCAGATTGCGCTGCGCACCGTCGGGGCGGGACGGGTTCTGGAAGCCGTCGATCCGCCACTTGACCTGCATCGCACCCCGGGTGTGCCGGGCGATGTCGCGCAGCGCGTGCAGCACCGTGTCCTGGCTGTCGGCGCAGATCTGCA
>NZ_BAAANT010000142.1:0-735 GCF_039529945.1 Kitasatospora kazusensis | reverse complement strand
CAACGCCCACCACCCCAGCCCCACCCGCGCCTTCGCACTCACCCGCCTCACCGACGCCGACCTCCTCCACCACACCCCCATCGGCGTCCTGCGCGACGTCCAACGCCCCGTCTACGACACCCTGATGGCCGACCAGCTCACCCAGGCCACCACCGAACACGGCCCCGGCGACCTCGCCACCCTCCTCACCGGCAACGACACCTGGACCGTCAACTAAGAGCGACCGGCAATTGGGGGGCGGCGTCGCGGCGCCCGGACTCTTGCCCGGACGCCGCTCCTTCTTCCACCCCCAATCGCCGGTCGCTCTAACCCTCCCCGGAAGGGAATCCCCCATGGCATACGTGATAGCCGCCCCTTGCGTCGACGTGAAGGACCGGGCCTGCATCGACGAGTGCCCGGTCGACTGCATCTACGAGGGGCAGCGCTCGCAGTACATCCACCCGGACGAGTGCGTCGACTGCGGCGCCTGCGAACCGGTCTGCCCGGTCGAGGCGATCTTCTTCGAAGACGAACTGCCGGACGAGTGGAGCGACTTCGCGCGGGCCAACGCCGAGGTGTTCATCCCGCTCGGCTCGCCGGGCGGCGCCTCCGGCACCCCGGTCTTCACCGAGGACCACCCGGTGGTCAGCGCGTTCGTGCCGAGCCAGGCCTGACCCCGCCGTGGTGCGCGGGGTGGGGCTGAACACCGCCGCCGTTGGCGGCGCCGCGCTCGTCGTCATCGACGAGCGCGGCGCC
>NZ_BAAANT010000141.1:0-760 GCF_039529945.1 Kitasatospora kazusensis | reverse complement strand
CGTGACTGCCCCCAAGGAGACCACCTTCGCCGATCTCGGCAAGGTGTTGGTGATCATCCCGACCTACAACGAGGCCGAGAACGTCGAGCGGATCGTCTCCCGGGTCCGGGCCGCCGTCCCCGAGGTCCACGTCCTGGTCGCCGACGACAACAGCCCCGACGGCACCGGCGACCTCGCCGACAAGCTCGCCGCCGACGACCCCAACGTGCAGGTCATGCACCGCAAGGGCAAGGAAGGCCTGGGCGCCGCCTACCTGGCCGGCTTCCGCTGGGGCATCGACAACGGCTACGACGTCCTCGTCGAGATGGACGCCGACGGCTCCCACCAGCCCGAGGAACTGCACCGCCTGCTCACCGCCCTGCGCACCGCCGACCTCGTCCAGGGCTCCCGCTGGGTCCCCGGCGGCAAGGTCGTCAACTGGCCCAAGTCCCGCCTGCTGATCTCCCGCGGCGGCTCCTTCTACTCCCGGATGATGCTCAGCGTCCCGATCAAGGACGTCACCGGCGGCTACCGCGCCTTCCGCAAGGAGACCCTCCTCGGCCTCGGCATGGACGAGGTCGCCTCGGCCGGCTACTGCTTCCAGGTCGACCTCGCCTGGCGCACCGTCAAGGCCGGCTACAAGGTCGTCGAGGTCCCGATCACCTTCATCGAGCGCGAGTTCGGCGCCTCCAAGATGAGCCGCAACATCCTCGTCGAAGCCCTCTTCCGCGTCACCGGCTGGGGCATCAACGCCCGCATCCAGAAGCTCACCGGCAAGAAG
>NZ_BAAANT010000140.1:0-783 GCF_039529945.1 Kitasatospora kazusensis | reverse complement strand
CGGGTCCGCTGGGCCGACTGGGACGGCGACGGCAAGGCCGACTACATCATCCTGGGCGACGACGGCTCCGTCCACGTCTACCTCAACAAGGGCACCGACGGCCACGGCGGCTGGCAGGACTACGGCCAGGTCGCCATCGGCATGACCAACGACAAGTCCCGCGTCCGCTTCGCCGACTGGGACGGCGACGGCCGCGCCGACTACATCGTCATCAACCCCGACGGCTCCGTCCACGTCATGCTCAACAAGGGCGGCGACGGCCACGGCGGCTGGCAGGACCTCGGCCAGGTCGCCGTCGGCACCACCACCAACCCCAGCCAGGTCACCTTCGCCGACTTCGACGGCGACGGCAAAGCCGACTACATCAGCACCGCCGACAACGGCAACGTCAACGTCTACCTCAACCGAGGCGGCGACGGACACGGCGGCTGGAACGTCCTCGGCCAGGTAGCCCTCGGCCTCACCACCGACCGCAGCCGCATCCGCTGGACCGACCTCGACGGCGACGGCAAGGCCGACTACACCGTCATCAACCCCAACGGCTCCATCACCACCTACCTCAACCGAGGCGGCGACGGACACGGCGGCTGGAACAACCCCGGACAGGCCGCCCTCGGCCTCACCACCAACCAGAACGCCGTCAACTTCGCCGACATCACCGGCGACGGCCGCGCCGACTACCTCCTCACCAACCCCAACAACACCGTCAACGCCTTCGCCAACAACGGCATGGACGGAAACGGCGGCTGGATCGACTACGGCCAGATCGCCGCCGGCGCCTGA
>NZ_BAAANT010000139.1:0-792 GCF_039529945.1 Kitasatospora kazusensis | reverse complement strand
ATGGCGCGGTCGATCTCGTCCAGCTGATCAACGGTGGCCACACCCGTCTCCGCGGCGCCCCTCACCAGCAAGATCACGATCTACGGCTGGAGTACTAGCCTCGGGCTTTCATGAATGTCGGACGAGACGTGAGGACCGGGCACCAGCCCTGGCTTCTGACCTGCTGCGATGTCCTTCTGGTTCTTTGCGGCCGTGGCTTGCTGCTCTGCACCTGCTGGGTGAGGGTTACGCCAGCACTGACTGTCTGAAACGCTGTGCAGCATGGACGTCTCCCAGCTCACCGCCGAGGACCATGCGTCCGCTGAGCACGCCCAGCAGCGGCTCGCGAGCCTGTCCGGTGCCGCTCCGACCCTCTTCCGACAGATGAAGTCGTGGCAGGACTTCGTGACCGGTGTCGAGGAGGGCTTCGACACGACATGGCTCTGGGAGTACCACAACGACCTAGGTTGCCGTGATTGGCTGCACGACGCCGGGCCGCTGCTCACCCCGGCCTTACGGACACTGTGTCAGACCGTGATCGATGAATGCGATGCCCGCTACCGCGCGGCGACGTGGCCGGCCATGCCACAGGAACCCGGGCCAAGCCGTTGGACGGTGCAAGGCAGGTGGTGGCACGACCGCTTTCCGTTGTTGATCGACCATGACGAGGACATTGAACTGCCGGCATCCTGGTCGCCGACGCCCAAGCGCCTGCCCTAGCCTCAATACCAGTGACTTAGTGGTCCCAGGCTCGTCTGACCGTGACGGGTGGGTTGATCGGGGCGGTCTTGTGGTGCGGCGCGATGGTGACTG
>NZ_BAAANT010000138.1:0-814 GCF_039529945.1 Kitasatospora kazusensis | reverse complement strand
CTCGTCGGATACGAAATGGCCCTGCTCGTCGACCGCGCAGGCGCCGTCCTCACCCCCGCACTTCGCGCGGAACTCCAGGGCAGCCTGCTGCACTGACCCCGATGCGGCGTTTCCCAGGCATCCCCGACGCGCCGGGCTGATCCGACCAAGCCCGGCGCCCCGTCCCCAGTCGTCCCCGGACGGCTGACACCGCCTCAGCTGGCACTCCCCCAGCTGGAACCTGCTGCGGACGGCCTGCAGCGCAAGGAGGACCAATGACCCCGCCCCCGACACCCGCCGGTTCGTACGGCAGTGGGTACGGCAGTGGCTACGGCGGCCAGCAGGCCGGTGGCGGCTACGGCGGCCAGCAGTCCAACGACTACGAGCAGCAGCCGCTGGTCCGTCCGTACGCGATGACCGGCGGCCGGACCCGGCCCCGCTACCAGCTGGCGATCGAGGCGCTGATCTCGACCACGGGGTCGGCCGACCGCAGCACCGGGCTGCTGCCGGAGCACCAGCGGATCGTGTCGCTCTGCCGCGAGGTCAAGTCCGTCGCGGAGATCTCCGCACTCGCCGGGGTGCCGCTCGGGGTCGCCCGCATTCTCGTCGCCGACCTGGCCGAGGCCGGTCTCGTCGCCATCCACCAGCCCGCCGCTGCGGGCGAGTCGGGCGGAACGCCTGACGTCACGCTGCTCGAAAGGGTCCTCAGTGGACTTCGCAAGCTCTAACGCTGCCGCGGCCCCGAGCCGCGCCACCACCTCCGCGAAGATCGTCGTCGCAGGCGGCTTCGGCGTCGGCAAGACCACCCTCGTCGGCGCGGTCTCCGAGATCAACC
>NZ_BAAANT010000137.1:0-973 GCF_039529945.1 Kitasatospora kazusensis | reverse complement strand
TTAGAGCTCGCGCAGATAGGCGTGCGCTCATGGGCGGCGGTTCGGGCGGTTGTCCCAGCGGTGAGTGGTCCATGCCCGGCGGATCAGGCTACGGATGGTGATGATCGTGTCGGCGAGGTCGAAGAAGGCGTTGATGACCGTGGTGCGGCGTTCGTAGCAGCGGGCGAGTCGGTGGAAGGCATTCTGCCAGGCGTGGGTGCGCTCGACGTGCCACCGTTGGCTCGCCTGGATCGGCGCCTTCTCGCCCTTGCGCGCGATGCGGCCGTGCAGGTTGCGGGCGCTGAGTTCGGTGCGGGTCTTGTCCGAGTCGTACCCGGCGTCCAAGTGCACGGTGATGTCATCGGGCAGCGGCCCGAGGTCGTCCAGCAGGTCCAGGGTCGGCGCGAGCAACGGGGAATCGTGACGGTTCGCTCCGGCCAGGACCCTGCCGAGCGGGATTCCATAACCATCCGTCATGCCCGAGCGTTTCAGGCCCTGTTTGCCCCGGTCGACCGGTGACCGCCCGGCGGCCTCGCCGCCGCCGGGGGCCTTGGTGATGGATCCGTCGATGGCGATCTGGTCGAGCACGAGCCCGACGATCCGGTCGTAGGACTGGAGCGCGATCTGCTTGAACTGGGCGAAGACGCCGAGCCGGATCCACTCGTCACGGCGGTTGCGCATGGTGGTCGCCGAGCAGGTCGTGTCGGCGATCGCCTGGTAGGAGCAGCCGAATCGCAGCAGTTGCAGCAGCTTGTCGAACACGATCCGGTCACCGATGCGGGGCCGGTGGCAGCCAAGCGGATGGGCCGGGTCGAACGTCGGGCGCTTCGGCAGCAGCACCGCGAATTGGTCCCAGAGCGGGTCGGTCAGCCATGATGGGAGTACGGGCACAGGTCCCCCAGTGATCACAGAGCGTCGTAACTCCATGATCACCGGGACCTGTGCCCGCCTTGTTTCCGGGTCTCCCCGCGCTGCCTATCTGCGCGAGCTCTTA
>NZ_BAAANT010000136.1:0-1000 GCF_039529945.1 Kitasatospora kazusensis | reverse complement strand
GGCAAGGATGATGTCCTTGTTGCCCGTGGTGGTGATGAAGATGTCCGCGATGGAGACGACCTCGTCCAGGGTGGTGACCTGGTAGCCGTCCATCGCCGCCTGCAGCGCGCAGATCGGGTCGATCTCGGTGACGATCACGCGGGCGCCCTGGCCGCGCAGCGACTCCGCGCAGCCCTTGCCCACGTCGCCGTAGCCGCAGACGACGGCGACCTTGCCGCCGATCAGCACGTCGGTCGCCCGGTTGAGGCCGTCGATCAGCGAGTGGCGGCAGCCGTACTTGTTGTCGAACTTCGACTTGGTGACGGCGTCGTTGACGTTGATGGCCGGGAACAGCAGGTTGCCGTCGCGGTGCATCTCGTACAGGCGGTGCACGCCGGTGGTGGTCTCCTCGGTCACGCCCTTGACGGTGGCGGCGACCTCGGTCCACTTGCCGGGGCTGTCCTTCAGGCTGCGGTTGAGCAGCTCCAGGACGATCCGGAACTCGTCGTTGTCGGCGGTGGACGGGTCCGGGGCCGAGCCCTCCTTCTCGAACTCGACGCCCTTGTGGATCAGCATGGTGGCGTCACCGCCGTCGTCCAGGATCATGTTGGGCGTCTGGCCGTTCGGCCAGGTCAGCGCCTGCTCGGTGCACCACCAGTACTCCTCCAGCGTCTCGCCCTTCCAGGCGAAGACCGGGACACCGGCCGGGTTCTCGGCGGTGCCCTCCGGGCCGACCGCGATCGCGGCGGCGGCGTGGTCCTGGGTGGAGAAGATGTTGCAGGAGCACCAGCGCACCTCGGCACCGAGCGCCGTCAGCGTCTCGATCAGCACCGCGGTCTGCACCGTCATGTGCAGCGAACCGGTGATCCGGGCGCCGGCCAGCGGCTGCGAGGCGGCGAACTCCGCGCGGATCGACATCAGGCCCGGCATCTCGTGCTCGGCCAGCTGGATCTCCTTGCGGCCGAACGGCGCCAGGGAGAGGTCGGCGACCTTGAAGTCACCGGTGATGTTGGACGACATG
>NZ_BAAANT010000135.1:0-1018 GCF_039529945.1 Kitasatospora kazusensis | reverse complement strand
CGGTGCCCTTGTTGAGGTAGACGTGGACGGAGCCGTCGTCGCCCAGGATGATGTAGTCGGCCTTGCCGTCGCCGTCCCAGTCGGCCCAGCGGACCCGCCCGGCCCCACCCGACTCCGTCCCCGCGTGGTTGACGGGAGCGCTCACCGCGACGCCGTCGGTGAAGGCCTTGTCCAGGGCGTTGTAGAAGACCTGGCCCATCCGGGCGTACCCCTGGTCGTTGGGGTGCAGGCCGTCCGCGAACTCGGCGGAGGTGAGGGCCGGAGCGTCCACGTAGCGGAACTTCTCGCCCGCCGCCTGCTTCGCGGGCACCATCGCCTGGACCTTGGAGTTGAAGTCCTGGATCAGGCTCTGCAGGTTCGGCGTGGTGGGGATCAGGCCCTGGAAGATGACCGTGACGCCGGGCTTGTCGGCGCTGATCCGGTCGACCAGGGCGGAGAGCCGGTCCGACGCGTGCGCCTTGTCGGTGCCCCGGTCGAGGTCGTTGATCCCGAGGTGCAGCAGGACGACGTCCGGGTTGGCGGCGCCGATCCACCCGTCGACGCCCGCGCCGATCTGGTCGATCATGTACCCGCCGTGGCCCTCGTGGTCCGGGTCGGGCACACCGGGGGAGCTCTGGGAGCCGACGAAGTCCATGGTGTAGCGGGACTGGGCCGCCGCCAGGTTCCACAGCGGCAGGCGGTAGCCGGCGCCGGTGGAGCTCTGGTAGCCGGCGGTGATCGAGTCACCCAGCGGCATGACCTTGAGCACCGGCCGGGCTGCCCCGGCGCCGGCCGTGTCCGGGGCGGCGGAGGCGGTGGTGGCACCGAGGCCGACGGTGGTCAGGCCGACGAGGGCGGCGAGGGCGAGTGATGCGGCGCGCTTCATGGTGAGTGGTCCAAGCCTTCGAGGGTGGGAGCGGTACGGGGGCTGTTGGCGGTTTCTCAGGCGCCGGCGGCGATCTGGCCGTAGTCGATCCAGCCGCCGTTTCCGTCCATGCCGTTGTTGGCGAAGGCGTTGACGGTGTTGTTGGGGTTGGTG
>NZ_BAAANT010000134.1:0-1054 GCF_039529945.1 Kitasatospora kazusensis | reverse complement strand
CGGTCCCGGTAGTCATGTGCTGTGAGGTATGCACAGGGCGGCGGTTTGACCGACGCGGAGAGAGCCGCGCGGGAGCGGATCCGGCGGCAGGCCGTGGAACGCTTCGAGGGCGGCGAGAAGAGCCGGGACATCGCGGCCGCGATGCGGGTGAGCGTGCGCTCGGTGGAGCGCTGGCGCCGGCAGTGGCGCGAGGACGGTGAAACGGGAATCGCCTCGAAGGGCTCACCCGGTCGCCCGAAGCTGTCCGACACCCAGATCGCACGGCTGGAAAGGGAGTTGGAGCGCGGTCCGCTGGCCCACGGCTGGGAGGACCAGCGGTGGACCCTCGCGCGGGTCAAGACGCTGATCGGCCGGCTGTTCCACGTCTCCTACACCGTGGAGGGCACGTGGGTCCTGCTCAAGCGGCATGGCTGGTCCTGGCAGCAGCCGGCCCGCCGGGCCGTCGAGCGCGACGATACGGCGGTCGAGCTGTGGAAGAAGGAGACGTGGCCGCGGGTAAAAGCACCGCGGCGGCCCGCGGGGCCTGGCTCGTCTTCGAGGACGAAGCCGGGCAGTCGATGAGGCCGCCGCGTGCCAGGACCTGGGGCAGGCTCGGCTGCACGCCGGTGGTGCGGGTGCGCGGCCGGGGAGCCGGCCGGGTCTCTATGGCGGGGCTGAGCTGCTACAAACCCGGTCAGCGGTCCCGGATGTTCTACAGCTTCCACGTCTACCGGGGCCGCAAGGGCGAGAAGAAGGGCCTGGCCTGGCAGGACTACCGGGACCTGCTCATCCGCGCGCACATCCAGCTCGGCGGCCCGGTTGTGCTCGTGTGGGACAACCTGCGCGCCCACCTGATGGCGCCGATGCAGGCGTTCATCCAGGCGAACCGGGACTGGCTGACCGTCTTCCAGCTTCCCTCGTACGCACCGGACCTCAACCCGCAGGAGGGCATCTGGTCGCTGGTCAAGCGCACCATCGGCAACCTCGCCGCCGCCGACCTCGACCAGCTCGCCCGGGCCGTCAGGCGCGGCCTGAAGCAGATCCAGTACCGCCCTCACCTCATCGACGGATGCCT
>NZ_BAAANT010000133.1:0-1088 GCF_039529945.1 Kitasatospora kazusensis | reverse complement strand
CTCGTCGGATACGAAATGGCCCTGCTCGTCGACCGCGCAGGCGCCGTCCTCACCCCCGCACTTCGCGCGGAACTCCAGGGCAGCCTGCTGCACTGACGGTTCGTCGGATACCGTCCTGGTATTCGAAAGACCTCCTGTCCGTCCCGAGCCCGTATCCTGCGGGCTCGGGTTCGGACGTTGTACGGCTTTCGCATCACCTGTTCAGAGCCCCGGCACTGAGCTCGCACCGCACCGCCGCACCATGTGAGGAGAGGAACCGTGACACCGCCCGACGACCGCAGCGGCCAGTACGGCGTTCCGTACCCTGGCACCGGCCATGACGCCTTCGGAGCCCCCGGCGTCGGCCACGGTCAGAGTTACGAGCAGCAGTACGCGCAGCAGTACGGCCAGCAGCAGGACCAGCACTACCAGCAGCAACAGCAACACCAGCAACAACAACAGCAGCAACAACAACAACAGCAGCAGTACGGGCAGCAGCCCTACGAGCGGCAGCAGCCGTACCAGCAGCCCGGCCAGTACGGGCAGGCCACCCGGCTCGATCACGGCGGCTACCGGACGCACTCGGACCGCCCCGGCCCCGAGCGCTTCACCGCACCGCCGGAGGAGCCCGGCTACGTCGACGACTACGACGACGAAGAGGACTCCGGTCCGCTGATCCGCCCGTTCGCGATGACCGGCGGCCGGACCCGGCCCCGCTACGAACTGGCCTTGGAGGCACTGGTTTCGGCCAATGTCGCGCAGGACCGCCTCGCCACGATGCTCCCCGAGCACCAGCGGATCTGCATGCTGTGCACCGAGGTCAAATCCGTCGCCGAGGTCTCCGCGCTCCTGAACATCCCGCTCGGGGTGGCCCGGATCCTCGTCGCCGACCTGGCCGAGGCCGGCCTTGTCGCCATCCACCAGCCCGCCGCCGGCGGCGAATCCGGCAACCAGCCCGACGTCACGCTGCTCGAAAGGGTCCTCAGTGGACTTCGCAAGCTCTAACGCGGCCGCCCCGAGCCGCGCCACCACCTCCGCGAAGATCGTCGTCGCAGGCGGCTTCGGCGTCGGCAAGACCACCCTCGTCGGCGCGGTCTCCGAGATCAACC
>NZ_BAAANT010000132.1:0-1111 GCF_039529945.1 Kitasatospora kazusensis | reverse complement strand
TTCGGCCGGGAGGTGCCCCCACGGTGCGTGCTCTCGGCGTGCCGGGCGGAAGTCCTCGTACTGGACGTACTTGGGCTTTCGCCCGGTGCGGCGAGAGTGCGTGCCTGGGGGTACCACCCGGCCGAAGGCTGGGGGAGCGTCGCGCCGCAGACGGGGGTTTGACGACAGGCCCTAGGTCCGGGCAGCCCGGATCGCCCCTGCTAGGGACCAGACGGCCGTGGACCACAAGGTCAGCGCGCAACCGACTCCGACGAGGGTGAAGATGGTGCCAGGCGAGGCATCCGCCGTTCGCGCCAGGAGGCCGGCGAGGCCGATCGCGGTCATGAACGCCCCGGGAACGGCAAGCCGGAGATCGCCGAAGACGCGTGCCAGTGGAAGGAAGTGAAGCCCGACCACGACCGCGACCAGCGGCATGATCAGCCCCCGGGCCCCGCCGGCGACACAGCCTGTGGCAATGGCGGCAATGAGGAACCACTGCACGGCATTGACCTGCCCGAACTGCCGTCGCTTCAGGGGCGGCAGAGGCTGCCCCACCCTACCTGCTCGCGCATGCGACAGCCTGCGCGCTGCCAGTACCAGGCTTAGCGCAATAGCCAGTCCCAGCATGCCCGCCACCCCCGTGGCCGTGCCTCCGAAGTGGCCCACTCCGGCGAGCAGCCAGCCCAAACCGAAGAACGCATAGAAAGCAACCCCCGACCTCATCACGCGGCCAGCTTAACCAGGGGGCCTGTCTTCCCGTCAGGTTCTGTGGGCTCCCACCGCCGCTACGGCCGCCGCGCCATCGAAACGTGCGCTGCCCTCACGACACCGCATAGGCCGAAAGCACGGACATCCAGCCTGGCCAGACAGGGAATCGCCCGGCCGGCACCTTCCGACGCGCTTGCTCACCTGGCGAGTGCTGAGGCTGGAACGGAGAGAGCAGCCGCGACAGCCCACATTCATGCTGGTCAAAGTACCTGCGCTTGCCCGATCACGCAGCAGACACCCGCGCTTCATGAAAGCGCGAGGCTAGTAGCAATACCAGTGACTTAGTGGTCCCAGGCTCGTCTGACCGTGACGGGTGGGTTGATCGGGGCGGTCTTGTGGTGCGGCGCGATGGTGACTGCTTCGA
>NZ_BAAANT010000131.1:0-1200 GCF_039529945.1 Kitasatospora kazusensis | reverse complement strand
GCTCGTCCGTCGACGGCTTGACCTGCCCAGGGCGTGGCATCCAGGCACCTCCTGGACAGGCAGCCTACCAGCAAAGATCCTTAAGTCACTGGTATTGGGGCTAGCTGGGCGAGTGCACCCGGCTCGGACTGCTCACCGTGCCCCCCGCGCTCATCCTGCCGTCGTGTGGGCCGCGTTGCCCGCCATCGGCGGCTGAGATCTCGTCAGAGTCGCCTGGTGTGCCGTCGCTAGGCGGCGGCGGTGAGGTCGGCGCGGCCGTAGAGGAGGGCGTAGCCGTGCGGGAGCTGGGTCAGCACCCGGCACGTGAGGGGCTCGCCGGCGAGGCTGGTGAGGGCGGCGAGGACCGCGCCGGTGTCCCAGCGGGCGGCCTCGGTGGTGGTGCCCAGGGTGGTGGCGATGGTGTCGACGAAGGTGTGGGCGTCCAGGGGCTGGGTGAGGGGGATCTGCGAGGCGAAGGTGGTGCGGGCGGGTTCGGGCAGGGCGGCGGCGAGGTCGCAGCGTTCCTCGCCGATGAGCTGGCCGCCGAGCGCGGCCAGGACGGCGTGCAGGACGCGTTCGGCCTCATGGTCGGTGGCGTAGCGGCCGAGGTCGCGGACCTGCTGGAGGAGGTGGTGCCAGGTCATGGCAGGAGCCTTCCGGGCGTCTCGATGCTCCGCCGGAGGGGCGGGGCTGCGTGGTTGGTCAGGGGCGTTGGCCGGGGACGGGTCGGCCGAAGAGGAGGTCGTAGCCGGGGGGAAGTTGGAGCAGGACGCGCCGGGTGAGGTCGTCGCCGGCGGCGTCGGCGGTGGTGCTGAGGACGGCGCCGATGTCCCACAGGGCGGTCGGTTCGGTGGCGCCCTCGATCCAGGCTGCGGTGGCGCGTACGAACCGTTCGGGGCTGAGCGGCTCGGTGGCCCGCAGGGGGTTGAGCAGGATCAGGGTGAGGTTCTCGGGGAGCCGGGCGGCCAGTTCGGCGCGCACGTCGCCGACGAGGTGGGCGCCGAGCAAGGCCAGGACGACGCGGGCGGCCCGGTCGGCGTCCTGGGGGGTGTCGTATTCGCCGCGTTCCTGGATCTCGGCCAGGAATGCTTCCCATCGAAGAGTCACCTCAGGTCTCCCTTCATTGAGGCAGTTCCATCCTGAAAACTGCAGGTCACGGAGGCTGGCGTGGTACAGAGCTGGGGCACTCGGGCTGGTCGGGAACCTGATCGTTAGCAGGAG
>NZ_BAAANT010000130.1:0-1285 GCF_039529945.1 Kitasatospora kazusensis | reverse complement strand
TGGGCTTGATCCGCTTTGACGGACACCTGAGATCAGGGGCTTCGGCCCCGGAAGGATGATGTCCATCATGGAGAGCATGGGGAAGAAGAAGCCGCGCCCTCGCCGCTCGTTCACACCGGAGTTCAAGACCGAGATCGTCGAGCTCTGCCGGCGCGGGGACCGCTCGGTCGGCCAGGTCGCCAAGGACTTCGACCTGACCGAGACGGCGGTGCGCGACTGGATCAGGCAGACCGAGGTAGATGCTGGCGAACGCGACGGCCTGACCAGCGGCGAACGTGAGGAACTGGCCCGCCTGCGGCAGGAGAACCGCCGCCTGCGGGAGGACGTGGACATCCTCAAGCGTGCTACGGCTTTCTTCGCGAAGGAGACCCGGTGACGGTGCACCCGTTCATCGAGGCGGAGAAGCAGGGCGGCCACAACGTCAAACGGGCGTGTGAGCTGCTGAAGGTCTCCCGTGCCGCCTTCTACGCCCGCCGCACCGCCGCACCCGGTCCCCGCGCAGTGCGCGACGCGGACCTGGCCGAGAAGATCGCCGAGGTCCACCAGACGTCGCGGGGCAGCTACGGCGCCCCGCGCATCCACGCCGAGCTCAAGCGCGGCGGCGACGAGTGCGGCCGCCGCCGGGTCGCCCGGCTGATGCGCCAGGCCGGCCTGCAGGGCCGGCACCGCAGACGAGCCCAGCGCACCACGACCCCCGACCCACGCGCCGCCACCCGGCCGGACCTGGTCCTGCGGGACTTCCGGCCCGACCCCACGGCCGTCGACACCCGCTGGTGCGGCGACATCACCTACATCCCGACCGACCAGGGCTGGCTCTACCTCGCCACCGTCATCGACATCGCCTCGCGCCGCGTCGTCGGCTGGGCCACCGCCGACCACCTGCGCACCGAACTCGTCGCCGACGCCCTGCGAGCTGCCTGCCACACCCGTCGGCCGGATGGCCCGGTAGTCTTCCACTCGGATCGTGGCTGCCAATACACCAGCCGTGAACTCGCTGATCTCGCAACCAAGTTCGGCATCCGGCTGTCGGTCGGCCGCACCGGGCAGTGCTGGGACAACGCGCTCGCCGAGTCGTTCTTCGCCACGCTGAAGCGGGAGTTGCTCGGCGACCGGCCGTGGCCCAGCCGAGCAGCGGCCCGGACCGCGATCTTCGAGTGGATCGAGAGCTGGTACAACATACGAAGGCTGCACAGCAGCCTCGGCTACCGCAGTCCCGCCGAGTACGAGAGCGTCCTCGCGGTCTGACCACCACACCGATGGTGTCCGTCAAAGCGGAGCAAGCTCA
>NZ_BAAANT010000129.1:0-1330 GCF_039529945.1 Kitasatospora kazusensis | reverse complement strand
GGTTCATGACGATCTGCCGGGTTGAGGTGTCCCTCGGAGCGGGACAGGCACGGCTTCCAAGATCATGGAGTTCTCGACGCCCCGTGATCTGCCTGGAAGACCGTGCCTGCCGACGCATCATCGCCGATCCCGCCTGCCCTTGACCAGCTCCGCGAGCACCCGGAGGTCGCGCCCGAAGAGGTGCCCGGGCTGCTGGTACGCCTTGCCGAGGTGCCCGATCCGCGTGATCCGCGCGGAGTTCGCCACGCTTTGGTCGTCGTGCTCGCCCTGGCCGCGTGCGCGGTGCTGGCCAGGGCGACATCGCTGCTGGCGGTCGGCGAGTGGATCGCCGACGCTCCGCCGCACGTCCTGGAACGCGTCGGCGTGCGCCTCGATCCGCTGCTGCCGAAACGGCTCCTGCCCGCTGAGACGACGGTTCGACGGCTGCTGGCCCGGATCGACGGCGACGCACTGGACCTGGCGGTCGGCCGCTGGCTCGCCGACCGCCGCAATCCCACCGAGGGCCAACTGCGCGGCCTGGCAGTCGACGGGAAGAGCCTGCGCGGAGCCGCCAGGGCCAAGGGCCGCAAGATCCACCTGCTCGCAGCCCTGGACCACACCACCGGCCTGGTCCTCGCGCAGTTGGACGTGCAGGAGAAGACGAACGAAATCACCTGCTTCCAGCCGCTGCTGGCCGGCGTCGCAGACCTGGCCGGTGTGGTCATCACCAGCGACGCCATGCACACCCAGCGCGAGCACGCCAGCTACCTCCTGGGCCGCGAAGCCCACTACATCGTGATCGCCAAGGGCAACCAGAAGAAGCTCCGCAAGCAGCTCAAAACGCTTCCCTGGATGGAGATCCCGCTGCAGGGCCGCACGAAGAACGTCGGCCATGGACGCTCGGAGATCAGGCGGATCAAGGTAGCCACCGTGAACAACCTGCTCTTCCCAGGTGCCCGGCAGGCAGTCCAGCTCAAGCGCCGCCGCACCGACCGCAAGACCGGGAAGACCACGGTGAAGACCGTCTATGCCGTCACCAGCCTCACCGCCGAACAGGCCGGCCCCACCCAGCTCGCCAACCTGATCCGCGACCACTGGCAGGTGGAGGCCCTGCATCACGTCAGGGACACCACATTCGCCGAGGACGCCTCCCAGCTGCGGACCGGCAACGCGCCGCGCGCGATGGCGACCTGGCGCAACCTGGCCATCGGCGCGCTGAAGCTATCCGGCGTCACCAACATCGCAGCTGGCCTCCGCCGCAGCGCCCGTGACCCACGACGCCCACTGGTGCTTCTCGGTCTCGCGTGATCACAAAACGGACATCACCGGACTACGTCGAAGCCCTGGGTGG
>NZ_BAAANT010000128.1:0-1333 GCF_039529945.1 Kitasatospora kazusensis | reverse complement strand
CGCGCAGGGCGGTTTCTAGCGGTCGTTGCAACACGTGGTTGGTTGTCTAGGCCGTGAGGAGTTTAGCCAGACGCTCGGCTGGGGTTTCCCAGCCGAGCGTTTTGCGTGGGCGGCGGTTGAGCTGGTCGGCGACGGCGGCGAGGTGTTTGGGGGTGTGGACGGACAGGTCGGTGCCCTTGGGGAAGTACTGCCGCAGCAGGCCGTTGGTGTTCTCGTTCGAGCCGCGCTGCCAGGGGCTGGCCGGATCGCAGAAGTAGACCGGGATGTCGGTGGCGAGGGTGAAGTCGGCGTGCCGGGCCATCTCACTGCCCTGGTCCCAGGCCAGGGAGCGCTTCAGCTCGGCGGGCAGCGTGCGGGCGGTGGCCACCAGCGCATCCCGGACGGTCTCGGCGCCGTGGCTGCCGGGCAGGTGCAGGAGCATCACATAACGGGTCGCGCGTTCGACCAGGGTGCCGATCGCGGACTTGTTGCCCTTGCCGAGGATCAGGTCACCTTCCCAGTGACCGGGGACGGCCCGGTCCCCGGCCTCGGCCGGCCGCTCGCTGATCATGACCATCGGGTCGGTGAAGCGCTGCCGCCGGCAGTTGGCCTGCCGCTGGGGCCTGCGCCGGGCCCGGCCACTGCGCAGGGCGCCGGCCAGCTCGCGCCGCAACTCGCCGCGGCCCTGGACGTAGAGCGCCTGGTAGACGGTCTCGTGGACCACGTGCATCTCCGGCCGGTCGGGGAACTGTGCCCGCAGAGCGTGGCATATCTGCTCCGGGCTCCACTTCTCGTCCAGCATCGCCTGGACGGCGTCCCGCAGCTCCGGGTTCGAGGTGATCTTGCGGGCTTTGGAGCGGGGCCGACGGGCGTCGGCCCGGGCCTGGGCGGCGTGCGGCCGGTACTGCCACCGGCCGCGGGTGCCGTCGGTGCGGTTGCGGCGGATCTCCCGGCTGACGGTGGACGGGCTGCGGCCCAGCTCCGCGGCGATCTGGCGGACCGTGGCCTTCTCACGCAGCCGGTCGGCTATGTGGATGCGCTCGTCCTGGGCCAGGTACCGGGCCGGGCCGCAGGGCGGCACCACCGTGGTAATCGGTGGCACCGCCCTGCGGCCCGGCTCCCCGGAACGGCCGTTCTGCCACTTGTTGCCCGTCCGGCGGTGAACGCCGATGGTCCGGCACGCTTCGGTGTTGCTGTAGCCCTGCTGCACAAGCCGGGAGTATGCCTCCCGCTCCCGGGCCAGCTTCCTGCGCCCCTGCGGCTTCCGGTCCACCCGGATCTCGAAGTCCATCGCACCCCTTTGAACTGGGGTGTTGCAACGACTCCTAGAACCCAAGCAGTTCCCCGCGCCCCT
>NZ_BAAANT010000127.1:0-1338 GCF_039529945.1 Kitasatospora kazusensis | reverse complement strand
CGGATGCTCCTATAGACGTCAAGCCGCAGGAGCAAGGTCGGTTTGCGTGATTCGTTCGGTTGGTGTGCTGGTGAGCGTGCGGTAGACCTCGCGGGCGACGAAGCGCTTGAGGCAGCGCGTGATGTCCTTCTTGGAGAGTCCTTCCTTGGTGCGCCGGGCGACGTAGGCGCGGGTGCGTTCGTCGTAGCGCATGCGGACCAGGACGATGGTGTGCAGGGCGTTGTTCGCGGCCCGGTCGCCGCCTCGGTTGAGGCGGTGGCGGTGGGTGCGGCCGGAGGATGCGGGTATCGGCGCGACCCCGGCAAGGTGTGCGAACGCGGCCTCGGAGCGCATCCGTTCGGGGTTGTCCCCGGCCGAGGCGAGGAGCTGGCCGGCGGTCTCGGGACCGACACCGAACAGCGCGAGCAGTTCCGGAGCGGCCTGCCTGACCAGTGGGCCGATCTCGGCGTCGAGTTCGCTGATCTCGTCGTCCAGGGCCTGGTGGCGCCGGGCCAGGCGTCGCAGGGCCGCCTTGGTCGCGGCGAGCGGCGTCGACAGGTCCGCGCCGGGCCGCAGCCGGGCGAGGGTGCGTATCAGTGCGGCCCGCTCCAGTACCGCGACCTGCTCGCGCAGCGCCGCCGGGGCGGACACGAGCATGCTGCGGATCTGGTTCATCGCCTGGGTACGGGCTTTGACCGCGCTGCGGCGGGTGACCCGCAGTACCCGGACGGCCTCGACCAGGCCGTCGCGGCTCTTGGGGACGCCGGTGGCCCGTCCGGAGGCCACCGCCGTGGCGGCGGCGTAGGCGTCGAGCGGGTCGGACTTGCCGCGCATGCGGCGGGTCTTGCGGTCCGGGCGGTCGACGTCGATGACCGTGACTCCGGCGGCGGTGAGCACCCGGGCGAGTTCGGCGCCGTAGGCGCCGGTGCCTTCCACGCCGACCGCGGCCAGGGTGCCGTGCGAGCGCATCCAGTCCAGTAGGTCCCGGTAGCCGCTGACCGTGGCGGGGAACTCCTGGTCGGCGAGGTGCCGGCCCAGCGGGTCGATCACCGCCGCGTGGTGGGTCAGGCCGTGGGTGTCGACTCCGCCGGTGATCTGGGGGCCGTCGTGCGTCATGCTGGTCATGTCCGTCCTTGCCGCTTGTCCGAGCCGAGGGCGGCACGCGCCGGTCGGGCGGGTGGACAAGACAGTGACGGGGCCTCTGGCCAGGCTCCTATGAAGTCACAGCGCCCGTCCGGCCGCGTGCGTGATGATGCCGCCGATGAGCCGACAAATCCGAAACAGGACAGCTGAAGCGTCAGTCAGTCGATGGGTCAGACCCACCGGCAACATCACCACGAACATCATCACTGTCAGTCG
>NZ_BAAANT010000126.1:0-1364 GCF_039529945.1 Kitasatospora kazusensis | reverse complement strand
CCTGGCCCGAGACCGACCACCCCCGCCGGGCCGCCGTCTCCTCCTTCGGCATCAGCGGCACCAACGCCCACCTCATCCTCGAAGCCGCCCCGAACACCACCGCCGACAGGGAGGAAACCGAGAACGTCCCGGCCGCTCCGACGGTCGTGCCACTACTGCTCTCCGCCAAGACCGGGCCCGCCCTGCGCGAACACGCCCGTCAACTCGCCGCCCACCTCACCGAGCACCCCGAAGTACCGCTCACCGACGCCGCCCACGCGCTGGCCACCCGCACACAGCACGAGCACCGCGCCGTGGTCGTCGGCCAGGACCGCGACGAACTCCTCACCGGCCTGACCGCCCTCGCCGACGACCAGCCCGCAGGCAACCTCACCACCGGCACAACCGAACAAGCAGGCAAGACGGTCTTCGTCTTCCCCGGCCAGGGCTCGCAATGGGAAGGCATGGCCCGCCAACTCCTCGACGAATCACCCGTCTTCCACCACCACATCCAAGCCTGCGCCGAGGCCCTCGCCCCCCACACCGACTGGTCCCTCCTCGACCTCCTCCACCAAACCCCACACGCACCCTCACTCGAACGAGTCGACGTCGTCCAACCCGCCCTCTTCGCCGTCATGACCGCCCTCGCCCGCACCTGGCAATCCCTCGGCATCCACCCCGACGCCGTCATCGGCCACTCCCAAGGCGAAATCGCCGCCGCCCACATCGCCGGCGCCCTCACCCTCGACGACGCCGCCCGCATCGTCGCCCTCCGCAGCAAAGCCCTCACCACCCTCGCCGGCACCGGCACCATGGCCAGCATCCCCCTCCCCGCCCACCAAACCGAACCCCTCCTCACAGAACACCACGGCCAAGCCACCATCGCCGCACACAACGGCCCCGCCAACACCGTCATCGCCGGCACCACCACCGCCATCCACACCATCGTCAACCACTGCAAAACCCACGGAATCCGCGCCCGCACCATCCCCGTCGACTACGCCTCCCACTCACCCCACGTCGAACCCATCCGCCAACAACTCCTCACCGACCTCGCCGACATCAAACCCCAACCCGCCACCATCCCCTTCCACTCCACCACCAACACCACCACCCAACCCACCGACACCACCACCCTCAACGCCCACTACTGGTACACCAACCTCCGCCAACCCGTCCTCTTCGAACAAACCATCCGCACCCTCACCAACACCGGCCACACCACCTACATCGAAACCAGCCCCCACCCCGTCCTCACCACCCCCATCCAAGACACCCTCGACACCACCCACACCACCGGCCACACCATCGGCACCCTCCGCCGCGACCACGGCAACCTCACCCGCCTCCTCACCTCCGCCGCCCAAGCCCACACCACCGGCACC
>NZ_BAAANT010000125.1:0-1438 GCF_039529945.1 Kitasatospora kazusensis | reverse complement strand
CCAATGCTGGTGACTTTAGGTTGTTCTTGGCTGGGTGATGGTGGCTGTTGTCGCTTCTGGTGGTGGCCAGTTGCGGTGGTGGGCACGTTTGAGGGGCCAGTTGGACATCTTGCGTTTGATGACGCGGGGGCAGGTCCGTTGGCGGCGTTCGGGTAGCAGGCGTTCGGTGATCTCAGCCAGGGCGCGGGTCAGTGCGCGGGCGAGTGTGCCGGGGGGAAAGTCCCGCCTGGGCGGGGACCTGGCGGCGCACGACTCGCAGGCTGCGGGTGAACGACAGCCGGTCGGGGTCGATGCCCTCGTGCAGGGCCGCTTGGTGCATCAACTGTCGGATCGCGTGGTGGACGAGCAGGAGGCCGTAGACCTCCTGCTCGACGCCCCACGGGTACTTGGAGCGCAGGACGAGTCTGGGGCCGCGCTGGTGGGTCTTGATCTCGTCCAGGGTGGTCTCGATCTCCCAGCGCTGGGTGTAGAGCGCGGCCAGTTCGCCGGCCGGTGCCTGCGTCGGGTCCAGGAGCGTGGTGACCAGGCGGTAGAGCATGGTGTCACCGGTGGAGGCGAGGGTGTACTCGATGACCCGCACGGTCACCGGGTGGCGGCGGGTCCTGCGGTCCTGCTCGGCATGGACCTCGCTGAGGTAGGAGCCGTCGTCCAGGACCCGCACGACCGGTAGCGCGGCGTTCTTCTTGACCCGCCACAGCAGGTCCGCGCCGCCGGCCCGCGCCTGCTGCCACAGTTCGAAGCCGTAGAAGCCGCGGTCGGCCAGCAGCAGCATGCCCGCCCGCAGGTGGGCGAACAGCTGCCGGGACAGGGTCTGCTCGCTGACCGACAGCGGCCCCAGTGCGGCGCCGAACACGGTGTGGGTGCCGCACTCGGCCAGGGCGACCAGCCTGGCCTGCGGGAACGCCCCGACCCCGCGCCCGGAGCCCGGACGGCCGAAGAACTCGTCGTTGTCGGCGGTGTCCGCCAGGTCCAGGGTGGTGCCGTCCATCGCGACCAGCTGCCAGCGCCGGTACCAGGCGCCCGCCGTTCCGCGAACCGCCACCGGACGGCACACCCGCGCGAACAGGACCTTCAACGGCTCCGGCCCAAGTCGGCGACGGGCCCGGCCGATCGCGGCGGTCGTCGGCACCCGCCACGGCCGCCGGCCGTCCCCGAGCCCCTCGCCCAGCAGCCGCGCGACCTCCTCGTAGCCCTGCCCGAAGAACAGGCACATCGCGAGCACGAAGTACACGACCACCCGCGCCGGCAGCAACCGACTGCGCCGCTCGACCCGACCGCACTCGGCGATCACCTCGTCGACCAGACTCCGCGGAAACGCCTGGGTCAGCACCCCGATCGCGATCCGATCCGACAACCGCTCACCCGCAGGTGCCTTGACCTGCCCCACCCTCGCCACACCACTACCAACGAGACAGACAGGACAAAGTCACCAGCATTG
>NZ_BAAANT010000124.1:0-1450 GCF_039529945.1 Kitasatospora kazusensis | reverse complement strand
GTCGCGCAGGACGCCGATGGGGGTGTGGTGGAGGAGGTCGGCGTCGGTGAGGCGGGTGAGTGCGAAGGCGCGGGTGGGGCTGGGGTGGTGGGCGTTGTGGATCAGTACGTCGGGGCGGTTGGTGTCGGTGACGGTGGCGATGGTGAGTTCGCCGTCGCTGTCGCGGAAGACGCCCTGGTCGGTGCCGAAGGTGAGGGGTTTGCCGTGTTCGAGGCGGATGAGGGCCTGGTCGCGGGTGGCGGGGTCCTTGAGGATTTCGAAGGCGCCGTCGTTGAAGATGTTGCAGTTCTGGTAGATCTCGACGAGGGCGGTGCCCTGGTGGCGGGCGGCGGCGCGCAGGACGTTGGTGAGGTGCTGGCGGTCGGAGTCGATGGTGCGGGCGACGAAGGTGGCTTCGGCTCCGAGGGCGAGGGAGAGGGGGTTGAAGGGGTGGTCGAGGGAGCCCATGGGGGTGGACTTGGTGATTTTGCCGGTTTCGCTGGTGGGTGAGTACTGGCCTTTGGTGAGGCCGTAGATGCGGTTGTTGAAGAGCAGGATCTTGAGGTTGACGTTGCGGCGCAGGGCGTGGATGAGGTGGTTGCCGCCGATGGAGAGGGCGTCGCCGTCGCCGGTGACGACCCAGACGGAGAGGTCGGGGCGGGAGGCGGCGAGGCCGGTGGCGATGGCGGGGGCGCGGCCGTGGATGGAGTGCATCCCGTAGGTGTTCATGTAGTAGGGGAAGCGGGAGGAGCAGCCGATGCCGGAGACGAAGACGGTGTTCTCGCGGCGGATGCCCAGTTCGGGCATGAAGGACTGGACGGCGGCGAGGATGGCGTAGTCCCCGCAGCCGGGGCACCAGCGGACCTCCTGGTCGGTCTTGAAGTCCTTGGCGCTCTGCGGCCCGTCCGCCTTCGGCACCAGCTTCAACGAGCTGAAGGTGTCAGACATGGCGGGGGGCTCCGTCCGCGAGGGCGGCCGTGATCGCTCCGGCGAGCTGTTCGGCCTTGAAGGGGAGGCCGGTGACCTGGTTGTAGGACTGGGCGTCCACCAGGTACCTGCCGCGGAGCAGCAGGGCGAGCTGGCCGAGGTTCATCTCGGGCACGATCACCTTGTCGTAGTGCTTCAGGACCGTGCCGAGGTTGGCGGGGAAGGGGTTGAGGTGCCGCAGGTGTGCCTGGGCGACCTTGCCGCCGTCGGCCCGGACCCGCCGGACGGCCGCCGTGATCGGCCCGTACGTGGACCCCCAGCCCAGCACCAGCACCCGCGCCTCACCCGAAGGATCGTCGACCTCGATCGCCGGCACCGCGATGCCGTCGACCTTCGCCCGCCGGGTCTGCACCATGTGCTGGTGGTTGGCGGGGTCGTAGGAGATGTTGCCGGTGCCGTCCTGCTTCTCGATGCCGCCGATCCGGTGTTCGAGGCCGGGGGTGCCGGGGACGGCCCAGGGGCGGGCCAGCGTCTGCGGGTCGCG
>NZ_BAAANT010000123.1:0-1471 GCF_039529945.1 Kitasatospora kazusensis | reverse complement strand
GGCAGGTTCTAGCGATCCCCGCAACACCCTGGATTCAGGGAGTTGCGGGGATCGTGGATTTTGAGGGCTTGAAGGCGAGGTTCTTCGAGGCGTTGGATCGGGAGAACGGCAGTGTCACGGGTGCGGCCCGAGCAGTCGGGGCGAACCGTCACACGGCGGCTGGGTGGGCGCGGATGGCCGGTGTCCGTGGTCGTGGGAAGCCGGGAACGGGCGAGCACCCGGGGCGGGCGGAGTACGACCGGCTTCGCAAGGCCGGGGTGCGACTACGGGACGCTGCGGCACAGGTCGGCGTCCACGAACGCACTGCCCGGGACTGGGACCGCGGGATCCGGAAGATCGGCAACGCGCGCCTTCACCCCGATGGACGCAGGATCGACTACACAACGGGGATGACCAGCACCGTTTCCTCCACGGCCACGCCGTCGCTCGCGGCGGTAGAGGCCGAGCTGCACCCACGGTTCTTGACGGTGGCCGAGCGGGAGCTGATAGCCGACATGCGCCGTGAGGGCCGGTCGCTGCGAGCGATCGGGCGGGCGCTGGGCAGGCCGGCGTCCACCGTCAAGCGCGAGATCGACACCCGTGCGGTCGACGGCGTCTACCGGCCGCACCGGGCTCAGCGGGCGTGGGCGGGGAGCCGGCCGCGCCCCAGGGAGTCCAAGCTCGCCCGGGCGGGTTCGCTGCGCGAGTTCGTCGCGGGCAGGTTGCGGGAGCGGTGGTCGCCCGAGCAGATCTGTCACGCTCTGGTCATCGAGTTCCCCGACGACGAGAGCATGCGGGTGAGTCCGGAGACGATCTACCAGGCGGTCTACGTCCAGGCCCGGGGCGGGCTGCGGCGCGAGGTCGCACTCGCGTTGCGGACCGGGCGCACCCGCCGCAAGCCGCACCGCAGTCCCGAGCAGCGCACTCGCCGGTTCGTCGACGAGATGGTGATGATCTCCGAGCGGCCTGCCGAGGCCGAGGACCGGGCGGTGCCCGGCCACTGGGAAGGCGATCTGATTGTCGGCCCCGGCAGTGAGAGCGCGATCGTGACCTTGGTCGAGCGCTCCACCCGCTACGTCATGCTCGGGCACCTGCCCGGCGGGCACACCGCCGAGGAGGTCCGCGACGTGCTGGTGCCCCTGATCCAGACCCTGCCCGGGCACCTACGCGGCTCGCTGACCTGGGACCAGGGATGCGAGATGGCCGGGCACAGGCAGTTCACCGTGGCCACGGGAGTACCGGTCTACTTCTGCGATCCGCACTCCCCCTGGCAGCGCGGATCGAACGAGAACACCAACGGCCTGCTGCGGCAGTACTTCCCCAAGAGCACCGACCTGTCCGTCCACAGCCCCGAAGACCTTGAACATGTCGCCCAGCAGCTCAACGGCCGGCCACGCAAAACGCTCGGCTGGAGAACTCCAGCCGAGCGCCTGCGTGATCTACTGACGACCACATAGATCATCAGGTGTTGCGAGGACCCCAAGAATCCGCC
>NZ_BAAANT010000122.1:0-1523 GCF_039529945.1 Kitasatospora kazusensis | reverse complement strand
CAATACCAGTGACTTAGTGGTCCCAGGCTCGTCTGACCGTGACGGGTGGGTTGATCGGGGCGGTCTTGTGGTGCGGCGCGATGGTGACTGCTTCGACCGGGTCTCGGGTGGGCTGCGGCCAGAGCGTGTGGCCAGCCCGTTTGACGCCGAAGTTGGACATCTTGCGTTTGACGACGCGGGCGTTGGAGCGTCTGCGTCGGGTGGGCAGGAGGTGGCGGGCTATCTCCCGCAGCCCGTCGGCGAGGGCTGCGGCCAGGCGGTCAGGGGGAAAAGGCCGCCTGCGCGGCGACTTGGCGTCGCGCGAGGCGGAGAGTGCGGGTGAAGGAGAGCCGGTCGGGGTCCGTGCCGATGTCCTCGGCGGCGGTGTGCATGAGCTGGCGGATCGCGTGGTGGACCAGCAGGTGGCCCCAGACCTCCTGCTCGACGCCCTCGGGCGAGCGGGAGCGCAGAACCTGGGCAGGGCCGCGCTGGTGGGTCTTCAGCTCGTCCAGCGCGGTCTCGATCTCCCACCGCTCGTTGTAGCGGGCCGCCAACTCGGTTGCGGGTGCGGACTCGTGGTCGAGGATGGTGGTGATCAGCCGGTAGGGGGAGGTGTGCTGCGGGCGGCCGGGGTCGTCCAGGGTGTACTCGATGACCCGCACGACAGCCGCGTCGACGCGCTTGCGGTCCCCGGCGGCGGCGATGTCGGACAGGTAGGAGCCGTCGGGAAGCTCCCGCCGCACGGGCAGGACCGCATTGGACTTGATCCGCCACAGCAGGTCCGCGCCGCCCGCCGCAGCGGCCCTCCACTGCTCCAGGCCGGCGAAGCCACGGTCGGCCATCAGCAGGTCATCGGGCCCCAGAGCGTCGAACAGCTCCCGCGCCAGCACGGATTCGGCGGTGGTGAACGGGCCCAGGGTCGCGTGAGTGATCGCGTGGGTGCCGCACTCGGCCAGCGCCACCACCCGCACCTGCGGGAACGCCGACTGCTCACCGCGGTGGGTCTTGGGACGGCCGAACCGCGCGTCGTTCTCCTCACTGTCCGGCACGTCGAACGTCGTC
The DNA here is from genome assembly GCF_039529945.1 of Kitasatospora kazusensis. Taxonomy (NCBI): domain Bacteria; kingdom Bacillati; phylum Actinomycetota; class Actinomycetes; order Kitasatosporales; family Streptomycetaceae; genus Kitasatospora; species Kitasatospora kazusensis. Next base: position 482 of record NZ_BAAANT010000122.1, on the reverse strand, counting down.
CCGTCGATAGCCATCAGACGCCAACGCCCGTACCACGCACCGATGGTGGACTCGGTCGCGACCGGGCCGGCGGTCTGCTCGAACAGCACCTTGAGGACCTCGGGCCCGAGCTTGACCCGGGCCCGGGAGATCGCCGCGGTGGTGGGAACCTGCCACGACCCCGACCAGCGCCTGGCCCACGCCAGCCCCTCGGTCAGCAGCCGCGCGACCTCCTCATAGCCCTGCCCGGAGAACAGGCACATGGCCAGCACGAAATAGACGACGACCCGTGGCGGCAGCAACCGCTGGCGCTGCCCGGTCCGGCCGCACTCCTCCACGATCCGGTCCACCAGCTCCGGCGGGAACGTACGCGTCAGCAGACCGATCGCGATCCGGTCCGACAGCCGCTCGTCCGTCGACGGCTTGACCTGCCCAGGGCGTGGCATCCAGGCACCTCCTGGACAGGCAGCCTACCAGCAAAGATCCTTAAGTCACTGGTATTG
>NZ_BAAANT010000121.1:0-1587 GCF_039529945.1 Kitasatospora kazusensis | reverse complement strand
CTTGATTTTTATGCAGTCGTCGTGGCTTTGGCCTTGTGGGCTTCGAGTGTGAGTTCGCGTTTGACGGTCTTGCCGACGTCGTAGCGGGGTGCCGGCATGCGGTTCTTGGCGCCGGGCGGGCGGCCTGGGCCGGCGTGTGCCGGTTGTGGCACGGCTGCTGGGCAGGCCGCTTTCGCGCGGATGTGACGGAACCCGCGTCTGACTCGGGCGGGCGTGAGTTTGTTCGGCGGAGCGGGTTTCTCCCAGGGGCGGCGCAGGTCCTCGGCGAGTGGGCGGGCGAGGCGGAGCTGGGTGTGCGCGACGATGATCAGCCAGGTCCACAGGTCTGCGGTGTCCGGGCTGCGGAACTGCGGTGCGGTCCAGCCGAGTGTCTGCTTGATCAGCCTGAAACTGTGTTCAAGATCGAATCTGCGCAGGAAGGCCTGCCAGATCCGGTTCAGGTGGGCGGTGTCGATGCCGGTGGCGGAGGACCACAGCCACAGCGGTGGCGCGTCCCGGTCGCCGGGCAGGTGCTCGACCTTGAGCCGGATCAACGTGCCGTGCAGCGCGGGGAGTTCGGCGTCGGTGTACTCGAGCCAGGGGCCGCGACGCTGCAGCCGGGGGTGCATGCGGTCCCACGCCAGTGCCTTGGCATTGCCGTAGCGGGTGGTTTCGGTGGCGGTGGTGACGTCGGGGGTGTGCCAGCTGTCGGGCTGGGCGAAAGTGAAGACGCCGCCGTGCCGGCGTGGGCGTCCGCCCCTGGGGCCGGAGCGGGGCTCGCCCGGGTCGCGGAGCATGATCCGGTCCGAGCGCAGCCGGCCGGTCAGCTCGACCGGCAGATCGGCTAGGACGTGGGCCAGTCGGGTCACGTCGTAGCCGGCGTCCATCACGATGAGGATGTCCGGATCGCCCGGATACCAGTGGCCTGCCGCGATCAGGCGCTCGACGACCTCCCGCAGCTGGGTGGCGGTGACGGCGGTTGCGTCGTCGGCCGGTCCCAGGCGTACCGCGTCCAGCAGCCCGACCCAGGAGGTGCGTCCGGACTCCAGTGCGGCGACGAACGAGTAGGGCCAGCCGGGGACGAGCTGGTCGGCATTGCGGCCGCGGCCGTAGGCGTGGCAGAACAGGCGCTCGTCGCTGGTCGGGGCGTCCGGGCGGAGCCAGTTGGAGACGTCCACGGCCAGCGCGATCCGTCCGTCCGAAAGCCGCGGCAGCGGCAGGTTCGCGAGGGTGCGGCGCAGCCGCGTCGGTTCCAGCCAGCCCCGGTCCAGCGCCTGGTACATCGCGCCGTGCCCACGGCGGTGCTCCAGTGCCAGCGAGAGTTCGACCAGTGTCTTGACCGGACCGTCTGTACACAAGATCGCGTCGGTCAGCTCGAAGAGCGCGTCCGCGCGCGTGTACAGGCTCTCGTAGAACTCGACCCGAAAGCGGGACAAGATGCCCAACGCGTCACTTACGGGCGCATCGAGGGGGAGACTCATGGGCAGCGGCCGTTCTCTGGTTCTTCGTGACTCGACATCTCGAAGCGTGGAGAACGGCCGCCTGTGCTGTCCCCGGAAGAACCGCAGATCAGCAGGTCGAGTGACCTGCGAGGTTAAACAACAAGCT
>NZ_BAAANT010000120.1:0-1596 GCF_039529945.1 Kitasatospora kazusensis | reverse complement strand
TGAGGCAGTTCCATCCTGAAAACTGCAGGTCACGGAGGCTGGCGTGGTACAGAGCTGGGGCACTCGGGCTGGTCGGGAACCTGATCGTTAGCAGGAGATCGTCCGCCGTGCGGCCCGTTCGCCCGAATCCCGGTGCCGCCCGCCGAGGCCTCCTACCCTCCGAGGAGGGTTCGGACGGGAGGCGTGCTGGTGGTGGACGTGTTGACATGGGTGATGCAGCGGCGGCTGGTGCTGGCCGATCGTGCCGAGCGGCTGCGGAAGGAACTCGCCGAGCTCGACGCGGAGGTTGCACGGCTGGAGGTTGCGGAGGTGGTGTTCGGGCAGTTCGCCGACGCTCAGCGGGCCGGCCGGGCGGACGACCCGGCCATGACCGAGGAGCTGGAGCGGGTCACGACCACTCCCGGGGCGGGCGGGATGCTGCTGGTCCCGCACCGCGAGGAAGGCATGGACGTCGGCGTGCTGCCCGCCGACTACCAGGCGATCCTCAAGGCCGTCGCGGGGATCGAGGGAGCGGTCAAGGCGGGGGATGTGGCGCTGGCGCTCGGCAAGGGAATGCAGCCGGCACAGGTTGAACCACTGCGCGGCCAGCTGCGGCGCCTAGCGGATCGGGGCTGGCTGCAGCGGACCCCGGTGGGTCGCTACACCTTGCGCTGATGTCGGACGCCGCCGTGCGAAGCGGCCGAATCCGTCCGTAACCCAGGGACCCCCGGCGGAAGTTGGGGATTCCATGCGAAAGAAGACCAGCCCCGCCGAGGGTCCTGAAGGGTTTGTCTACCAGTGCCGCCTGTCGCTGTCGAGCGCCACCGTGAACATGGTCGCCGACCTGATCCGCGGCCACTTGAGGAAGATCGGTTCGCGCTGGCGCAAGCTCACGCCCGGGAAGATCGCCGTCATCGTGCTCGCGATACTGCGGCACGACCAGCGGCTTTGTGACATGGCCGGCGGCAACGACGTGTCCGCCTCCACCGTGCGCCGCTGGCTGCTGGAAGTGGTCGGGCTCCTCGCCGCGCGCGCCCCGAGACTGGACCGCGCCCTGAGGAAGATCACCCGAAAGGGTGGCGTCGTGGTGCTGCTGGACGGCACGCTGGTGCGGACCCGCCGCCGCACCGGGGACGAGAACCGGCCCAACTACAGCGGGAAGCACAAGGTCCACGGCCTGCTGTTCCTCGCGCTGACCGACGAGAAGGGCAACCTGGTCTGGATCTCGGCGGCGAAGCCGGGGCGTTCCAGCGAGATCACCGCCGCACGCCACAACAAGATCTGCGCCAAGCTCCGCGAAGCGGGTCTCGGCGCCCTGGCCGACCTGGGCTTCGTCGGCCTGGACGACGACCCCGACGACCCGGTGATCGTCACTGGCCGCAGGGCAAGCCGGGGCCATCCGCTGACCAAGGCGCAGAAGGAGGCGAACCGGCTGGTCAGCCGCGAGCGCGCGGCCAACGAGCACGGCTTCGCCGACCTGAAGAACTGGCGGATCCTCACCAAGGTCCGCATGAACACCCGGCACGCGACAACGCTCCTGCGTGCCCTGCTCGTGCTGACGAACGCGGAAGTTTCCCGCTGACGGACGATCACCCGATCGCGATCAAGCCCGTGACC
>NZ_BAAANT010000119.1:0-1678 GCF_039529945.1 Kitasatospora kazusensis | reverse complement strand
AGGTGGCGAGCAGGGCCTGGGCCTCGATCGGGTCGCCGAGGGTGGTGCCGGTGCCGTGCGCTTCGACCGCGTCCACCTGGTCGGCCGTCAGGCGGGCATTAGCCAGCGCGGCCCGGATCACGCGTTCCTGGGCGGGTCCGTTGGGGGCCGTCAGCTGGCTGCTCTTACCGTCCTGGTTGACGGCCGAGCCCCGGATCACGGCGAGCACCTGGTGTCCGTTGGCCTTGGCGTCGGAGAGCCGCTCCAGCAGTACCATGCCCGCGCCCTCGGCCCAGGCGACCCCGTCGGCAGCTCCCGCGAAGGACTTGCAGCGGCCGTCGGGTGCCAGGCCGCGCTGGCGGCTGAACTCGACGAAGGTGGTGGGGGTGGCCATGACGGTGGCGCCGCCGGCCACTGCCATCGTGCACTCGCCGCTGCGCAGCGCCTGGATGGCCAGGTGGAGGGTGACCAGTGAGGAGGAGCAGGCGGTGTCCACCGTGATCGCCGGGCCCTCGAACCCGAAGGTGTAGGAGACCCGGCCCGAGACCACGCTGCCCGCGCTTCCGGTACCGAGGTAGCCCTCGAAGCCGTCCGGTGTCTGATTGGCCAACCGGGTCCCGTAGTCGTAGTACATGACGCCGGTGAAGACGCCGGTCCGGCTGCCACGCAGGCTCTCCGGGTCGATGCCGGCCCGCTCGATCGCCTCCCAGGTGGTCTCCAGGAGCAGGCGCTGCTGCGGGTCGACGGCAAGCGCCTCGCGCGGGCTGATGCCGAAGAACTCGGCGTCGAAGCGGTCCGCGTCGTAGAGGAAGCCACCGTGACGGGTGTAGGTCTTGCCGGTTGCGTCGGGGTTGGGGTTGTACAACTCCTCGATGTTCCAGCCCCGGCCTTCGGGGAAGTCGCCGATGGCGTCGACGCCGTCGGTGACCAGCTGCCACAGCGCGTCGGGGGTGGTCACGCCGCCGGGGAACCGGCAACCCATACCGACGATCGCGATCGGGTCGTCATCGCCTGCGGTGGCCGGCAGGACTGCCGCAGCGGAGGCGGCCACGAGCTCGGTGCCGAGCACTTCGGAGCGCAGGTGCTCGGCGAGCGCGGCGGGCGTGGGGTAGTTGAAGATGAGCGTGGCGGGGAGCCGTAGCCCGGTCGCGTTGGCCAAGGCGTTGCGGAGTTCCACGGCGGTCAGTGAGTCCAACCCGAGCTCGAGGAAGCCGCGCTGGGCGGGGATAGCCTCGGGATTCGAGTGGTGCAGCGCGACCGCGAGTTGACCGCGGACGAGGTCGAGCAGGGCACGGGCCTGCTCGTCCTCGGTCAGTCCGGCCAGGCGCTTGCGCAACCCCTGGTCGTGGGCCGGTCGGGCCTGCGAGCTGCGGCGCGGCACCCCGCCGACGAGCCCGCGAAGGAGCGGCGGGATGGTGACGGAGGCGGCACGCTCGCGCAGCCTGGCGAGTTCGAGCCTGGCGGGAATCGCGAGGGCCAGCTCGGAGCCGAGGGCGATGTCGAAGAGTTCCAACGCCTCCCCGGTGGCCTGAGGCAGCAGCCCGCGCTGGGCCATCCGCGCAAGGGACGCCTGGTCGACGCCGGTGGTGAGCGCGCTGGTCTCGGCCCAGAGGCCCCAGGCGAGGGAGTGGGCGGGGAGTCCGGTGGTGCGGCGGTGGTTGGCGAGGGCGTCGAGGTAGGCGTTGGCGGCGGCGTAGTT
>NZ_BAAANT010000118.1:0-1696 GCF_039529945.1 Kitasatospora kazusensis | reverse complement strand
CGGCATCTCGTGCTCGGCCAGCTGGATCTCCTTGCGGCCGAACGGCGCCAGGGAGAGGTCGGCGACCTTGAAGTCACCGGTGATGTTGGACGACATGGGAACTCCTGGGAGTCAGACGGCGGTCAGGGTGGCAGGTGCCCGGTGCAGGCCGAGGTTCTGGTGGATCTCGACGGCTGCGGTCGAGCTGTTGAGCGTGATGTAGTGCAGGCCGGGGGCGCCCTCGGCGAGCAGGCGCTCGCCCATCGCGGTGGCGTGCTCGACGCCGACCCGGTGCCCGGCCCCGGGGTGTCCGGCGGCGGCCGCCAACCGCCCGGCGAGCTCCGCCGGGAAGGTGGCGTTGCTGAGCTGGGCGAAGCGGCGGATCTGCTCGAACGAGGTGGCCGGCATGATCTCGGGAATGATCGGGATGTCACAGCCCGCGGCCGCGACCCGGTCGCGCAGCCGCAGGTAGTCGTCGGGGTGGAAGAACATCTGGGTGATCGCGAAGTCCGCACCGGCCCGGCACTTGGCGACGAAGTGGCGGATGTCGCTCTCCCAGTCAGGTGACCGGGGGTGCCGCTCCGGGAAGGCCGCGACGCCGACCGAGAGCGACCCGGACGACTTCAACAGGCCGACCAGCTCCGCCGCGTACCGCACACCCCCCGGATGGGGGTGCCAGGCGCCCTGCGGGTCACCGGGCGGGTCACCGCGCAGCGCCAGCACGTCGCGGATACCGGCGTCCGCGTACCGGCCGATGATCCGGCGCAGGTCAGCGATCGAGTGGCCGACGGCGGTCAGGTGGGCGACCGGCCGGAGCGTGGTCTGGCTGCGGATGCGCTCGGCGAGCGCGATGGTGGTGCCGCGGGAGGAACCGCCGGCGCCGTAGGTGACCGACACGAAGGTCGGCGAGAGCGCCTCGACCCGGCGGATCGCCCGCCAGAGGCTCTGCTCACCGGCGGCCGCCTTGGGCGGGAAGAACTCGAAGGAGTAGCTGCGCTCGCCCGCCGCCAGCACCTCGGCGAGACTGCGGGTCTGGTCCGCCGGTCCCGTACCTTGCTGTGCCCGGTACATGGTCACCTCGCGTTGAAGTACGTGGCTTCGGGGTGGTGGATCACGATGGCGTCGGTGGACTGCTCCGGGTGCAGCTGGAACTCCTCCGACAGCACCACCCCGATCCGCTCCGGCTTCAGCAGCTCGGCGATCTTCGCGCGGTCCTCCAGCTCCGGGCAGGCGCCGTAGCCGAGCGAGAAGCGCGCACCCCGGTACTTCAGTGCGAACATGTCGCGGACGTCCTGCGGGTCCTCGTCGCCGAAGCCCAGCTCGTAACGGACCCGGGCGTGCCAGAACTCGGCCAGGGCCTCGGCGAGCTGGACGGACAGGCCGTGCAGCTCCAGGTAGTCGCGGTAGGCGTCGGCCCGGAACAGCTCGTTGGCGGCCTCCGAGATCCGGTTGCCCATCGTGACGACCTGGAGGCCCAGCACGTCCCGCTCGCCGCTCTCCTCCGGACGGAAGAAGTCCGCCAGGCACAGCCGCCGCCCCCGCCGCTGACGCGGGAAGGTGAAACGGGTCCGCTCCGCGCCGTCCTCACCGAACACGATCAGGTCGTCGCCCTTGGACGCCGCCGGGTAGTACCCGTAGACCACCGCGGCCTCCAGCCACCCCTCGGTCTGCAGCCGGTCCAGCCACATCCGCAGCCGCGGCCGCCCCTCCGTCTCCA
>NZ_BAAANT010000117.1:0-1788 GCF_039529945.1 Kitasatospora kazusensis | reverse complement strand
CCAGCCCGTCCGCTTCACCGACACCATCCACACCCTCCACCAAGCAGGCGTCACCGCGTTCGTCGAACTCGGCCCCGACCCCGTCCTCACCACCCTCACCCAGACCACCCTCGACACCGAGGACACGGTCACCACCGCCACCCTCCGCGAAGGCCACCCCGAAGCACTGACCCTCACCACGGCCCTCGCCCAGCTGCACACCCACGGCCACCCCATCACCTGGCCCACCACCGAAAACACGGCCGCCGCGACCGACCTCCCCACCTATCCCTTCCAGCACGAGCGGTTCTGGCTCGCCCCGTCCAACGCCGGCGCCGATCTGACTGCGGCCGGGCTCACTGCGAGCGACCACCCACTGCTTGCTGCCGTGACCGAACTTCCCGATGGCAAGGGGCACTTGTTCACGGGACGGATCTCGGCGGAGAACCCGGCCTGGACCGCCGAGCACGAGATCTACGGCTCCCCCGTGCTGCCCGGAACCGCCTTTGTCGACCTGCTGCTGCACGCCGCCGACCACGTCGGCTGCGACCAGATCGACGAGCTGACCCACCACTCCTTCTTGGCGATCCCCGAGCGTGGCGCTCTCCAGCTCCGGCTGGTCATCGAGCCGACGGATGACACCGGCCGGTCTTCCTTCGCCGTCTACACCCGGTCCGACGACCCGACCCCGGACACCGCGTGGACCTGCCACGCGACCGGTCTGCTCGGCATCCGGACGGCAGCCGACGGCGAGAGCCTGATCGCCTGGCCGCCCACCGGCGCCACACCCGTCGAACTCGGGGACTTCTACTCGCAGTTCATCGAGCGGGGCTATCACTACGGACCGCTCTTCCAGGGCCTGCGCGCGGCCTGGCGCGACGCGGACTCGGTGTACGCCGAGATCGCCTTGCCCGAGGGCGCCGAGCCGGGTGGCTACGGCATCCACCCGGCGCTGCTCGACGCCGCACTGCACCCCGGCGCGCTGGTCCCCCGCATCGGCCCGGAGGGTGAGCCGATCGTGGAGCAGACCGGGCACGTCCGGCTGCCGTTCTCGTGGAGCGGGGTCACCCTGCACGCGACCGGCGCGACCCGGCTACGGATCAGGGTCAGCGAACCGACACCGGGCACGGTGACCATGGCGGTCGCCGACCCGACCGGCGCGCCCGTGATGACCATCGGCGCCCTGACCATGCGCGAGGTGGACCCCGCGCGGCTCGAAGAGACGCGCACCACCCGCCAGGACGTCGCACTGCACCGGATCGACTGGTGTGCGCAGGATCTGACGGACAGTTCACCGGCCACCGGACCGTGGGTGGTCATCGGTGACCCGCAGACCGCCGAGGCACTCCGCACCGCCGGACTCGACATCCTCGACCACGTGGACCTGACGGTCACCGAGACCGACGAGATCGACCGCGCCCACGCCCTGGCCGCCCGCACACTCACCGCCCTCCAGAACATCCTCGCCGACGAGGACCTGGCCCACGCCCGACTGCTGATCGCCACCCGAGGCACCCCCGACGACCTCACCACCGCCACCATCCGCGGACTCACCCGCTCGGCACAGGCCGAGAACCCCGAGCGCATCGTCCTGCTCGCCACCGACGGCACCGACGCCTCCCACACCGCCCTGCCACTCGCCCTCAGCACCGACGAACCAGAACTCGCCCTGAAAAGCGGCCAGTTGCTCGCACCACGACTGACCAAGGACAACACCCCCCAGCCCGCCGACACCAGCCCGCTGGACCCCCAGGGCACCATCCTCATCACCGGCGGCACCGGCACCCTCGGCACCCTCCTCGCCCGCCA
>NZ_BAAANT010000116.1:0-1857 GCF_039529945.1 Kitasatospora kazusensis | reverse complement strand
TACTCCAGCCGTAGATCGTGATCTTCATGCCTGATTCGCGGCTTGTCGGCTGTAATGACTGGCCTGGGCGCGGGCTTGGTGACGGCGGCGCCAGTGGGACCAGCCGAGCCGGTGGGCCGCGTCGCGGATCGGCTTGACGACGAGCGTGGTGAACAGGCGCTGGATCTCGTTGCAGGTGAGCGGGATCAGGTCGGCCGGTCCGGGGTGCCGGGCATGTTCGTCGGCTCGGACGACGGCCAGGAAGGCGTGGGCGAGCATGGCGAGGGTGACCCAGCGGGACCAGGAGTCGAAGCGGCGGACCTGGTGCTCGTCGAGCCCGGCCAGGCCTTTGCCGGCTTGGAAGAACTCCTCCACCCGCCACCTTGATCCGGCCACTCTCACCAGCGTGGTCAGCGGCACCGGACGGGGCGAGTAGCAGCGGTAGAAGGCGAGTTCGCCCGTGCTGCGGTTGCGGCGGATCAGCAGCTGGTGGCTGCCGGGGCCGGGGTGGGCGAGGTTGATGACAGCCCAGTCGTAGAAGCGGTGCCCCTTGGCGCCGGCCCCGGCGGACAGCTTCTGCCAGGCTCGCTTCGGCAGCTTCCTGGCCAGGGCGTCAGCCCGGAACTTCCCAGCGTGAGTGGGGACTTCGTGGGTGCGGGCGACGGCGAGCACGTAGCCGCAGCCGCGTTCCTCCAGTGCGGCCCGCAGCTTCGGGTTGCCGCCGTAGACCTCGTCGCCGGCCACCCACGGGGCCCGGTGGCCCGCGTCCAGGAACCGGCCGATCATGCGGGTGGCCAGCTCCGGCTTGGTGGCGAACGCGGTCTGATCGCCGAGCCCGGCGGCCCGGCAGCGGTCGGGCTCGGACGTCCAGGAGCGTGGGATGTACAACTCGCGGTCGACCGCGGCGTGACCGCGGCGGCCCGCGTAGACGAGGTAGACGGCGATCTGCGAGTTCTCGATCCGGCCTGCGGTGCCGGTGTACTGGCGCTGGACGCCGACCGTGTGGGTGCCCTTCTTCACGTCGCCGGTCTCATCGACGACCAGCACCGCCTGTTCGTCGTGGAGATGCTCCACCACGTAGTCGCACACCTCGTCGCGCACCAGATCGGCATCCCACTTGGCCCGGCCCAGCAGGTGCTGCATCCCGTCCGGAGTCGCCTCGCCGACCCACTCGGCGATGGTCCAGCAGTTCTTGCGCGGCAGGTCCGACAGCAGCCCGAGCACCAACTGCCGTACCCGACGCCGGGGCTCGACCCGCGCGAACCGTCCCGCGATCCGGCCCATCAGGGCCTCGAACGCCTCCTGCCAACGGGCAGGGTCTACGCTGTGACCTGCGGCCACCGCATGATCTTCTGTCTTCACACACCGATGATCAACGGTGGCCGCACCCATCTCCCCACCGGCCCCCACCAGCAGGAGGACATATGCAACGTGGCGAAGTCTGGTGGGTAGATTTCGACGAGCGGCGGCCGGTCGTACTGCTGTCTGGAGAAGAGGCCTCCGGGTTCCGGGCGATGCAGGTCGTCGCTCCCGCCGGCACCGAGATCAGCGGCGTGGGCGTCGAGGTGGCAGTAGGAGCCCCCGAAGGACTGCCTCTCGAAGGCGTCCTGAGAGTCGCACTCCCACGTCCAGGCCTTATCCCCTGCACTTGGCTGGTTACCCTGACCGGGGAAGACTTGATCGAGCGGGCGGGAGTCCTGTCGTCCACGAAGCTCGGCGAGCTCAAGGATGCCCTTCGTCTCGGAGGACTCGAGTAGGCGGAGAAGGACCGGACGCCGCCGATGGCGCGGTCGATCTCGTCCAGCTGATCAACGGTGGCCACACCCGTCTCCGCGGCGCCCCTCACCAGCAAGATCACGATCTACGGCTGGAGTACTA
>NZ_BAAANT010000115.1:0-1869 GCF_039529945.1 Kitasatospora kazusensis | reverse complement strand
CATCCGCCAGCCCGTCCGCTTCACCGACACCATCCACACCCTCCACCAAGCAGGCGTCACCGCGTTCGTCGAACTCGGCCCCGACCCCGTCCTCACCGCCCTCACCCAGACCACCCTCGACACCGAGGACACGGTCACCACCGCCACCCTCCGCGAAGGCCACCCCGAAACACTGACCCTCACCACCACCCTCGCCCAGCTGCACACCCACGGCCACCCCATCACCTGGCCCACCACCGAAAACACGACCGCCGCAACCGACCTCCCCACCTACCCCTTCCAACACGAGAGCTACTGGCTCCACCCCACCCGCACCACGGATCTCAGCTCCACGGGCCTGAGCTCCGGCGACCACCCACTGCTCGATGTCGCGGTCGAACTCCCTGATGGCAGTCACCTGTTCACTGGTCTCATCTCCGTTCAGCGCCACCCGTGGCTCGCCGAGCACTCCGTCCTGGGGACGCCGATCCTGCCGGGTGCCGCCTTTGCCGAGATCGCGCTCCAGCTGGCCGACCAGCTCGGCTACGACGAGGTCGACGACCTCGTCCTGGAGCACCCGTTGGCGCTGCCAGAGCAGGGTGGCATCGAGATGCGGATCGTCGTCAGTGCGAGCGAGGAGTCGGGGGGACGTTCCTTCGGCATCCACTCCCGACCGCATATGACTGATCGTCAGGTCACAGAAAGGGAGCAGCAGTACGACTGGGTGAGCAACGCCACCGGACGACTGGACAACGGGAGCCCGTCGGCCGAGCCGGACCGCACCGAGAGCTGGCCCCCGGCCGGAGCGGAGCCGGTGGCAATCGACTCCCTGTACGCCCGCGCCACAGACGCCGGGATCACCTACGGCCCGGTCTTCCAAGGCCTGCGGGCCGCCTGGCGCCACGGCGACGACATCTACGCCGAAATCGCCCTCACCCCCGACACCGCCCCCGACGCGTTCGGCATCCACCCCGCGCTGCTCGACGCCGCACTGCACCCCATCGCCCTGCTCAACGGCGGCGGTACGAACGAGTCGACCACGCCGGTCCTGCGACTGCCGTTCGCCTGGAGCGGCATCAGGCTGCGCACCACCGGCGCCGGCGAGTTGCGGGTACGAATGGCACCGATCGGCCAGGACGCGGTCGCGCTCACGCTCACCGATCCGGTGACCGGCGCTCTGGTGGTCGGCGTCGAGTCGTTGGCCGTTCGCCCGGTCGACCCTGCGGTGTTCCGCCGGGTCGGTCAGCCCGAGCCGCTGTACCACCTCGCCTGGACCGAGCCGGCCAGCTCGGCCGATCCGATGCGACCCGAAGGCCGGTACGCCGTACTCGGCACAGTGCCCGATGGTCTGCCAGGTGTCCCGGTCGCTGTCCACGACAACCTGGCAGCGCTCGGCCGGGATCTCGCCGACGGACCTGCGGACCTGCTCTTCGCACTCGCCTCGGCCCCCGACCCGGGCGATCCGGTGGCAGCCGCCCACCAGTCGGCCGCGACCGTGCTCTCGACGGTCCAGGACTTCCTGACCGAGGAACGGCTCGCGGACAGCCGACTGGTCGTCCTCACCCGGGGCGCACTCGCGGCCCACGACAGCGATGCTGTAACGGAGTTGGCGAACTCGGCAGCCTGGGGACTGATCCGCTCGGCGCAGTCGGAGAACCCCGGTCGGTTCGTGCTCATCGATCACGACGACACCGCCGCCTCCTGGCAGGCCCTGCCCGCAGCACTTGCCGACAGCGAAAGCCAGTTCGCCATCCGCGAGGGGAAGTTGCTCGTACCGAGGCTGGCCAAGACCGACACCCCCCAGCCCGCCGACACCAGCCCGCTGGACCCCCAGGGCACCATCCTCATCACCGGCGGCACCGGCACCCTCGGCACCCTCCTCGCCCGCCA
>NZ_BAAANT010000114.1:0-1874 GCF_039529945.1 Kitasatospora kazusensis | reverse complement strand
CGCTTGACCGCGATCAGCGCGTCCATCAGCCGCAGACCCTCGAACGCGTCCCGGGCGTAGCGGACCTCGCCCTCGTAGATCTCGTGCAGGTCCTGCTCGACGTAGGCGCGGGTCAGCGCGGCGCCGCCCAGGATCACCGGGTAGTCGGCGGCCAGCTTGCGCTGGTTGAGCTCCTGGAGGTTCTCCTTCATGATCACGGTGGACTTGACCAGCAGCCCGGACATCCCGATCACGTCGGCGCGGTGCTCCACCGCCGCGTCCAGGATCGCCGACACCGGCTGCTTGATCCCCAGGTTCACCACCGTGTAGCCGTTGTTGGACAGGATGATGTCCACCAGGTTCTTGCCGATGTCGTGGACGTCGCCCTTGACGGTGGCCAGCACGATGGTGCCCTTGCCTTCGTCGTCGGACTTCTCCATGTGCGGCTCCAGGTGCGCCACCGCGGTCTTCATCACCTCCGCGGACTGCAGCACGAACGGCAGCTGCATCTGCCCGGAGCCGAACAGCTCGCCGACCACCTTCATCCCCGCCAGCAGCGTGCTGTTGACGATCTCCAGCGCCGGCCGCCCGGCCAGCGCCTCGTCCAGGTCCGCCTCCAGGCCCTTGCGCTCGCCGTCGACGATCCGCCGCTGCAGGCGCTCCTCCAGCGGCAGCGCCGCCAGCTCCTGCGCCTTCGTCTCCGCACTGGAGGCCGCCGAGACGCCCTCGAACAGCTGCAGCAGCTTCTGCAGCGGGTCGTAGCCCTCCGAGCGGCGGTCGTACACCAGGTCCAGCGCCACCTCGCGGCGCTCCTCGGGGATCCGCGCGATCGGCAGGATCTTCGAGGCGTGCACGATCGCCGAGTCCAGCCCCGCCTGCACGCACTCGTGCAGGAACACCGAGTTGATGACCTGACGGGCCGCCGGCGACAGGCCGAAGGAGATGTTCGACAGGCCCAGCGTGGTCTGCACCGCCGGGTGACGGCGCTTCAGCTCCCGGATCGCCTCGATCGTCTCGATGCCGTCGCGGCGCGACTCCTCCTGCCCGGTGCCCAGCGTGAACGCCAGGCAGTCCACCAGGATCGACCCCTCGTCGATGCCGTAGTCCTGCGTGAGTTCGGTGATCAGCCGCTCGGCGATCTCCACCTTCTTCGCCGCGGTGCGGGCCTGCCCGTCCTCGTCGATGGTCAGCGCGATCAGGCCCGCGCCGTGCTCCCGCGCCAGCGCCGCGATCCGCGCGAACCGCGAGTCCGGGGCGTTGCCGTCCTCGTAGTTGACGGAGTTCAGCACCGCCCGGCCGCCGAGCTTCTCCAGCCCCGCGCGCAGCACGTCCACCTCGGTGGAGTCCAGCACGATCGGCAGGGTGGAGGCGGTGGCCAGCCGGCCGGCGACCTCCTTCATGTCGGCGACGCCGTCGCGGCCGACGTAGTCCACGCACAGGTCCAGCAGGTGCGAGCCGTCCCGGATCTGGTCCCGGGCGATCTCCACACAGGCCTGCCAGTCGCCGGCGAGCATCGACTCGCGGAACTTCTTCGACCCGTTGGCGTTGGTGCGCTCGCCGATCGCCAGGTAGGAGGTGTCCTGGCGGAACGGCACCGACTGGTACAGCGAGGCGGCGGACGGCTCCGGCTGCGGGGAGCGCGGCGTCACCGCCCGCCCGCGCACCCGCTCCACCACCTGCCGCAGGTGCTCCGGCGTCGTACCGCAGCACCCGCCGACCAGCGACAGCCCGTACTCCCGGGTGAAGGTGTCGTGCGCGTCGGCCAGCTCCGCCGGGGAGAGCGGGTAGTGCGCGCCGTCCTTGCCCAGCACCGGCAGACCCGCGTTCGGCATGCAGGACAGCCCGATCCGGGCGTTCTTCGCCAGGTAGCGCAGGTGCTCGCTCATCTCCGCCGG
>NZ_BAAANT010000113.1:0-1881 GCF_039529945.1 Kitasatospora kazusensis | reverse complement strand
AGGACTTCCGCCCGGCACGCCGAGAGCACGCACCGTGGGGGCACCTCCCGGCCGAAGGCTGGGGGAGCCGCGCCGCCGCCCTTCGGGCGACGACGGGAGTTTGACGACAGACCCTAGCCCCGCCCTTCCGCGAGCGGGCCTGTCCGGCTCTTGATCAAACAAAAGCAGAGTGCTGCTGACCTGCAACGACTGGACTTGTATAGGGTCCTGTCCGCTGCAAGGAAGAAGCACTCTCCAGGTGAACAAGCGTATCGGGTCGTATCCGCGTGTCCGCGTCCAGGACAACGGGGACGGGGTGGTCTCGCAGGCCGGTGGAGTGCTGCTGGTGGAGACCGTCCGCAAGGCCGGGCTGGATACGGCGATGTCAGCGGCGTTGATGCCGTGGCGCAAGCTGCGGGCGGCACACGATCCGGGCAAGATCCTTCTGGACCTCGCCCTGGCGGTGGCACTGGGCGGGGACTGCCTGTCGGATGTGGCGGCACTGCGGGCCGAGCCGCAGGTCTTCGGGCCGGTGGCCTCCGACCCCACCATCTCCAGGCTGGTCGACACCCTGGCCACCGCCGGCCCTCGCGCTCTGACGGCGATCCGCCGGGCGAGGGCCGAAGTCCGCGAGCGGGTTTGGATGTTGGCCGGGATGGATGCCCCCGACGCGGGTGGCCAGGTCATCGTGGACATCGACGGCGTGCTGGTCCTGGCGCACTCCGACAAGCAGGACGCGGCGGCGACCTGGAAGCGGACCTTTGGGCGCCATCCCCTGGTCGCGTTCGTCGACCACGGCCGAGCCGGCTCCGGAGAGCCGGTGGCCGCAATGCTGCGGCCGGGCAACGCGGGCAGCAACACCGCCGCCGACCACATCACCATGACCCGCCTGGCACTGGCCCAGCTCCCCAAGCACTACCGGCGCGGCCGTCGGACCCTGATACGCACCGACTCCGCCGGCGGCACTTACGACTTCCTGAACTGGCTGACCGCGCGCGGCCGGTGGCTGTCCTACTCGGTCGGGATGACGATCACCGAGGCCATCCACCACGCTGCCCTGCACGTTCCAGACTCGGCCTGGACCCCGGCGGTCGAGCCCGACGGCCAGGTCCGCGACGGTGCCTGGGCGGCCGAGCTGGCCGGCGACGTCCTCAAGGGCCGGCTCGCCGGGATGCGGCTGATCGTGCGCAAGGAACGCCCGCACCCCGGAGCCCAGTTGAGGTTCGCCGACGCCGACGGCATGCGGCTGACCTGCTTCGCCACCAACACCACCTGCACCGCGATCGCGCGCCAGGAACTGCGGCACCGCCAACGCGCCCGCGCCGAGGACCGCATCCGCGCCGCCCGCGACACCGGACTTCGCAACCTCCCCCTGCACCACACCGCCCAGAACCAGGTCTGGCTGGAGATCGTCCAGCTCGCCCTGGACCTGCTGGCCTGGATGCCCATGCTCGCCCTGACCGGCACCGCCCGCCGTTGGGAACCCGAACGCCTGCGGCTACGACTGTTCTCCGCCGCCGCCCGCCTGGCCACCACCGGCCGCCAACGCATTCTCCGCCTGGCCCGCCACTGGTCCTGGACAGACCTGATCACCACCGCGTTCAGCAGGCTGCAGGCCCTACCGAAACCCGACTGACCAGCAACAACGACCCATCCCGACGAGTAGTCGAACACGTTCGGAACCGTGGAATCCGACGCACACCCGACACGTCAGTCGGGCCTTCGGCCCGCCCACCACTACCCGTACAAGCCGCAACGGCCCGCCGACCACATCGACGGACCGTCATGAAAAATCGAGGCTAGGGCCAATACCAGTGACTTAAGGATCTTTGCTGGTAGGCTGCCTGTCCAGGAGGTGCCTGGATGCCACGCCCTGGGCAGGTCAAGCCGTCGACGGACGAG
>NZ_BAAANT010000112.1:0-2306 GCF_039529945.1 Kitasatospora kazusensis | reverse complement strand
CTTCTCCTCCGTCGCCGGCATCGTCGGCAGCCCCGGCCAGGCCAACTACGCCGCCGCCAACGCCTACCTCGACGCCCTCGCCAACCACCGCCGCACCGCCGGACTCCCCGCCCACTCCCTCGCCTGGGGCCCGTGGCAGCAGCAGACGGGCGGCATGACCGCAACGCTGGCCGACCAGGACCACGCCCGCCTGCGCCGGGCCGGCCTGCTGCCCGTCCCCGCAGAGCGGGCCCTGGCGATGTTCGACGCGGCCTTGGGTACCGACGCCTCGCTGACCGTGGCCGCTCTGTTCGACACGGGCAGACTGCGGGCCGCCGGCACCATTCCGGCGCTCTACCGCGGCATCGTCCGTGGCGCGGCCCGACGGGTCGCGAAGAGTGCCACGGTGGGCGTCTCGCCCATCCTTGGGCAGTTGCAGGGCCGCAGCCGGGCCGAGCAGGAGCAGATCCTGCTGGACCTGGTCAGGGGCTTCGTCGCGACAGCGCTCGGGCACAGTTCACCCGCTGCGGTCGAACCGGTCAGCCCTTTCAAGGAGTTGGGATTCGACTCGCTGACCGCCGTCGAGCTACGGAACGCACTGGCCGGCAGCACCGGCCGTCGGCTGCCCGCCACCCTGGTCTTCGACTACCCGACCCCTGCCGCAGTCGCCCGCTTCCTGCTGGACGAACTGCTGAGTGTGACTGGGGACTTCGCGGCTACGACCTCGGCCGGGACGACTGCCGCGCCGGCCACCACAACGGACGCCGACGACCTGATCGCCATCGTGGGCATGGGTTGCCGGTTCCCCGGCGGCGTGACCACCCCCGACGGGCTGTGGCAGCTGGTCGCCGACGGCGTCGACGCCATCGGCGACTTCCCCGAAGGCCGCGGCTGGAACACCGGTGAGCTGTACGACCCGGACCCCGACGCGGTCGGCAAGACCTACGCGCGCCAGGGCGGGTTCCTGTACGACGCCGACCAGTTCGACGCCGAGTTCTTCGGGATCAGCCCGCGCGAGGCGCTGGCGCTGGACCCGCAGCAGCGTCTGCTGCTGGAGACCAGCTGGGAGGCGATCGAGCGGGCCGGCATCGACCCGAAGACGCTGCACGGCAGCAAGACCGGCGTCTTCACCGGCGCAATCGCACAGGAATACGCCTCCCTCTCCTACCTGGGTACCGAAGGCGCGGAGGGCTACCTGGTCACCGGGCTGGCTGCCAGCGTGGCCTCGGGCCGGATCTCCTACACCTTCGGGCTGGAGGGCCCTGCGCTCACCGTCGACACGGCCTGCTCGTCCTCGCTGGTCGCGTTGCACCTGGCCGCCCAGGCGCTGCGCAGCGGCGAGTGCACGATGGCACTGGCGGGTGGCGTCACGGTGATGGCCACCCCGGGCATGTACCAGGAGTTCAGCCGACAGCGCGGCCTGTCGCCGGACAGCCGGTGCAAGTCCTTCGCCGGCGCGGCCGACGGCGTCGCCTGGGGCGAGGGCGCGGGCATGGTACTGCTGGAACGGCTCTCCGACGCCCAGGCCAACGGACACCAGGTGCTCGCGGTGATCCGGGGCTCGGCCGTCAACCAGGACGGCGCCAGCAACGGTCTGACCGCGCCGAACGGCCCGTCGCAGCAGCGGGTGATCCGCACCGCACTGGCCAACGCCCGCCTGACGGCCGACCAGGTGGACGCGGTCGAAGCGCACGGCACCGGCACCACCCTCGGCGACCCGATCGAGGCCCAGGCGCTGCTCGCCACCTACGGCCAGGACCGGCCCGCCGAACTCCCCCTGCTGCTCGGCTCGTTGAAGTCCAACATCGGGCACGCCCAGGCCGCTGCCGGCATCGGTGGCGTGATCAAGATGGTGCAGGCCATGCGCCACGGCATCCTGCCCAAGACCCTGCACGTCGACGAGCCGACCCCGCACGTGGACTGGGAGTCCGGCGCGGTGGCGCTGCTCACCGAAGCCCGGCCCTGGCCCGAGACCGACCACCCCCGCCGGGCCGCCGTCTCCTCCTTCGGTATCAGCGGCACCAACGCCCACCTCATCCTCGAAGCCGCCCCGAACACCACCGAACCCGACACCGACAGCCCGGCGGCGGTCACACCGCTACTGCTCTCCGCCAAAACCGAACCCGCCCTACGCGACCAGGCCGGCCGCCTCCACGAGTTCCTGACCCAACATCAGCACATCGATCCGGCACCGACCCTGGCCAACGGCCGCACCCACTTCCAGCACCGCGCGGTGGTGCTGGGCCAGACCCGCGAGGAACTCCTGACCGGGCTGGACGCCCTCGCCGGACAGCACACCACCCGCAATCTCGTCCAGGGCACGGTAC
>NZ_BAAANT010000111.1:0-2704 GCF_039529945.1 Kitasatospora kazusensis | reverse complement strand
ACAGCAGCCTCGGCTACCGCAGTCCCGCCGAGTACGAGAGCGTCCTCGCGGTCTGACCACCACACCGATGGTGTCCGTCAAAGCGGAGCAAGCTCAGTGAGGCGCGTCGCGCAGTCGGCATCCGCGCTGGTCAGCGTGACTCGTCACCAGAGCTTGCATGTTCCGGTGCCGAAATAGCAGGACGCGAATCCTCACCCGCACGTGCACTAGGGTCGGTCCGCACTGCAGATCGGTTTGTGGGGGGACGAGGTATGAGGCGGCACGCCAAGATGCTCGCTGGGATGACGCTGACGCTTACCGCAACGCTGTCAGGGTGTTCGGCGGCCCCCAGGCCCCCAGAAACAGCGGCCGACCGGGCATCAGTTTCGTCCGCCACCGCAACGCCAGCAGTGGTCTGGCCGACTACTGGACCGCTCACGCAGGCACAGCTTGACGCGAGTCTCCTTTCCCCCCAGGAGCTTCCAAGCGGTTCAACTGCCGAGTCGCAGGACACGAGCGTCGATCCCCAGACGGCAGCGATGCTGGCGGAGGCCTCAGCCGCTACCCCGGCATGTGAGCCCGTCATTTCCGCGATATCAGACCTCCCTCGGCCGACTGCCAAGGCTGAGCGGCTCTACATCACCGGCAACGATATTCTCGCGAACCGGACGTATGTCGACGCATCCAGTTATGCCCCTGGTGAGGTGCGCTCGCGCTTCCAGGCCCTGGAAGCCGCCGTACACGGCGGCTGTCATGCCTTCGTCATCCGGTCGACCGGATGGCAGGTCAACTGGCAGGTTCAGCAACTGCCTTTCGAATCCGGCGATGCCCCCGTGGTCGCTTTCCAGCTCACCACCAGTGCCCTGACCGGAACCAGGAACCGGAGGGTCTACCTCTACGCCGCAGTGGGCGACAACCGGCTGATCTTCATGAAGGGGGACGATGTTACGAACAACCCCACGCTGCCGTCCTCCATCGTCCAGGCGCAGATCCACAAGATCATGACAGTGAAGACGGCCACCCCCGCCACGTCGGCGCCTACCCAATAGTGCGGCCGTCGCGGCCTGGCTCATCTGCCACGGCTTCGACGCCAGCGTGGACGAGGACCCCGACCGCGCCTACTAGGGCCTGTTTCAGAAGTGGATCAAGGTCATGGGATGATCACCTCCCGTGGCTCGGGGAGATCTGACAGACACGCAGTGGGCGGTGCTGGAGCCGTTGTTGCCGACCGGAATCAAGTCCGGTCGGCCGCCGGTCCGCACCAAGCGCCAGCTGATCAACGGCATACGGTTCCGAACGCGCACGGGCATACCCTGGCGCGACCTTCCCGAACGGTATGGCCCGTGGGAGACGGTGTACGGTCTGTTCCGCCGCTGGCAGCGCGACGGCACCTGGCACCGGATCTTCGAGCAGCTCCAGGCCCGGGCCGATGCGAAGGGGCTGATCAGCTGGGAAATCTCCGTCGACTCCACGATCGCCCGCGCCCACCAACACGCGGCCGGGGCGCGTAAAAGGGGGCCCTGCAGGTCGAGCCGCCCGGCGGCGTCTTCACCGAGCCCGACGACCACGGGCTCGGACGCTCCCGCGGTGGACTGACCACCAAGATCCACCTGGCGGTCGAACAGGCCCAGAAGCCGATGTCGCTCGTGATCACGGCCGGGCAGCGCGGAGACTCCCCACAGTTCCAGGTCGTCCTGGGTCGCATTCGCGTGCCCCGGCTCGGCCCGGGGCGCCCGCGCACTCGGCCGGATAGGGTCCGTGCGGACAAGGCATACGGCTCCCGCGCGAACCGCGCCTACCTGCGCCGCCGCAATATCCGGTGCACGATCCCGGAAAAGCGCGACCAGGTCGCCAACCGCAAGAACCGCGGCTCCCACGGAGGCCGGCCGCCGAAGTTCGACAAGGACGACTACAAGCAGCGCCACGCCGTGGAGTGCGGGATCAATCGCCTCAAGCGCCACCGGGCGGTGGCCACGAGGTTCGACAAGCTCGCCGTCCGCTACGAGGCCACCGTGCTGGTCGCGGCCATCAACGAGTGGCTATGAGGGCAGCAGCCAGCGCCTGGACGTCGACCGGGCCGGTGGTGTCCACGCGGTGGACGATCCCCAGCCCGAGCGGCTCCGCACTGCGAGACCACAACTCCCAGTCCCCACCGAAGCCGCCAAGACGCTCGGGATGTACCGGGTGCCGTTCAGCCATTCGATCCGCGAACCGGCGGCGGGCTACGTTCAGCGGTACATCGCACCAGACCTCACGCGCTTCGACCACCCCGGCGCGTTGTAGGCCGGCCTTCACGATCGGCCGCATGTGGGCCAACCAGGGGTTTTCCAGAACGGCCCCGCCTCGCGCGTCGCCGAGCAGCGTCCACAAGGTCTCGCCAGCGGCAACCCCCAGAATCCGGCTCCACTCGTGGTCCGGACACTCTGGCCTCCGAAGGCCCGCCAGCGCGTCCGCCAAGGTCTCCTTGACCGCGTCCTTGCTGAAGAGCGGAAGACCCATATCAGCCGCCAAGGCCCGCGCGAGCGTTGTCTTCCCCGCCCCAGGAAGCCCGTTGACCAGCACCGTGACCATCCGATGACTCTATCGCCAGACGCCCCGCCCCTGACCGGTAGCCAGCCAGAAAAGATCCACTTCTGAGCTTGCTCCGCTTTGACGGACACCATCGGTGTGGTGGTCAGACCGCGAGGACGCTCTCGTACTCGGCGGGACTGCGGTAGCCGAGGCT
>NZ_BAAANT010000110.1:0-2712 GCF_039529945.1 Kitasatospora kazusensis | reverse complement strand
ACCGCCCTCACCTCATCGACGGATGCCTTGCCACCACCGGCCTGATCATGGACGGCTGACCACCCTCAGACCGACATCACGAATTCAAGTTCAGTAGCAGGTCGGCGGCGCCGTACCGGCATGACCGGGCGGAGCCGGCATCCCGGCTGGGTCCCTTACGGCACCCGGGTAAGCGCCGCGGAGGCATAGCGATCACGCTGTGGGGAAACCTGACGAGATGAAGGAATCCACCAAGATCGCGCTCGTCCTCTGCATCATCCTGGTCTTCGTCGTCGGGCTCATCGCCATCCTGATAGCAGTGGGGGGCCCCGGCCACCCCGACGGCGGCGGCGGCCAACCCATCGGAGTCTGATCATCCAAGGCCGACACGAAGCGCGACCCGATCCCCCGGGGGGACATGCGGGAGGGTTCAGGCAGCCCCGTACCGGCACGCCGGGCGTCGCCTGCATGCCGGGTGAGCAAGCGACTCAGCCGCTGCACCGTGCCCCGGAACGTCTACAGGCGACGCCAAACCAGTCTCACGCCGGGGTGGGGCGGGTGCATCCTCGGAACATGGCCAGCGTGCAGCCTGTGCGGTCGAGATCGGCGACCAGCCGAAGCGTCCAGTGGGTGGCATCCTTTGGGGTTCGCTCCAGCGTGGCCACCACCACGTCCTCGACACGACCATCGGTGATCTTCCTCGAAGCGCAGGGGCGGGGCTCGTCCACCAGCCCCTCCAACCGGCGCTCCAGGAAACGCCGCCGCCACTTGCCCACCGTCTGCGGCCAGATACCGAGCTCATCGGCGACCTGCCGGTTCGTCCTGCCGTCCGCGCACCCAAGCACGATCCGGCACCGCCGGGCCAGCGCCTGCGAGGACTTCGCCCGCCGCGACCAACGCACCAGCGTCGCCCGCTGATCCTCGGACAACACCAACTCGGCGATCGGCCGCCCCATCGTCGCCATAGGGCCGGTCTAGTTATTCAACGAACTCCTGGCGCAAGACACTTGGACCAGTACCAGTGAAAAATCCCGGGTGCGTGGAACCTTGACTGTCGGGTTGATCAGGGTCCGCACCGCCGGCCGAGGCGGCCTGCCGCTGCTGCAGGCCACAAAAGCCCCGGTCGGCCATCAGCAGGTCGCCCGGCCCCAGGGCTTCGAACAGTTCCCGCGCGAGCACGGACTCGGCTGTGGTGAACGGCCCCGGGGCGGCGTGGGTGATGGCGCGTGTGCCGCACTCGGCCAGGGCCACCATCCGCACCTGGGGGGAAGCGTGAGCCGGGCATACGTCTTGTACCCACTGGGCTGACGGTACGACAGCAGTGGGAGCAGGCCCCGGATCAACATTGCACGGCGGGAGATCCTCACCCGCTACGAGGTACGCGTAGAGCTCTTCCCTCTGGCAGCCAAGGCCACAACCCCACACTACAAGATCACGGGCATGACCAGGCAATTCTTCGATACCGCCGCAAAACAACAGGTCGAAGCCGCACAGGAATGACCCCAGTGCGGCTTCGACAGCGCTCCTTGAATTGGCCAGTTCCTACTTCAGGAGCCATAGATGGACTTCAGGGTAGCGATGTCGCCAGCCGACAGAGACGTCTTGCTTTCCGTCCCTGGCCACGTGCGTGGGGTCAATGCCTCGATGGTGGGTGAAATACCGTTGGCGGATGCATAGTTTGCCCCCACCATCATGACCGATTCAAAGTCGAACGTCCCGTACGCTCTGGTCCCCCTCGGTTCGTCGCGCGCCTCAAACATATACTCCATGCCCGAGGTCACTGCGGAGTAGTTGATCTTGATGAACTTGTCCCGATCACTCCGCACGTGCTCGGGGCACAAACCCAGAGCGCGCAGGAGCGTGGCGAGCAGCCGCCCACGGTTTACATCTTTAGCTGGCATATTTAGAGGCTGCTGCCCACCCACTCTCCCGAGCAGAGAGAAATATGGACCCTCAGGGTCGCCGTTCATGTCATGACCAACCCGCAGGTAGCTACCACTACCGCCATCAAGGAATTGGAATTTAATCAATCCCTTGGTCGATTCTGTGATATGTCGACATGCCTCGCTGAATGGGATCTGAAAACGCGAGGCGATGTCCGGGGAGAGTTGATCGTCAACGAAGACGGGGACCTCGCCGTTCGGCCATAGAAGCTTTGGCCAAGTGATGCAATCGATGCCGGCGCCCATGGTGTGGGTCCTTCCAGTTGTGCTGCCGGTGCCCGGAGGGCGGGGATCCTTTCGCTGACCGGAGAACAGTGACTTTCAACTGTCGACCGGCCGGGTGAGACCGAAACTACAGCGTTCACCCAGCGCGCGCAGGAAAACTCCTGCATAGTGCCGAGCGGCCGAGCCGTGGTTCGTGGCTCGGGTCAAGTTCGCGGGTGGCCATCCCAGACGGAATCCAGCTCGGCGGTGCGTCCCTCCAGCATCGCGCGGAGGTCCACGGTGCGCTTCATCCAGCCGTGTGATCTGACGCTGAAACGCGTCGACCGGCGGCGCCCCGCCCCCGACTCACACACTCACGACAACCGCTTGTCCGTCGTCGGCTTATCCTGTCCAGGACGTGGCATCCAGGAACTGTCCTGGACGGGCAGCCAGCAGCAACGATTGTCAAGTCACCGGTATTGCATCTAGTACTCCAGCCGTAGATCGTGATCTTCATGCCTGATTCGCGGCTTGTCGGCTGTAATGACTGGCCTGGGCGCGGGCTTGGTGACGGCGGCGCCAGTGG
>NZ_BAAANT010000109.1:0-2777 GCF_039529945.1 Kitasatospora kazusensis | reverse complement strand
CCACGGCCAGCCTCGACAATCGCGGCGGCAGCCTGCTCACGGTCCGTCTCGCCAGCGGCGACTGCCCGGCCATAGGCCTCAATGGCGTCGACGAGTGCCATGCTGGTTCTCACTTCCCTGTGGTGTGGCGGCTGGGGTCGGCGGCGTGGACGAGTTGGCGGAGCGCGCCGTAGTAGATCTCGTGGTCAGCCATGGCTGGCAGGATCGCCGCCTGGTGGCGGGTCAGTACCGGGAAGTCCTCTGGGTCGAGCGCGGCCAGTGCCGTCCGGGTGGCGGTCTGGGCGGCTTTCGGGTCGCGGTGGTCGACGAAGCTGGCGCTGCCGAGGGTGAGCAGGTACATCCGCCGGTAGCAGGTGATCGATTCCTCGGGTGTCATGCCGGCTGCGAGGGAGTCGGCGAGCTGCGGTTCCACGAGGCGCTGCAGGAGTTGGCGGCCGAGCCAGGGGCGTCCGCCGCGCAGTGCGACGAGGCCGGGATGGGCTGTCAGCAGCTGGTAGAGCGCGGTGAATCGGGTCTCGGTGGCGCTCGCCCAGCTGGTGCCGGGCGGGATCTGGGGCAGCTCGGTGGCGAGGTGGTCGGTCACGAGGTCCAGCAGTCCGGCCAGGTCGGTGCAGCGGCGCTGGAGCGAGGCGACGGAGATTCCCAGCTTTGCTGCGAGGGTGCGAAAGCTTAGCGTGTCCGGGCCTTGCTGATCCACGATCATCAGGGCGGTCTGGGCGATGTGTTCGGGAGTCGCGAGGTCGAGGGAAGCGGATTGCCTTGGCATGTGAGTCAGCGTACGGTACATCGTATCGTCACGGTAGGCTTCGATCTCCTTACGGAGGGAACATGCCCCGCAGCACGGCGCTCGACCCGCTGTTCACCGCGGTGAACGCAGCGGCCTTCACCGACCGGCACATCGCCAACCTCGCGGCCGGTACCCTCGCCGCCGTCCGCGTCCCCGGCTTCCTTGACCGGTCGACCTGCGCGAGCGCGCTGTCCGCGCTGGACCGGCTGCCCACCGCCGACTACGACCCGGCCCGGGTGCCCACCCCGATCGTGCGGTTCGGCCCGGCCCTCAACGACTACCGCGACCACGACGGCGCGCTGGACACCGATCGGTACTGGCGCGACGCGGAGGCCGCCCGGGCGGCCTGGCAGCGGGCCGGGCTGCGCCCGGATCCGATCGCCGTCTCGCTGGCCCGGCTCGGCTCCGCCTGGGGTGCCGCCGTCGCCTCCGCCACCATCGGCGGCCGGGCGGTCTTCGGCGGCACCCTGCGCGAGATCAACGCGGGCGCGCTGATCCACCATGACTCGATCACCCGGGAGTTCTCCGCCGGGCTCTTCGACCAAGAGGTCGTCGCCCAGCTCGCGTTCAACGTCTGGGTGACGGTTCCGGACGCAGGCGGGGCGACCACCGTGTGGCGCCACCGCTGGGAGCCGGCCGACGAGCAGTACCGCCAGGCGTACGGCTACCGGCCCGAGGCCGTCGAGGACTGCCAGCGGGTCAGCCTGGCCCCGGAGCGCGGCGACGCACTGCTGTTCAACCCGGCCAACTTCCACGCCGTCGAGCCCAACCCCGGCGGGCGGCGGATCGCCTTCGCGTTCTTCCTCGCCCTGACCACCACCGGCCAGCTCATCGCCTGGTCCTGACCACCGCGCAGCCAAGGAGCCACCGAAGTGCACCAGCTCACGTACGGCGATATCAAGGCCGCCACCGACCGGATCACCGGACGGATCCGCCCCGTCACCCTCGCCCCGGTCGACCCCGGGGCGATCCGTACCGCCCACCGCGATCCGCTGGACGACCGCCCGGAAGAGCCCTGCGAGGTCTGGCTGGCGCTGGAGTACATGCAGCACACCGGGTCGTTCAAGGCCCGCGGCGCCCAGAACTTCATCCAGGCCCACCGCGATGCCGGAACCCTCCCGGATACCGGGGTGACCATCGCCTCCGGCGGCAACGCCGGGCTCGCCTGCGCCTGGGCCGCCCAGCAGGAGGGCGTCACCGCCACGGTGTTCCTGCCGACCACCGCACCGGCGGTCAAGGTCGCCAAGCTCCGCGGCTTGGGCGCGGACGTGCGCCTGGTCGGTGCGGAGTACGCCGAGGCCCTGGCCGCCTGCGAGGACTTCGCGGCCGCGACCGGCGCCCTCGCCTCACACGCCTACGACCACCCGCTGATCGCCGCCGGCGCGGGAACTTTGCTTCAGGAGATCCGGGCTCAGGTCCCGGGCCTGGACACCGTGGTGGTCGCGGTCGGCGGTGGCGGCCTGTTCGCCGGCGTCGCCACCGCCGCCCAGCACCACGGCGTGCGCGTCGTCGCCGTCGAGCCGGAGAACTGCCGAGCGCTGAACGCTGCTCTCGAAGCCGGCCGCCCGGTCGACGTCCCGGTCGACTCGATCGCCGCCGACTCCCTCGGCGCGCGTCGCACGTCCGCCATGGCTCTCGCTGCCGCCCAGCAGGACGGCGTGCACTCCGTGCTTGTGCCGGACTTCGAGATCGTCCGCGCCCGTCAGGCGCTGTGGGACCACCGCAGGGTGGCCGTGGAACATGGGGCAGCGGCGGCCTTGGCCGCTCTGACCGCGGCGCCGGCCCACCTCCCGGACCGGGACCTGCCGCCGCGGCCTACCGAGCCGAGCCGCGGCTACCGGCCCGGCAATGGCGAGAAGGTGGCCGTGGTGCTGTGCGGTGCGAACACCGACCCCGGCAACCTGGTCCAGCCGGCCGCCGGCTGAGACCACCACGTGAGCGAGAATGCAGACGAGCCCCGCCCACTTGCACTGGGCGGGGCTCGCTCTCG
>NZ_BAAANT010000108.1:0-2965 GCF_039529945.1 Kitasatospora kazusensis | reverse complement strand
CTCCTGCTAACGATCAGGTTCCCGACCAGCCCGAGTGCCCCAGCTCTGTACCACGCCAGCCTCCGTGACCTGCAGTTTTCAGGATGGAACTGCCTCATTGGGTGTGGCTCGTTTGCAGGGACGCTGCGAGCCGGAGGTTTGCCGATGTGGCTGCGCGTGGTGGGGGTCGGCTCGTAACGTCGGGGCACGATGTGGCCGATGGTCCTGCTGTCCCTTGGCCAGGCCGTCGGCCGCAGAATGACGCTCTCCAGAACCCGGCTGAGTTTCTCCAGCAGCCCGTGAGGATTTCCATGGCACTGAACATCGAGGACCGCGCCGTCATCTCCGAGTTGATCTCGATGCACGGTCACCTGTGCGACGAGGGAGAGTTGGACCGGCTGGGTGAGGTGTTCACCGACGATGTCGTCTACGACGTCACAGACTTCGGCCAGGAGCCGCTGACCGGCGTGGAGGCCGTCCGAGCGGCGGCTGTCACCTTGGGTGACGCGAATCCCGTGGGTCATCACGTGACGAACATCGTCCTCACGGAGGGAGGCGAGGGCCACGTGCATGCCCGTTCCAAGGGCATCGGAATCAATAGGGACGGCACGAGCGGCAGCGTGACCTATGAAGACACCGTTGTGCTCACCGGCCAGGGTTGGCGCATCAGTTACCGCAAGGTCGTCGCACGGCGGGTGCCGTTGGGCGGGCGGACGAAGTGAATCGGGCGCAGCCCCTTGCCGGGAGCCCACCCAGCGCATCGGCCACAACCTCGATGATCAAGGGCTGTCGCTCGGCTGGGTGATCGCACCCCTTCCCTTCGAAGGAACTACACCCAACACCATTTGACACTGAGCTGACTGCCCGCTCAGGGATCTGCATCAAGATGTCACTGCGTGAAGTCTCCTGATGTCACTACACATCCGCACTTCGGTGACACCCAGCGCTCCCCCGCCCCCCATACGCCACCGTCAGCAGGGGCTGGTGACACCAGCCGATCCCCCAGTGACAACAAACCACAGATTCGCAGCCGGGCACGCAGAGCTGGACGCACACGCGCTTGCCGTCCTCGGGGGTGCGGTAGACCCTGGCCCACGGGCCCAGGCCGCGCTGGGTGAGCAGCCAGCCGGCCTGCCTCCAGGGCACCCATCAGCCAACAGATCACCACGAACCGGGCGTCAGCCAACTACGCCGAAGCCCTGGGAAGAGGGCCGTTCCGCAGGAACAGCACGGCACCACACGCCTGCGACTTGGTGTCCGTGGCTCAGGGCGCCCCCATTGGTCCACGGAGCGAGTCCAACCCTCAAGCGACCGGAGTGGCTCCACCACCCTCGACTGGCGAGGGCCCGCAGATGATCGTCACGATCATATTGATGCTCGGCTCACTCCGGTACAGGCGGGAGTGCGCTAGCCCTTTGCTCCCTGCTTCGACAAAGGGCTCCAGCTGCACGACGGTGGCCCGTCCCGGTGGGGTCGCCTCCGCTGAACAGGAGGCGAAAATAGATAGAAAGGGGCCGTCCCAACCGAAGGGAACCGCAGCGGCCAGCATTACCGAAACGGCGGCCACAGCCACCAACCCAGGCATCAAAAACACATAGTTCACGATGCTGGAGATGAGGCTCGGACGGTGGATCATAGGTGCGACCAGGAACGAGACCCGGGTTGTGAGGATGATGCCACACCAAACCCATACGTTGGTCAGCAATGGGTTCAGTAGCGCGCTGATCCAACCTAGGAACTGTCCCGCAGCGAGGCCGAGCGACGCTTCGTCGGCAGCGGCCCGGAACACAATCACGTCGTCCTCCGGTTCGACCTTCGGCGAGTGCACGGAGGCGACTATCCGACTCCGATAGCCCGGACGGATGAAGTCGCCGCGCGAGACGGCATCAATGACGTCGTACAGCCAGCCCACGGGGTTCGCGGTGATTCTTTTCCTTAGCCAGCTGAAGAGATTGCCGCGCTGCAGGAACCCCCGGTGCATGCCCCCGCCGCCAATGCACAGTAGTGCTTCACCCGCGACCAGGGCACTGACGCAAAAAGACCAATCGCGCCAGTGACCTCCCATCAGCGTCACGGTGGCCCATGCAATTACCATGGCGCCGAACAAGGCTTGCACGAAAACTGACCAGCCCGAGATGGACCGCCGGCGGGCGTGGATGAACGGCGTCGCCAACGTCACCGTCGAGACCCGGGGCGCGTCGGCGCAGGTCTCCCGCAGGAGCCTGACGGCGTGCAGCGCGACGTTCCCGCCGTGACTGTGTGCCACTACCCACTGCCGCGCGTCCGGGTTTTCCTTGATCTGACCCTGGATCTGGTCGGCGAGCCGCACGGCGGCCCGCATCCGGGCTCGATAACAGTTGCTGTGCGACCACTCAAAGGGCACAGCCTTGCATCCGGCCGTTGTCAAGGCTCTGCTCAGGCGGCTGTCCGCTCGTATCCAAGCCGCCTTGCCAGCCCACGTGCCGGGAACCAGAGTGACAACCGCATCCAGTCCATTTCGGACATTGCTATCAGGGACAGTGGCGCTCACCACCACACGGTACGGCGACGCTACGGCCCAAGTTACCGGTATGTGCGAACTCGTGCTTCCAGGACACGGGAGCACGCCAGACGCCGGCGCCTGGCCGGATGGCCCGGCGCTGCTGACTGCTGCCAGCCGTCATGCACCTGAGCCACTCCATTGCTGTCGGCTTCCGGCCTCCTGGCCTGCGGCGGTCCATCTTCGCTGTCACGAAATGACGTTGGTCCGACTTCGATGGCAAGCGGTCCAGGTTCGATGTCACAGGTCACCTTCAGCCGATGGCCGCCCAGGTGTCGGGGAGGGGCCGCACGAACCGCGCGGTGTGCCCGGGGTTGTCCTCGCTGAACGCTTCCCAGTCCGGGAGCTCGTGTGAGCTTGCTCCGCTTTGACGGACACCATCGGTGTGGTGGTCAGACCGCGAGGACGCTCTCGTACTCGGCGGGACTGCGGTAGCCGAGGCTGCTG
>NZ_BAAANT010000107.1:0-2988 GCF_039529945.1 Kitasatospora kazusensis | reverse complement strand
TCGGGGCGTGGGCGCGGACCTGCGCAGGTCCACGCCCACGCCCGCGCCCGACCGGTAGGCTGACTACCGGTCGGGGCGCCAGCCCGGGCCCCGCACACTTCACACCCGGAGCCCGCACCCCATGAGCCTGCCGTCCTTCCTGCTCGACATCCTGGTCTGCCCGCAGTGCCACGCCGCACTCGCCGAGTCCGGTCAGGGCGACGAGACCGAGCTGCGCTGCACCGGCGAGAGCTGCGGCCTGGTCTACCCGGTCCGGGACGGCATCCCGGTGCTCCTGGTGGACGAGGCCCGCCGCCCGTCCTGACCGGCCGTCCCACCTGACCGGCCGTACCGGACCCGCTGTCCCGGCCGACCGGTCGCACGTCCGCACCAGCTCCCGTCTGCTCTCTCCTGCCGGAGGCCAGCCGTATGCTCGACGACGCCCTGCTCGACGACCCGGCCGCCCTCCGGCGCGCCGACCGGGACAACGCCCTGCTCGCCCTCGCGGGCGCGGGCGCCCGGATCCGTACCGCCCTGCGCCTGGCCGACGCGGCCGGCCTGTCCGACCTGCGTCCGGACGGGCGTCCGCGCACCGTCCTGGTCGCCGGTCCCGGCGCCGCCCTGACCGCGGGCGCCGCGCTGGCGGCCCTGGCCGTCACCAGCTGCCAGGTCCTCCCGCTGGCCCCGCACGACGTCGCCCCGATCGCCCGGGGCCACCTCGGCACCCCCGCCTTCACCGCCGGTCTCGCCTGGCAGCTCCCCGGCTGGGCGGGCCCGCTCGACCTGCTGGTGCTGGCCTCCGCCGACGGCGGCGAGCAGGGCCTGATCGGTCTCGCCGAGCAGGCGTACGCGCGCGGCTGCGCCATCGCCGTCATCGCCCCCGTCGGCAGCCTGCTCGCCGAGGCGGCCCTCCAGGTCCGCGGCCTCCCGCTGCCGTACGTCGCGGCGGCCGAGCCCGACGAGGACGAGCGCCCGGACCCGCCCGCCGAGGCCGACCTGCCCTCCGAGGACGTCGGCGCGCTCTGGGCCGTCCTGACCCCGCTGCTGGCCCTCGCCGAGCGGATCGGCGTCACCCAGCTCCCGCCGGGTGAGCTGGAGGCGACGGCCGACCGGCTCGACGAGGTCGCCGTCCGCTGCCGCCCGGACGCCGCCGCGTACGGCAACCCGGCCAAGGACCTGGCCGGGCAGCTGGCCGGTACCGTCCCGCTGCTCTGGGCGGACGGCCCGCTGGCGGGGGTCGCCGCCGAGCGCTTCGCCGCGATGCTCGCCGACCGGGCCGCCCGCCCGGCGCTGGCCGCCGTCCTGCCGCAGGCCCTCACCGCCCACCGCGGCATGCTGGTCGGCACACTCGGCGCGGGCGCCGACCCGGACGACTTCTTCCGCGACCGGGTCGACGAGCCCGACCCGCTGCTGCTCCAGGTCCTGCTGCTGCGCCGGACCCCGGGACAGGACGAACCCGACGAGACGGCGGACCCGGGCTACGCGGTCTCCCGCGCCCGTCGGCTGGCCACCGCGCACGACGTCCGGATCACCGACCTGACCAGCGGCCGGACGGACCCGCTCCAGGCCCTGGCCGAACTGACCGGCCTGACCGACTTCGCCGCCGTCTACCTCGGCCTGGCCGCGGCCGCACAGCTCTGAACACCGCCCACGCGAAGGACCACAGGGACATATGAGTACCGAAGGCGGCACCAAGGCCCTCGTCGCCGCGCTGTCGGCCAACCTGGCGATCGCGGTCAGCAAGTTCGCGGCCTTCGCCTTCACCGGGTCGTCGTCGATGCTCGCCGAGGGCGTGCACTCGGTGGCCGACTCCGGCAACCAGGTGCTGCTGCTGATCGGCGGCAAGCGCGCGGCCCGCGAGGCGGACTCCCAGCACCCGTTCGGCTACGGCCGCGAGCGCTACGTCTACGGCTTCCTGGTCGCCATCGTGCTGTTCACCGTCGGCGGGCTGTTCGCCTGCTACGAGGGCTACCACAAGATCCGGGACCCGCACGAGCTGCACGGCTGGTACTGGGCGGTCGGCGTGCTGGTCTTCGCCATCCTGATGGAGGGCTGGTCCTTCCTGACGGCCTACCGGGAGGCGGACAAGGCGAAGGGCGCGCTCGGCTGGGTCGACTACATCCGCCGCGCCAAGGCCCCGGAGCTGCCCGTGGTGCTGCTGGAGGACTCCGGCGCGCTGATCGGCCTGGTGCTCGCGCTGCTCGGCGTCGGTCTCACGGTGGCCACCGGCAACGGCGTCTGGGACGGGGTCGGCACCCTCTCGATCGGCATCCTGCTGGTGGTGATCGCGATCGTGCTGGCGCTGGAGACCAAGTCCCTGCTGATCGGCGAGTCCGCCGACAAGGAGGTGGTCGCCCTGATCCGCGAGGCCCTGGTCGACGACGAGGCGGTCACCGGCGTGATCCACATGCGCACCCTGCACCTGGGCCCCGAGGAGCTGCTGGTCGCCGCGAAGATCGGCGTCAACGCGGAGGACAGTGCCGCCCAGGTCGCCCGGGCCATTGACGCCGCCGAGGCCAGAGTCCGCCGGGCGGTGCCGATCGCCCGCGCCCTCTACCTCGAACCCGACATCTACAGCGCCGAGAAGGCAGCGGCCGGCCCGGATCGCGAGGCCACCCCGGGCGGTCCCGTCCCGCACTGAGGCCCGCCGGCCCCGGCACCTCTTTCGGCCAGGTCCGGGTGAATCCGGCCGTACGAAGCCCGTGCGAATGCGCCATCGGTGTAGATTCGTCACCAGAGCCAAACGTCGCTGCTGATGGCGGTCGATCGGCCGCGCCCGGCCTACCGTGCGCACCGGTCGAGGGAGAGAGGTCCTCCGACGGATTGTGCCGTAGCGGAGCGCCGGGCTGTCGGGCACTCCGCCGCGCAGCACACCCGTACGAGACCCGTCCCATGTAGCGAGGAGCACGACACATGTCGTCCAACATCACCGGTGACTTCAAGGTCGCCGACCTCTCCCTGGCGCCGTTCGGCCGCAAGGAGATCCAGCTGGCCGAGCACGAGATGCCG
>NZ_BAAANT010000106.1:0-3828 GCF_039529945.1 Kitasatospora kazusensis | reverse complement strand
GCGGCTTCTTCTTCCCCATGCTCTCCATGATGGACATCATCCTTCCGGGGCCGAAGCCCCTGATCTCAGGTGTCCGTCAAAGCGGATCAAGCCCACGGACAGGAATGATGGCTTGAGCATCAGCAAGGTTGGTGGCCACCTCAACGCAGTCGCCGCCGTTGCTGCTGTACGAGGACTTGAACCATTCGGGCTCGGTCACTGGAGTTCCCTTCAGTCTGGTCTCGCCGATCTGCACACGGGTCAGACGTCGCCGAACTCCCCGACTGCCACGCTTCGGGCGAAGGCAGTCCACGCATCCCGCGAGAAGACCAACGCCGGGCCCTCGGGGTCCTTGGAGTCACGGACCGGGACGATGGCTTGAGTGGCGACAAGGTTGGTGGCCACCTCGACGCAGGCGCCGCCGTTGCTGCTGTAGGAGGACTTGAACCATGCGGGTTCGGTCACTGGAGTTCCCTTCGTGCCTTGCCAATCAGCGCCACGGATGCGGCCTGCGACAGCGCTTCTACCTGTAGCTGATGGTAGGCGGTCAACAGCGGCCGCACGGCTTCAGCATCGCGCGCGAAGTGTCCTTGCTGCGTGGACTCCGAGTAAGCACCCACTGACCGATCCGGCAGCGCCAGCAGGTAGACCGGCAGGTCAAAACTACGAGCCTCACCTATGCCGTACGGGGCGATCTGAATGACCACATGCGGCAACTCGGCGAGGGCAAGCAGAAAGTCGAGCTGCGCGCCCATGGTCTCTTCGCCGCCGACCGTCCGCCGGATACAGCTCTCGTCAAGGACAGCATGAAGCAGCGGCGTAGGCTGTCGGTCAAGGAGCTTCTGGCGAGCGGCAAGGAGGTTCAGCCGTTCAGCTGCTTGGGCCTGAGTAATGCTGCCCCGCCGAACAGCTCCGGTCGTGATCGCTGCCGCATACTCCGGCGTCTGCAGCAAGCCAGGGATGATGCCCAGTTCGAAGAGCCGAAGCTCAACCGCCCGTGCCTCATGGGCGACGTACTCCGGGAAGCCTTCGAGAATCGACGTGTTTCTGATGTCCCGGCACATGTCCACGAACAGGCTGCCTGTCCCGAACACGGCGTCAGCTCTGCGCGCGAAACGCAGCGTTGCTGACTTGCGACTGGTTTCCACGGCCGAGACATGCGTCCCCGAGTACTCCATCCGCGCGCCCAGCTCGTCCTGTGTCCAGCCGTTCGCCTCGCGTGAGCTGCGGAGTTGGGCGCCGAAAGCGGCGCTCGGGGATGCGTACGGATCCAACTCCAGACGGTTCAAGATCTAGTCTTCCTTCCGCTCTGACAGGTTGAAGACGCCCTGACTGTACGGGACAGTGAGTCGCCCTGGTAGTGGAACGACTACGGAGAGGAGCGACAATGAGCGCGCACAGAGAGCCTTCACCACCCCCTCAGGCGCCGGCTACGCCCCGGATCGGGGTGAAGGATCCGACGGTCAGCGCCCCTGGCCTTCCTCCGGGTTGGTCACCGCTGGACGACTACGACCCCCAGCTCTCCCGGCGGGCGACCGGTCTCATCCCGCAGGCGTACGAAGGCTGTTCGTGCGCCCGGTGCCGGAGTCTGCTCGCGGTGACAGGCGGCAGTGGAGTGGAGCAGTGAGCCCCCGGCGCAGCTCTTCGGCCGACTTGTTGATTGTCGCGGCGGTCACCGTCGTGGTGAGCGTGGGTGCGGGGCTGCTGGTGATGCTGCCGCTCGATGACGGCGCGAGCTTCTCCACCCGGGCCATGCTGTTCATGTTCACCGCCTGCCCGCTGGTCATGGTCTGCGCGACCGCCTCCGGGCCGTTCATCCGGCGGCGGGGATGACCGCGCCCGCACTGTCACCCGTCCCCTTGCCGCCCAACCACCAGTGGCGGCTGGGGCGTTGTGTCTGCTGTGACCGTCAGACGCTGGTCGCTCCGGGGCCGCAGATCCCGGCGGACAGCGGGCTCGTGACCCTCCCGTACTGCCTGACCGGCTTCGAGCGGGCCGGGCGGTACGTCCAGCGGGTCCGGCTCCGCGCACAGCTGTACGAGAACCGAACGGAGTTAGCCGGATGACCCAGGACGGAACGTCCTTCATGAGTCCGCCGCCCCGGCGGATCGCCGGCCAGGCCGTACTGGTCCACCCGGACGACGAGCGGGTGCTCCTGCTCGATGCGGCCGGCGGCCCGTACCGGCGGCTGCCCGGCGGGCAGGCAAAACAGGACGAACCCGCACACCGCACCGTCCGCCGTCTGGTCGCCGCGCAGCTCGGGATCGCCCTGCCGTTCACCGGCGCCGACCTCGCCGCCGTCGACTACTCGCCCGCCGACCCGTCCACGGGCAGCCGCGAAGGATACGCCTTCGTCTTCACCGTACGGCTGACGCACGATCAAGCAGCCCAGGCCCAGGCCCGAAATCCGGACCCGCCGGGCTTCGGCTGGACCACCCCGCAGAAGCTCTCCGCCGTCTGCGCCGACCGCGACGTGCTGCGCATCAGCGAGGCCCTGGCCTGGTACGCCGTCCAGGGGTCGGCCGCCCTGCTGGTCGACGGCGCCCTCGCCGCGTAGCCCACCCTCAGGCCGCGAGTGCCGCCGCGTCCGCCATCACGATGACCGGGTGGGCGGCGGGGTCGAGGAGGCGGAGGAGGTCGACCATGTGCTGTTCGCTGACGGTGACGCAGCCGTGGGTCGGTCCGCCGTGGTCGACGTGCAGCCAGATGCCGCCGCCCCGGAAGCTGCCCTGAGGTCTGCGGGTGTCGAGCGGGGAGGTGCCGGTGATGCGGTTGTAGTCGATGGCGATCACGTAGTCGAAGGAGCCTTCGAGCCGCTCGTCGGCGAAGCCCGTACCGTCCGCCTCGAAGCGGTCGTCCTGGTGGTAGGGCAGCCTGCCGCCCGGGTCGGGTCTGCGGCCGCCCGCGTCGCCCAGGGTGTAGAGGCCGATCGGGCTGCGCAGGTCGTCCAGGGTGTGCTGGTACGTCCAGCCGTGGAAGCCGTTGTGGGCCGGCCAGGTCGCCACCGCTTCCCAGTGGCCGGCGGCGTTGCAGTTCCAGACCGTCAGGGTGCTGTCGGAGGAGTCGCGGCCGTGGCCCGTGACCAGTACCAGCTGCCTGCTCTCCGCGGGGATCCTGGAGCCGAGGGCCCGGCCGACCCCCGGCAGCCCGTCGACGGCCGCCTCGGCGGCCGGGACGACGGCCTGCGGGGCCGCCTGGGCGGGCGAGGGCTGCGGTGCCTCGCCGTACCTGCTGTGCCGGGCTCCGTCGGCCGGGACCTCCGGCGGCTGTGGCCGGCCGACCCCGAGCATCAGGCAGGTCGTGGCGACCACGGCGATCGCCGTGGCCCCCGCGGCCGTCGCGCCCGCCCGACGGAGCCGCCGCCGGTGCCAGCCCCCCGGGCCTGGCCGTCGCCGGGAGACGGCGGTCGCACCGGGCGGTCGCGACGGCGCGGGGTCGTGCTCGGGACTGGTCATCGGATACCTCCAAGGAGACCCCGGCCTTCAGGCCGGGGAGGAATCGGATCTCCTGCGGAGCAGGGCAGCGGGCAGCGTTTCGCCATTGGGCGGACCGCAGCGCCGTAACCTGTGGGATTTGGTCTGCTACTGACAGTCACGCTAGGTTGCGAGGTATGACCACGGCTCACGTGAAGCGGGCGTATCGGTACCGCTTCTACCCGACGGATGCGCAGGCGGCCGAGCTGTCGCGCACCTTCGGCTGTGTCCGGAAGGTCTACAACATGGCACTCGCCGCCCGTACCGAGGCGTGGACGCTGCGCCGGGAGCGGGTCAACTACAACGCCACCAGCGCGATGCTGACGGCCTGGAAGAAGACCGGGGATCTGGCGTACCTGGCGGAGGTGTCGTCGGT
>NZ_BAAANT010000105.1:0-3948 GCF_039529945.1 Kitasatospora kazusensis | reverse complement strand
CTCACAGCACATGACTACCGGGACCGGCCCTCCGCAGGCAGGTGAACGCTACTGCTTCACCCATCCGAGCGACATCACGAGTTCAACTTCAGTACTTTGCGGCCCTCAAGGTGCCCACCGGCGAGTCGGCGGTGGAGATCCCTCGGCACGTCCTTGAGGAGGCCGTCCGTGCTCTTGGATGGTGACCAGTGGCGCAGGCACTTCGACGGCTTTCAGCACGACGCCTTCCGGCTTGAGGCTCAGCCGACGTACACCATGCCCCGCGAGGCCGACAACGTCGCGCGCTTCCTGCGTGGTGAGTCGAAGCCCGCAGGCCACAACGCAGCCTGGCACACACGGGTGCGGGGCTTCGTGTCCGCCGGCCGAACCATCGGTCGCGTCCGGGTGGTGCGCCGGCCGCTCACCGACTATCAGCGTTATCAATTCGCATGGGGAATCCCCGGGAACATCGCAGCAGGGGAGAACATTCGAATCCTGGATGCCACCGATCAGGATTTCGGACTCCCGGATCAGGATTGGTGGATGTTCGACGACAGCTCCGTCGTCCAGCTGAACTTCCGCCCGGACGGGACGCAGATCAACCGGGAGCTGCTTGTCGGCAGGGCTGTCGAGCATCAGAGGCTGAAGAAGACGGCGATCGAGAATTCAGTGCCCTTCTTCGACTATCTGAAAGAGCACGGGTGACGCTCGATCCCGACCAGCTCGGCCGCTCCAGGCAGGATCTTGCCGAGATGCTGAGAAATCTGCGCCTGCAAGCCGGTCTCACGGGAGACCGGCTTTCAGTGCGTTGTGGTATCAGTCAGAGCAAAATCAGTAAGATCGAAACCGGCAGGGTAACAGCAAGCCTGGTCGACGTGGAGCGCATTCTGAGGGCGCTCGATGCGCCGAGGAGCGTGATCCGGGAGGTCGCATCACTCGCCAGGGTTGCGAATACCGAGTGGCAGGACAAGCGCTCGTCCTGGCGGCGGGGGATCGAAAAGCGACAGGCCGAGCTGTCGGCCCTGGAGGCCGGCGCCACAGAGCTGCGATACTTCCTGCCGGCGATGGTCACCGGCCTGCTGGCAACGCCCGAGTACGTGCGCGCCAGCCTGGGTCATTCCCCTGGTGACAAGACTGCTGTCGTCAGCAGAAAGATCGAACGTCAGGCGGTCCTTTACGACGAATCGAAGTCCTTCACGTTCCTCCTGACGGAACAGGCGGTCAGGTGGGCACTGCTCCCGCCTGCCGCGATGGCCGTGCAGATCGACCGTCTCGCTTCATTGACGTACCTCCCGTCCGTCCGCCTCGGGGTGATCCCGCACGGCCTGCTTCTGACTCGCGGACCGATGAATACATTCACGATCTACGATGACCGGCTGGCCACTGCCGAGACCTTCACGGGGCGCATCGTCTTTCAGGATCCGAGGGATATTCAGCAGTACGGCGAAATCTTCTCGGCATTCGAAGGGTGTGCGGTATTCGGCGAGGATGCCCGCCGTCAGCTCGGCGAGTGGTCCATGGCGTATCGCCGGTGATCTTTATTCATGGGCGGGAATACCGTTGTCGCACTGCTGGAAATTGCCCTAGCTTGGCATTCCGACCACCGGACGCCAGACGCCACGGAGTGCCGATGTCTGCAGCAGTGCGCCATGTTCCTGTCCGCCCACGCTACGCGGTCCAACCGCTGCCCAACAGGGTCGTCAGAGACAGCCCCTGCGTGGAAGCGTGGGGCGTGGTCGATCGCGGATACGCGGGTGAGGGGCCCTCATTCGTGCGCAGTCCGGAAACCGGCGGTCAGCTCCGGTTCCCCGGTATCCGGCCGGCACTGGAGTGGATCGGGACGCAGGTCGGGAAATGACCGACGCGTGGACCCCGCAGGAGGGGCAGACGGCCTACGACCGGCGTTCGGGCCGAGCCGTCAAGGTCATGTCGGTGCACGCGTTCGGCGTGTTCGTCCGGCCGCTCAAGGGCGGACGGGAGTCGATCACGAAGCTGCGCGACCTGATCCCGCCCGACGACCAACCGGGCGGCTTCAACTCGTGGTCGGCGAGCCGTGGTTGAAGCCGGTCGCTGCTTCGGCGTCAAGCGTGCCGCAGGGCCTCGCCGACACTGTCGGCCCGGCCCTGCGGCGTTGCGGCACGGGTGCCGACCAGGCGGGCGGGCAGGCCGGCCCAGATCTCGTTCGGGCCGGTGGAGGTGGTGAGCACGGCGTTGGCGCCCACCACGGTGCCGGCGCCGACGGTGAGCACGCCCCGCTTGCAGATGATCTTCGCGCCGGCGCAGACCACCACGCCGTCCTCCAGGACCACCCGCCGCATCGGGCTCAGCTCCTGCGGCACCCACGGGTCGGCCCGCCCGATGGTGACGCCGTTGTAGAGCGTGACGTCGGCGCCGAGCGTGGTGTACGGGTGCAGGACCGTCCCGAAGCCGCGGTGGAACACCGTCAGCCCGGGGCCGATCTCGGCCGCGGCCGGGACCTCGACCCCGTACAGCGCCAGGGCTTCCTGCACCACCCGCCCGAACAGGGGGTGGCGGCGGCGGTAGATCAGGGACGTCACCAGAGACATGCGGCACAGTGTGGCCGACGGTCCGCCGACAGTGGATCAAGGACGCGCCGGGCCTTCGGCGATGACGGCGGCTCCGGGGCACGGCTTGCCCCGGAGCCGCCGCCGCACCGCGCGCTGCCACTCACGGACCAGAGTGCGCGCCCGGAGCGCCCGGCGTGCGGAAGGCGCACGGGAGGCCTTCGCAAGCTGCGCCGTACGGGTGTACGGAGCCACCCTTCCGTGCTCCGGGGCCGGTCCGGCACGGCTTCACGGCCTGTCCGGTTCGGCACGGCTTCACGGCCGGTCCGGTCCGGCGGCGTCTTACGGAACCGCGGTGTCGTTCTTGATGGCGTCGAAGACCTGCTTGGACTTGACCGGGTCCCACTTGACCGCGGACTCGCCGGTCGAGGTGTGGTAGTCGGCGTTGCCGATCGGGACGGTGATGCTCTTCCCGCCGCCGCCGGTGACGGACTTCATCGCCATGAACAGCGAGCCCAGGTCGGTGAGCCCGGCGTCGTCGTCCACGATCAGCGTGCCCAGCCCCGAGCTGACCAGCGGGTAGAAGGTGAACGGGTTCAGCACCGTGGCCGGGGAGGCCGCCTGCTTGGCCAGCGCGCCCAGGAACTTCTGCTGGTTGCGCATCCGGCCGAGGTCCTGGTCGGCCATCTGGTGCCGCTGCCGGACGAAGGCCAGCGACTGGGCGCCGTTCAGCGTCTGGCAGCCGGCCTTCAGGTTGAGCCCCGAGTCCTTGTCGGAGATGGCCTGGTCGATGCACATGTCCACGCCGCCGACCGAGTCCACGATGCCCACGAACCCGGCGAAGCCGATCTCGGCGTAGTGGTCGATGTGGATACCCGTGTTGGTCTCGACCGTCTCCACCAGCAGCCGGCCGCCGCCGTTGTTGAAGGCCGCGTTGATCTTCGAGGTGGTGGCGGGGACGGTCCTGCCGCTGCCGTCGGTGTTCAGGTGGGCGGGGATCGGCACCCAGGAGTCGCGCGGGATGCTCATCAGGGTGTTACCGCCGTCGCCGATGTGCAGGATCATCATCGAGTCGCTGCGCTTGCCCGAGTCGGAACCCGTGTGCAGGGAGTCCTTCTGGCCGTCGGTCAGCCCGTCCCGGCTGTCCGAGCCGACGATCAGCCAGTTGGTGCCCTTCCCGGCGGCCGGGCGGCCCTGGTACGAGGCGAGCACGTTCTCGTGGTTGAGCTTGGAGTCGGCCCAGAAGTACGTGCCGACGCCGGTCACCAGCAGGGCGGTGACCACGGCGAGCGCGGCCACCTTGATCTTCCGGCGGCGCGGCCAGCGGGACCGGCCCGCGCCCGACGGCCGCACCGGCGCGCCGGGACCGCCCGGCTGGCCCGGCCGCCCGGGGCCACCGGGGCCACCGGGTCCGCCCGGCCCGCCGCCCGGCTGGCCGGTGCCC
>NZ_BAAANT010000104.1:0-3977 GCF_039529945.1 Kitasatospora kazusensis | reverse complement strand
CGAGCGCCCGCGCGACGGAATGATCAGGAGTTCGCGGAGCGGCTCGCTTTTGATCCGTCGTCGGTGGCCCTGGCACGGAAGTGATCCAGGACGTCGATTCACCGGTCGCCCGGGCCGTCGCTGTGCAGGGCGTACCAGGCGGCGGTGGTCACCGCCGGTCTCTTCCCGAAGCCCTTCCATACGCCAGCCAGCTGCCATCTGTTCGCGCTGTGCCGCGCGGGGGCGTGGTCTGTCCGGGCCGGGAGCAGGAGGGCACAGCTCGTCAGGAGGGTGTGTTCCTGAGGCCGGTGATCACCAGGTCGGAGTCGCGGACCGTGTACGCGACGTTGAGGCTGGTGCCGTCGTTGTACCTCATCGTGGGGTCAGATGGCCATGGCTGCCGCAGCGATGACGCTGGGGTCGACGTAGTCGGATGGCAGGGGAAGGCGCCTTGGCAGCCGTTGTCTGTCCGCCGCCCGAGTGAGTTCAGTTAGTCGTCGATCTGGACTGGGTACAGAGTATTGCCGCTCGGTCCCACGAGCGGCACGACGTCCACGCGAGCCGAATGAGCCAGCTGGTCGCGTTCTTGGCGCTGTCTCCTCGGGTCTCGAACAGGAAGGTCTCTGGTGAATCAGAAATCCCCCCGCAGTATCGGGATGAAGGCCGTGGTCCTGGTTTCGGCGGGTGCACTCGCCGTAATTTCCGGCGTTCTTCCCAGTACGGTTGCAACCGCTGACGCGGGCCAGCCGAATCAGGTCACCGACGGCGGTGGTGGCGGTGGTGGCGGCGTGGATGGCGGTGGCGGCGGTGGCGGTGGCGGCGTAGGTGGTGGCGGCGGTGGTGGCGGTGGCGGCGGCGCGCAGGGTCCGGTCGGTCCGCAGGGTCCGCAGGGCGCCCAGGGTCCGCAGGGCGTGCCGGGCCCGCAGGGTGCGCAAGGTGTGCCAGGGCCTGCCAACGGGGCGCAGAGTGTGGCGGTGGTGAGCGGAGTCGTGGCCCCGAATACGCAGGGGACGGTCATGTGTCCGGCGGGTACATACGCCACTGGCGGTGGCGTCCGCCCCACGACTGCCGCCGGAATCGTTTCGACGTCCGGGCCGTACCCCAACATCGGCAATAGCACTCCCACCGGATGGACAGGTCAGAGCACAGGGGAGGCTCAGGTCTGGGTGATCTGTCGCCCGTAGATCTCTAGTTCACCATTCTGCGTGCAACCTCGGCCAGGTAAGTTGTTCAGCCTTGCGTCGTAACTGGCATCTGGCCTGGCCGAGGCCCCCAAGTATGATGTTGACTGGAAGTCACGCGCGTAGGAACAGCTGAAGGGGCAGCCACGGCCGGCCGCATCGGCGGCAAAGACGAGACGACCGATCATGTCGCGCTCGCCTCGCGCCAGGCCGAACGACCGCTTTCGGTGCAATCCCAGACTTCGGGCACTTCAGGCCCTTGTCAGTGGGCATTTCGAGATGTCTATGGCAAAACGAAGCAAGCAACGGCCGAAAGCACCATAAACTGGCACAATCCATGAACTATCCCCCATGCGAGCAGGACGTCCTCCTGACGATCGTGGCACCAGCCGCCATGGCGGCCACGATCGTCAACGTCACCCTTTCCCAGGCGGAGAAGGCCCTGGGCTCCAGCTCAGATCCAGACGTCATCGATTTCGATGGTCTGAATGGAGTTGGCGCCGAAGGAGATGGTCAGTTGCTTGCCGTTCAACGGGGCGTCGGGGGCGGTCTCGTACTGTCGTGCGATGCGGTAGTACGGGTCCGCGTCGGTGACCCAGCGCCGGGCGATGCTGCCGACGGCGCTGAAGCGGGAGAGGTCGTAGGTGATGTCCTGTGAGGTGTTGCCGCGCACGGTAACCAGGACCAGGCGGTGCCGGCCTGGGTCGT
The DNA here is from genome assembly GCF_039529945.1 of Kitasatospora kazusensis. Lineage (NCBI taxonomy): Bacteria > Bacillati > Actinomycetota > Actinomycetes > Kitasatosporales > Streptomycetaceae > Kitasatospora > Kitasatospora kazusensis. The sequence goes on along the minus strand of NZ_BAAANT010000104.1, from coordinate 2,109 downwards.
AGGCGGCGACGGTGGACGGGTCTCCGCTGTCGAGGATCTGCATCCCGGGCCGGATGTGACGGGTGTACTGGGCAAGTACGAAGTACTTGTTCGTCACGTAGGGGTCGGTGCCAGGGCAGGGGTTCGGCTCGCCCAGGGAGCCGCTCTTGACCGTCGGGTCGTTGCTGTAGGTGGCCTTCAGCAGGCCCCAGCTGAGGTTGTTGCCGGTGGCCGGGTCGGTGACCTGGCTGTCGACCGGCTGCCAGTAGCACCAGGCGGTCGGGTGCAGGTATCGCAGGTCCAGGGCGAGGTTGTAGGCGAGGTACAGGCCGTGCTCGTACTGCTCGCCGTACTCGCTCTGCCACAGCGGTCGGTCGCTGGCATGGACGTTGTTGTGCAGAGCGGACCGCGCACTGCCCGAGTCGGTGTACTGGTAGCCGTGGACGTTGACCTGGCCGACCAGGCTCTGCGTGCCAAGTGCGGCCAGATTGCTCCAGGTGGTATTGGCCTGGTCGTAGCTGTTCTCGTCGGAGACGGCTATCACGATGTCCGACAGGCCGCGGGCGTCGAGCTCCTCGCGCAGGTAGCGGATTACCTTCTGCTGGATCGGACGGTTGAGGTCGGCACTGATGTGGCAGCCCTCCTGGGACCCGTCGGCCGTCCACCACGGCGCCGAAGGCTCGTTGAAGGGATCGACGCTGCCGACGTCCACCCCCCACTGCTCCCGGAAGTACTGCGCAACGATCGCCACATACCGGGCGTGCTGCTGATAGTTCCAGCTCTGCAGGTTGTCGCCGCCGTCCGCGGCCCCGCACGGGTTCTGGTCGTTGCACATCCACCAGATCGGCGAGCAGGAGAACACCTGGAAGACGTCCGCGCCCCGGTCACGCGCCTTCCACACCATGTTGCGCTGCTCCGAGTCGCCCCACCAGCTCCAGCTGTTGGTGTCCGCCGGATTGTCGCTGAGCCAGTTGACCCAGTAGCCCTCGATCTTCCTGTACGCCGGCTGGTTCGGCGAGACCGCCTCACTCGGGCCGCCCGGCCAGGCGGGCTGCGTCATGCTGGCGCCGAGGTTGTACCGCACCACGTTGAGGCCCAGCCCGGGCAGGGAGCGGCCGTGGTACGCCACCGAACCGGTGGTGTAGAAGATGTCCGCGAGCGTGTTGTCCATGCCGAACACGTTCGCCCACCAGGAAAGGGAGGCCCCCCAACCTTGCCAGGCACCGTAGTTGAGGGACGGGTTGATCGGGGTCGTGTAGGAGGCGGCCGAGGCCGGCATGCTCGCCGCCATGACCGCAGCCGTCACACCGATTCCCAGAGCCTGTTGTCTCGGTTGCACCACTGACTCCTCTCCGAAACACGTGAATTCAGCGCAGTTCCAGTGCTCGCCAGGGCACTGTCGACTTGAGCATCGACTTCATTCATGCCAGGAAGCTGTCTGGTAGATGGATGCCCAACTTTGAGAACACTTGCTTGACAAGAGGGGTGCGGCCGTAAATTTTTTCTGGCACGGCCGCGCCATTCTGCCAAGTTGGCAGCAGGGCTGATGCGTTCTCGGGATGTGAGACCGAGTAGCTGAAGAGCTTGCTCGGGGTGGTTGCGGCGGTTGCGGTAGTTTTCGCGAGCGACGGCGACATTGGTCCAGTCGGCGAGGCCGATGGCCAGGCCGCAGGGGCCGGATGCCGATGTGACAGCGGTCAGCGTCATGGCTGAATCGGCTGCAATTTGGGCGAATCGATTGCGTATCGAGGCCGCCAGCCGACCTTCGTGAATTGACACTCGCCAACCTGAATATGCCCAGCCATTACGGCGAATCGTACTCTGGGAGCGGATCGCCCTGCCGGCTGTTCTCGGCACGCAGGCAGGGGGCGCACTCCCGGATGGCGACTTGCGACTGAAGGGCCGGATAATCCCAACCCCGCAAACAAGCGAAGCGCGCCTGCGCTCCGATCTAGAAGGATCGAAGAAAGCTCGCCCAACGAGCCGGGGTCGAATTCAAGTATTACGTACCCGAATGGAACGACCCTCGATCAAAGTTTCAGTCCCCGTGGATGTGCAGTCAAGACCTGTGCGTCAGCCAGTGTAAGTAATACAATTACATCGCACTGAGGTTTTCTCGGCTCGGATCTA
>NZ_BAAANT010000103.1:0-4000 GCF_039529945.1 Kitasatospora kazusensis | reverse complement strand
GGCCCCCGCGGCCCCCCCCGCGCCGCACGGCGCGGGACTCCGCGGCTCCCGGGTGGGGGAGCCGGTGCGGAGCGGTAGGGCCGGCCGTCGGGCACCTCGTTCACGAGGCGCCCGACGGCCGGCCCGCACCGTTTTCCGGGGCCGCACGGCCGCCGGTTCGGCAACCGGGACCCTGCTCGCCTACGCTCGCACCCATGACCAGCATTGACCTGCCCGAGCAGGACGTCCCCCGTTACGTACGCCTCACCATCGAGCTCATCGCCGAGATCACCGATGAGCAGGCCCTCAAGACCGCCGCGCTCGCGCAGGTCAAGGAGGACGAGTACCTCGACGACGAGGAGCGCGCCCAGTCCGTCGAGGCCATCGAGGTGGACCCGTCCGGCTCGCTCGCCCACTTCATCGACCCGGTCGCGCTGCTCGCCGACGTCCCCGGGGTCGAGCTGACCTCGGCCACCTGGGAGTCCGCCCAGACCGAGTTCGAGGCGACCGAAGAGGGTTATGACGAGTACACCGTCGAGTGACGGAGTCCGTGTGACTTCCTGGTGACGCGCCACACAGCCGCCCGGTCCGAGAACCATCGGATCGGGCGGTTTGTCCATTTCTGGCGGGAATACTAGTACTCTCATACGATCTCAACCGGTTAGTGATGGAACCGCTTCGTCCTGGACTGCGTTGTCCTATCCGTAACGCCCGCAGGTGGAGAGCAGGGAGAACGCGAAGTGACGGCACCGGAGAACCAGAACCGTCCTGCCGGAGGCAACTGGAGCCGCCGCGGTGTACTCGCGGGCCTGCTCGGAGCCCCGGTGCTGCTGATGGCCGCGTGCAGCGGCTCCTCCTCGGAGAAGGGCAGTGGTGGCGGGGGTGGCGGTGGCGGTGGGAGTACCCCGAAGACCTCCGTCGCCAAGATCACCGTCTCGCCGGCGGACGGCGTCACCGACGCCGCGTTCGGCGCGCCGGTCAAGGTCACCGTGGTGGACGGCAGGCTGACCTCCGTTCAGGTCGCCGACTCCACCGGCAAGGCGATAGCCGGCCAGCTGTCCGCCGACGGGGCGAGCTGGGCCTCGACCGACCCGCTCAGCAGCGGCACCAAGTACACCGTCACGGCGGTGGCCACCGACGGCTCCAAGCTGGAGGCGGACGCCAACGCCGCCTTCTCGACGGCCTCGCCCGCCAACACCTTCGTCGGCTACTTCACCCCGGAGGACGGCAGCACCGTCGGGGTCGGGATGCCGGTCTCGATCAACTTCAACAAGCCGGTCACCGACCGCAAGGCCGTGCAGCAGGCGATCACGGTGGTCGCCGAGCCGGGCGTCGAGATCGTCGGGCACTGGTTCTCCAGCACCCGGCTCGACTTCCGCCCGGAGCAGTACTGGGCCAAGGGCACCAAGGTGACGCTCAAGCTGCGGCTGAAGGACGTCGAGGGCGCCACCGGCGTCTACGGCACCCAGTCCAAGGACGTGAACTTCACCGTCGGCCGCAGTCAGACCAGCGTGGCCGACCTGTCCGCCGACACCCTGACCGTCACCACCGACGGCCAGGTCACCGCGACCTACCCCGTCATCGGCGGCGCCCCCGAGCACAAGACCTGGGCGGGCAAGCTGGTCATCTCCGAGCAGCACCCGCAGACCAAGATGGACTCCACCACGGTCGGCCTCGGCGACGAGTACAACATCCCCGACGTGCCGCACGCCCAGCGCCTGACCACCTCCGGCACCTTCATCCACGGCAACTACTGGTCGCCCGCCTCGGCCTTCGGCAGCACCAATGCCAGCCACGGCTGCATCGCCCTGCGGGACGTCAAGGGCGCGGGTGACCCGGGCACCAACGCGGCGAAGTTCTACGCGAGTTCGATGACGGGCGACGTCGTCGAGGTCATCAACTCCGGTGACCGGACGGTCGATCCGGCCAACGGCCTGAACGGCTGGAACATGGCCTGGGCCGACTGGAAGGCCGGCAGCGCGGTCTAGCCGGCCTCCGCCGGGGCGCCGCGCGGTCCCCCGCGGGCACCCCGGCGGCGCGGGGCCGCGCGACCGGGCGGGCACCTTCCTCGTGCCCCGGTCGCGCCCCTCCCCGCCGCCCTGCCGCCGTCCGGTTCTCGTAGGCTCTTGAGTCTCCAGTGAGGGGAGGCTCCACAGTGGCGGACATGGAAGACGACACCCTCCGCACCATCGGCGAACTGGCCCGGCTGACCGGTCTCACGGTCAAGACGATCCGGTTCTGGTCCGACGCGGGAGTGGTGCCGCCGACCGACCGCACACCCGCCGGCTACCGGCTCTACGGCCGCGAGGCGCTGGCCCGCCTCGACCTCGTCCGTACGCTGCGCGACCTCGGCGTCGACCTCGCCACCATCCAGCGGGTGCTGGAGCGCGAGGTGACCGTCGCCGAGGTCGCGGCCGTGCACGCCGAGGCCCTGGACGTGCAGATCCGCACACTGCGGCTGCGCCGGGCCGTCCTGCGAGCGGTTGCCAGACGCGGGTCCACACCTGAGGAGTTGGAACTCATGCACAAGCTCGCCAAGCTCTCTGACCAGGAACGACGCCGCCTGATCAGTGACTTCATCGACGAGGCCTTCGAAGGGCTGGACGTCGGGCCCGAGTTCATCGCCAAGATGCGCGGCGCGATGCCCGCCCTGCCGGACGACCCGACCCCCGAACAGGCCGACGCCTGGGTCGAGTTGGCCGAACTCGTGCAGGACGGGGACTTCCGCGCGGGTATCCGGAAGGCGGCCGCCTACCAGGCGAAGGAGCGCGCGTCCGGCGTGCAGACCGGCACCGAGGGCGACCGGCGGCTGGTGGACCTGGTCCGGCAGCGGACGGACGCGGCCCGGACGGCGGGCATCGAGCCCGCCGCGCCGGCCGCCGCGCCGGTGCTCGACGAACTCGCCGGTTCGTTCGCGGAGTTCTTCCACCGTACGGACGGCCCGGAGTTCCGGGCCTGGCTGCTGGAGCGGATGGAGCAGGGCAACGACCCGCGCTACGAGCGGTACTGGCAGCTGATCGCGGTGATCAACGGCTGGCCGGTCATGCCCAGCCTGGCCCCGGCCTTCGACTGGCTGACCGCCGGCCTGCGGCACAGCCTGCGGGACGACCTGCAGGATGAGCCGCGGGACGGCCTGCGGGACGGCGGCGGCCGGTAAGCGGTTTCGCCGGCGGGGCCGCCGGGCAAGCGCCCCTGGGAGCGACCCGGTGCGGCAGCCCCGGTGATGGTGGTCGGCTCGGATGCCGGACCGCCGCCCGGGGTTGTCGGACCGTGGGGATACTTTGTGCTCACTTCTGGCAGGGGGGCGATATTCGCGCGCACCCCTGTGTGAGGTGTGGTTGCCTGTGTGTCCGTCGCACAGGTGCGACGTGCGACGTGGCCCAGGGCATCCTGGACGCGGTCAAGCCGCTCGCCAAGAGCATCCCGGGCGGCGCCAAGCTGCCGACGGCGGTCCCGGGTTCCGTCCCGGACCGCAAGATCAGCGTCGACCTCTACCTCAAGGGCGGCGGGCTCTCCGGGGTCTCCTTCGACCTCGCCCAGCTGGAGGAGAAGGCCGGCCCGGACGTCCACCTGCCGGTCAAGGTCACCTTCGGGCAGGACGTCGCCCCGCTGGTGGCGCCGACCGGCGCCACCGAGTTCGGCCTGTCGGACATCACCGGCATGATGGGCATGCTCACCAAGAACATCAACATCGCGTCCGGTCTCGGCCAGGGCACCCCCGGCCTGCCCGGCGGCACCGGCAAGGCCGCGCCGCTGACCGACGCCCAGCTCAAGGAGCTCGCCGCCGGGAGCGGCATGCCCGAGGACAAGATCAAGCTGCTCAACCAGAGCGGTCTCGGCTACGAGGAGCTCAAGGCCCTGATGAACGCCAACAAGAGCTGACCCGCCCTCAGCAGCGAGCAGCACGGCAGCGGCCCCGCCGGTTCGGCAGGTTCTAGCGATCCCCGCAACACCCTGGATTCAGGGAGTTGCGGGGATCGTGGATTTTGAGGGCTTGAAGGCGAGGTTCTTCGAGGCGTTG
>NZ_BAAANT010000102.1:0-4188 GCF_039529945.1 Kitasatospora kazusensis | reverse complement strand
CCCCTTCGTCGTCGCCCTCAACGGCTTCGACGGACACCAGCCCCACACCGCCGACGAAGTCCGCGAAGCACTCCAGCTCGGCCCCGACACCCCGGTCGTCACCCTCGACGCCCGCCGCCGGGACAGCGCCAAGAGCGCCCTCATCACCCTGGTCGAGCACGCCCTGCTCGCCCGGCTCCGCTGAACCGGCGGGGCCGCCGCCCAGCGGACTTGCGGTGAGCCCGCGGCGATCTGCTGAACGAACGGTGTCGATCACATGCCCGTCTCCTTGCCCGCCCGGGCGGGGCGGCGGGCATGTGTGCGAGGTGCATAACAGTTCGGTAGGCATTTAAAGATCGAAAGTAACTCTGCGTGACGAGATCGACCCGCTGTGCACCAACGGGCTTCGGTTTTGCCGGTCCTGTAGCCGAATGTCCGTATTGTTCCGGGCATATCGGAGCTGAAGGGCTGTTTGTCCCCCATCCCCGCACGTGTTGAAATTCCAGCTACCCCGTCGTCATCAAAGGCAGTTCCAACCAGCAACGGGCTGCGGCAGGCGGGGGGACAGCCGCTGGATTGATCCATGGCCGCCGAGGCGGCCGAGAGGTTGTTGTCGAGTGAGGCGTAAGCAGCCAGTCACCCCGCAGCGGCGCTCCGAGCCCCGCCAGAGCGAGTTGGACGGTAACGGCCAGAACCCCAACGGGTTCTCCGCGTTCACCCCGACCGAGGACCGGACGGCAGTCGGCGCCGCGACCCCGCCCCCACCCGGGCCGGGTCAGAGCAGGCGTCCCGACGGCAAGGAGTCCCGGGCCGGCCGGTACGAGTTCCTGGCACCCCGTAACTGGCGCGTGCCGACCCGACTGGTCGCCATTCTGCTGATCCCGGTCGTCATCGGCCTGGTCTTCGGCGGTCTGCGCGTCAACACGTCGTTCGACAACTACACCAAGGCCGACCACGCGGAGAAGACCGCCCGGCTGGCCCGTGCGGCGACCGAGGTCGCCGACGCGCTGGAGAACGAGCGCGACCTCACCGCGATACCCCTGCTGAGCGGCAGCGACGACCAGGGCGTCGTCCCCAAGCTGCGGGCCAAGACCGACGCCGCGCTCGCCGTCTACAAGACCGCGTACGCCCAGGTCGGCAGCGACACCCTGCTGCAGCGCCGTGACGACGCCTTCCAGCAGCTGCTGCCCTCGCTGCCGGACCTGCGCAAGAACGCCTACGGGCCGGAGCTGTTCGCCACCGCGACGCAGTCCGCGTACTCGGCGCTGATGGCACCGCTGCTGGCCTTCGACAACTCCGTCGGCTTCGGCGACTCCAGCGTCACCAGCCGCGCCCGGGCCATCTACGCCATGTCGCTGACCAAGGCCTCGGCCTCCTCGCAGCGTGCGCTGATGCTCGGCCTGCTGGTCGGCATCGCCAACGCCCGCACCACCAAGTACGAGAACGTCGACCTGATCCAGTCGCTGCTGGTCTCCAACAAGCTGGAGCAGGTCTCGCTCAACGAGTTCAACACCGGTTCGCCGGCAGAGGACATCGCGATCTACGCGCACTCCCAGGTGACCGAGGCCGACGAAGAGGCGCGCGCGCCCCTGAAGATGCCCGACAACCAGACCATCCCCACCATGCAGGGCCTGATGAACATCGGGCTGGGCTACATGCAGGCGGCCTCGGCGGGCATGGGCGACAACAGCCCGGCGGCCATCGCGGCCGCCGCGGGGGCCGCCCAGAGCGCCCACGACTCCGGTCTGACGGTCGACCGCTGGATGCAGGCCACCGCGACCCACATCACCGCCCTGAAGACCACCGAGGCGACCCTGCTCGACGAGGTCGTCGCCGACGCCCAGAACATCAAGTCCAGCGCCCAGACGGACGCGATCCTGAACTCGGCGATCGTGATCGCCGCGCTCGCGCTGGCCGGTCTGCTCACCGGCTTCATCGCCCGCTCGATGATCCTCGGCATGCGCGTGCTGAACAGCGCCGCACTGGAGATCGCCAACCACCGTCTGCCGGACCTGGTCGAGAAGCTCTCCAAGACCGACCCGGACCGGGTGGACACCAGCGTCGCCCAGATCCCGCTCTGGGGTAAGGACGAGATCGGCGAGGTCGCCCGCGCCTTCGACCAGGTCCACCAGCAGGCGGTCTCACTGGCCGCCGAGCAGGCCCTGCTCCGAGGCAACGTCAACGCGATCTTCACCAACCTCTCGCGCCGCAGCCAGGGCCTGATCCAGCGCCAGCTGGCGCTGATCACCGAGCTGGAGAACAACGAGGCCGACCCGGACCAGCTGGAGAGCCTCTTCCGCCTGGACCACCTCGCGACCCGTATGCGCCGCAACGGTGAGAACCTGCTCGTCCTCGCGGGCGAGGAGGGCGGCCGTCGCTGGAACACCCCCGTCCCGCTGGTCGACGTGCTCCGTGCCGCCGCCTCCGAGGTGGAGCAGTACGAGCGTGTCGAGCTGGCCGGGATCCCGGAGGCCGAGGTCATCGGCGCCGCCGTGACCGACCTCGTCCACCTGCTCGCCGAGCTGCTGGAGAACGCCACCACGTTCTCCAGCCCGCAGACCCGGGTGCTGGTCAACGCCACCCGCCTGCCGGACGGCCGGGTGCTGGTCGAGATCCACGACAAGGGCATAGGCCTCACCGCCGAGGACTTCGCCGAGATCAACGAGAAGCTGGCCGAGCCGCCGACCGTGGACGTCACCGTCTCGCGCCGGATGGGCCTGTTCGTGGTCGGCCGGCTGTCCCAGCGGCACGACATCCGTGTCCAGCTGCGTCCGTCCGGCGAGTCGGCCGGCACCACCTCGCTGGTGATGCTCCCGCAGCCGCTGACCGAGATGCGGGCGATGCCGGAGCCGGAGGAGCAGTTCACCGTCTCCCGGATCTTCGAGCAGGAGCCGCAGCAGGAGCAGTGGGCGCAGGAAGTCATCAGCCAGGGCCGCAGCGCCGCCGAGCTCGGCTTCGACGACCACCTGACCGGTTCCGGTGGCGGCAGCGGCTTCAGCCCCGCTCTGGAGGCCATGCAGCGCTCCCAGCGGATCGACCAGCGCCGCCGCGCGGCCCTGGAGGCCGGCCCGGGCACGGAGCTGGACGATCCGGACACCGCCGGGGCCCAGCAGGACGAGTACGACCACGCGCAGTACGCCCCGGAGGCCTACGCCCCGGACACGTACCAGCAGGACACGTACCAGCAGGAGCCCTACGGCGACCAGCAGTACCGGCCCGAGGTCCAGCAGGACCCGTACGGCCAGCAGCAGCAGTACGCCGACGACTACGGCTACGCCGGCGACGCCCAGTACCAGGAGCCCTACGGCGACCAGCAGTACCAGGCCGACGGCTACCGGCAGGACCAGTACAACGGCTACCAGGAGAACGACTCCTACGGCCGGGCTCCGCAGCAGCAGGGCTACCAGGACGGCTACCAGGACTACCAGGCGCAGCAGTACGCCGCCGACGAGCCCGCAGGCCACCCCTACCCGCCGGAGCTGCCCGCGGCGGCTCCCTCGCACGACACCCTCGGTTCGGGGCTGCCGCAGCGCAGGCCCGGCCAGCAGCTGGCGAGCGGTTCGGCGGTGTCCTCCGGCAACGGCTTCGGCGGCGGCAGCGGCAGCGGCAGCGGCCAGGACGGCGCCGAGAAGCCGAACTGGTTCACCGGTGCCAAGGACACCTCGGCCGGCCACGAGCCGCTGAGCCACGAGGTGTCGGCGCTCGGCGGGTACGGGCCGACCGGCCCGACCGGCTCGCCCGCGCTGCCGGCCCCGGGCCGCTCCGGCGGGTCGGGCGGCGAGTGGCAGTCCGCCAACGACGGTGACTGGCAGCGCGCCGAGCAGCTGCGCGAACCGGCCGCCGGCGGTACCACCGCCTCCGGCCTCCCCCGCCGGGTTCCCAAGCAGAACCTGGTCGCGGGCAACGCCAAGCCGACTCCGCAGGAAGGCCCACAGGTCTCCCGCAGCCCCGAGGAGGTCCGCGGCCGACTGACCAACCTGCGCCGCGGCGTCGAGCAGGGCCGCAACGCGAGCGGCGACCCCGGTTCCACCGGGAGCTTCCGGATCGACCCCGACCCGGGGCGTTCCGGCAACGGACAGCAGAACAGCACCGATCTCTTCGGCGGCTCGAACCACCAGGAGCGTTGAGTTGAGTCAGATGAGTCAGGCCGCACAGAACCTGAACTGGCTGATCACCAATTTCGTGGACAACACCCCCGGGGTGTCGCAC
>NZ_BAAANT010000101.1:0-4234 GCF_039529945.1 Kitasatospora kazusensis | reverse complement strand
CCACGGCCAAGACACCTACGCCGAAATCACCCTCCCCCCACACACCACCACCGACGGCTACGGCATCCACCCCGCACTCCTCGACGCAGCCCTGCACACCATGGCGCTCGGCGCCGGGGACACCGACGACGACGGCATCCGCCTCCCGTTCAACTGGACCGGAGTCTCGCTGCACGCCGTCGACGCGCGGGCCATCCGCGTGCACGTCACCTCCGACGCCCCTGACGAGATCTCGCTGCGGATCAGCGATGAAGCCGGTCAACCCGTCGCCACCGTCAGTTCTCTGACACTGCGTCGGATATCCACGGAACAGCTTGCGGTCGCCCGTAATTCGTCGAACGACGCGTTGTTCCGACTGGACTGGACGCCGCTGCCCGCCCTGGAGACCACCCCCGCGCAGCGCGCCGGGTTGACGGTGATCAGCGAGGACGCCGAACTGGCCGCAGCGCTCGGCGCGACCGCCCACCACTTGGAGCTCGCGGACCTTGCCGCGGCCGGTCCCGCACCGGAGTTCACCGTGGTCGCGGCGATCGGCGGGCCCACCGCGGGCAGCGACGCGGCCGACCCGGCGCGAGCGGCCCACGAGGTGGGCCTGCGCACGCTGGCCCTGGTCCAGGAGTGGCTCTCGACCGGATACGACGCCGGCTCCAAGCTGGTCGTCCTCACCCGCGGTGCGGTCGCCACGCATCCGGCGGAGGACATCGGCGATCTGCCCGCGTCGACCGCCTGGGGCCTGGTTCGCACCGCCCAGACCGAGAACCCCGACCAGTTCGTGCTGCTCGACGTCGACGGCCTGGACGTCTCCTACCAGGCCGTTGCGGCCGCGCTCGCCACCGGCGAGCCGCAGCTCGCCGTCCGGGCCGGCCAGGTCCTGGTGCCGCGGATCGCGCCGGCGGACAGCCCGGACATCCTGCGGCCGCCGACCGACGGGAGCGCCTGGCGGCTCGACAGCACCGGCAAGGGCACCCTGGAGAACCTGGCGCTGTGCGCCACCACGGAGACGACCAGGGAGCTGGGTCCCGGCGAGGTCCGGGTCTCCGTACGCGCAGCCGGCCTGAACTTCCGCGATGTGCTCATCTCGCTGGGGATGTACCCGGGCGAGGCGCCGATCGTCAGCGAGGGCGCCGGGACCGTCACCGAGGTCGGCCCCGGCGTGACCACGCTGGCCCCCGGTGACCGGGTGATGGGTCTGATCGGCTGGGCCGCGGGCCCGCTTGCGGTGACCGACCATCGCTGGCTGGTCCGGATGCCGGCCGGCTTCACCTTCCAGCAGGCCGCCGCCCTGCCGATCACCTTCCTGACCGCGTACTACGGGCTGGTCGACCTCACCACGGTGAAGCCCGGTGAGCGAATCCTGATCCACGCGGGCACCGGCGGGGTCGGCATGGCCGCGATCCAGCTGGTCCGGCACTGGGGTGCCGAGATCTATGCCACCGCGAGCCCGAACAAGTGGCGGGTGCTGCGCGAACTCGGCATCGACGACGACCACTTCGCCTCCTCGCGGAATCTGGACTTCGAGCAGAAGTTCCTGGCCGCGACCGGCGGCGAGGGCATGGACATCGTGCTGAACTCGCTCGCCCGCGAGTACGTCGACGCCTCGCTACGGCTGCTGCCGCGCGGCGGCCGGTTCCTGGAGATGGGCAAGACCGACATCCGCGACGCCGCGGAGGTCTCGGCGGCCCACCGGGACGTCCACTACCGCGCCTACGACATGATCCAGGCCGGCCCCGACCGCATCCAGGAGATGCTGGTCGACCTGCTCGACCTCTTCGAGCGCGGGGTACTGCACCCGCTGCCCGTCTACGCGGTCGACGTACGGCACGCCCCGCACGCCTTCCGGTTCCTCCAGCAGGCCCGCCACACAGGCAAGTTGGTCCTCACCTTGCCGCGCGCGCTGGACCCTGAGGGTACGGTCCTGATCACCGGCGGCACCGGCACCCTGGGCGGCCACACGGCCCGGCACCTGGTCGGCAAGCACGGCGTCCGGCACCTGGTGCTGGTCGGCCGACGTGGTCTCGATGCCCCTGGTGCCGCCGAACTCGCCTCCGAACTTCACGAGTTGGGTGCCGAAGTACGCATCGCAGCTTGCGACACGACGGACCCGCAGGCACTCGGCGAGCTGCTCGCCTCGATCCCCTCCGAGCACCCGCTCACCGCCGTCATCCACAGCGCGGGCGCACTCAGCGACGCCACCGTCCAGGCACTCACCCCGGAACACCTCGACACCGTGTTCCGGCCCAAGGTCGACGCCGCTTGGAACCTCCACCGGCTCACGGAGCACCTCGACCTCGCGGCGTTCGTGCTCTACTCCTCCGCGAGCGGCACGATGGGCAGCCCCGGGCAGGCCAACTACGCCGCCGCGAACCAGTATGTGGATGCCCTGGCCCAGCACCGCAGGGTGCGCGGGCTGCCTGCACTGTCCCTCGGCTGGGGCCTGTGGGCAGAGACCAGCGAGCTGACCGAGTCGGTCGACCTGTCCTCGCAGCGCCGGATGGCCAGGAACGGCGTGCTTCCGCTGACGACCTCGCAGGCCCTCGAGCTCTTCGACGCCGCCCTCGACGGCGCCGCCGACGCACTGCAGCTGCCGATCCTGCTGAACCGCGCCGCGCTGGCCGGTGTGGCGCAGGTACCCCACCTGCTGAGCGGGCTCACCGGTCGCAAGGCGCGCCGCAGCGCGCAGCACGCCGCTCCGGTCAGCGCCGAGGGACTGCGCGGCAAGCTGGACGGACTGACCGAGGCCGAGCAGGAGAGCCGGCTCCTCACGCTGGTCCGTGGCCACATCGCCGCCGTACTGGGCCATGGCTCAGCCGTGGAGATCGACCCCCACCGGGCCTTCCAGGCCATCGGATTCGACTCGCTCACCGCCGTGGAACTGCGCAACCGCCTCAACAGCGGAACCGGTCTCCGACTGCCCGCCACGCTGATCTTCGACCACCCGACGCCGGCGGCGCTCGCGACCGAGCTGCGGAACCTGCTCGCGCCCGCGCAGGCGGCCGGCGGTGCCCAGTCGGTGCTCGCGGAACTGGACCGGTTGGAGAGCGCGGCGCTCGCGATCGACCCGGCGGACGCGGATCTCGCCCTGATCGCGACCCGGCTGCAGGCCCTTTCACGCCGCCTCACCAGTGACCCGCTGACCGAGGCCGAAGTGGAGGAGATCGAGTCCGCGACGGACGAGGAGCTCTTCCGGGCGCTGGACAGCGAGTTTGGGATCCCCGAGGCATGACCATCACCACGACCGCCGTGAAGACCGCCATGAAGACCACCATCTCCGACGAAGGGACCTCGCGGTGAACGAGGAAAAGCTGCGCGAGTACCTGAAGCGCGCGACGGCCGATCTCCTCCAGGCCAACCGCCGACTGCGCGACGCGGAGGCGCGGGAGAGCGAGCCGATCGCGGTCGTGGGCATGGCCTGCCGGTTCCCCGGCGGGGTCACCACACCGGACGGGCTGTGGCGACTGGTCGCCGAGGGTGTCGACGCGGTCGGCGAGTTCCCGACCGACCGCGGCTGGAACATCGACGACCTGTACGACCCCGACCCCGAGCGCAGCGGGAAGACGTACTCCCGGGACGGCGCGTTCCTGCCGTCCGTGGACCATTTCGACGCCGACTTCTTCGAGATCAGTCCGCGAGAAGCGGCCGCGATGGACCCGCAGCAGCGGCTGCTGCTCGAGGTCGCCTGGGAGACCTTCGAACGGGCCGGCATCACGCCCGAAACGGTCCGGGGCAGCCGGACCGGTGTGTTCCTCGGGACCAGCGGCCAGGACTACCTGCGGGACCTGCCGGACCGGCTGGAAGGCGTCGACGGCTACATCGGCACCGGCAGCGCGCCCAGCGTGACCTCCGGCCGGGTCTCCTACGCACTCGGCCTGGAGGGGCCGGCCGTCAGCATCGACACGGCCTGCTCGTCCTCGCTGGTGGCCCTCCACCTGGCGGCCGGCTCGCTGCACAGCGGCGAGTGCACGATGGCACTGGCGGGTGGCATCACCGTGATGGGGACACCCAATGTCTTCGTGGAGTTCAGCCGGCAGCGCGGGCTGGCGCCCGACGGCCGCTGCAAGGCGTTCGCCGGAGCTGCCGACGGCACCGGCTTCGCCGAGGGGGTCGGGATGCTGCTGTTGGAGCGGCTCTCCGACGCCCAGGCCAACGGACACCAGGTGCTCGCGGTGATCCGCGGCTCGGCCGTCAACCAGGACGGCGCCAGCAACGGCCTCACCGCGCCGAACGGCCCGTCGCA
>NZ_BAAANT010000100.1:988-4571 GCF_039529945.1 Kitasatospora kazusensis | reverse complement strand
CGGCCGCCACCGGGAAGGGGTGGCGGCCGGCGCCTGGTCCGCCCGGGTTGCCGGGCGGAAACAAGGGGTCAGCTGGTGAGCGCCTGCTGACTGGCGGGGGTGGCGCGGCGCGCCGTGGCCGATCCCGGCAGCGCGATCGTTGCGCTGACCGTCTTGCCACCCCTGTTCTCGGCCCGCCAACTCCACGAGATCGTTTCGGCTGCGACCACCGCCAACCCTCGGCCTGCGGTCCCGTCGTCGTAGGGCTGACTGAGGATCGGCGGTTCGGGCGAGCCGTCCTTGACCAAGACCGCGAGGTTCTTGTGCGGGGTGAGCCAGATAGTGACGGTGATGGGACCAGCCTCACCGGCGTGCCGGAGCGCGTTGGTGACGAGTTCCGAGACGACAAGGCGGATCGACTGCGCGACCAGGATGGGGAGCGGCTGGGAGCACCAGCCGCTCGCGGCGGCGAGTGCTCGACTACGGGACAGGGCGACGGCCTCAACGTCGCCCACGGTGACAGTCCAAGACTCTTCGAGGATGTCCCACACCGGCCGGGCACTCACCGCAACCACCAGGGGTACCGCTGCGCGACGCGGTGGGTTCGGGGCTGCACCTGCTGGTCGATGCCCTTGCTGTGCCGGCGGTCGATGACCATCTCGCACCCTTCGCTCATGGTGGGCTGCGCGCCCCGCCGGGGGACAGGACGCGCAGCCCAGGGGATGCCGCGCCGGGCTTCCCCGACGAGCCGGTGATCGGCCGTGTCGTCCGGCGGACTTGACCAGTGAACGACCGTCAGGCGGCAGTCGGTAAGGAAGAATCCCGAATCAGCTCGGCCTAGCAGCAGGAAATTTTGGGGCTCTCTTTACCTCGCCATCTGCGCGACTAGTTAGCGTGGCGCTACTGTGCGCTCATGGGGGACAACATCGCGCTCCGCCAGGCCATCGCCGAACTCGGCATCGGACACGCCGAGTTAGCCCGTCGGATCAACCAGTACACGGAGTCAGTGTCGGGCCGGTACGGGACCTGCACCGAGCGGACAGTGCACAACTGGGTGACCGGCAAAACCCGATGGCCCAACGCCAAGCAACGCGCCGGGTTAGAGGCAGTATTCGACTGCACGGCCGAACAACTCGGCTTCACCCCACGGGGCCAGCGCCCCGCGTCGCCACCGGAGGAACCTGTGCGGCGCCGTACCTTCATTACGTCCGGGCCGACCGCCGCCGCCGCGGTCGCTGTGCCGATGCTCGCCACCCGCCACTCTGTCGGCTTCACAGACGTCGATCGGGTGAGCGCCGGTCTACGTAAGCTCGATGCCTTGGATGATCGCAGGGGCGGTCACGTCGCCCTCGAACGCGCTGCGCTCCGGGGCGCCGACGAGGTTATCGCCTTGCAGCGCAACGGCACCGCCAGCGACCGAGTTCGTCAACACCTGTTCAGCGCCGCCGCCGACTTCACTGCGGTAGCGGCCTGGTCGTGCATCGACGCTCGCGAGCTTGATCGGGCACAGCAGCACCTCGACCGATGCGTAACATACGCCGGCTTGGCGCAGGACTCGACTGCACAGCTTCGGGCGTGGAACTCGCTGGCGATGCTTGCGCACCAGCAGCACCAGCACGGCGACGCGGTAGCAGCCGCTCGGGCGGCCCAGTCGACCAGCATCACGCGCCGCGACCCGCTGTTCGCGTCCCTGGCTCATGCTCGTACCGCCGTGGGCCTGGCAAACCTCGGCGACCGTCAAGGCGCGCTCCGGTCGATCGGGCTAGCCGAGGATGCACTCGGCCGGGCAAGAGATGCGGCCCGGCCGTCATGGGTCGCGTTCTACGGTGCACCGGAGCTGCATGCGCTGACCGCGATCGTCCGGGACCGGCTCGGCGATGCCGAACAGGCTGAAAGTGCGTCACACCGCGCCTTGGCAACGCTGCCGGCGCAGTTCCGCCGGAATCGAGCGTTGGCCAAGGCTCGGCTCGCACTCGCCCAACTTCACCAAGGAGAGCTAGAGCTTGCCACCAAGACGGCGGGGAGCGTGTTCGACCTGATGACCGATGCTCCGATCCCGGGCCGCATGCGGACACTGCTCGGCGACTTCTACCGTGAGCTGTTGACCCTTTCGGCGACCACTCCTGCTGCGCGAGAGTGGGCCGACCGCTTCCGTACCGAATGGAGCCGATCTTGATTGAGTTGCGGCGTTACCGTCACGGCGATCTGCCGGCCGACTTCCGAGACCTGCTGCTCGGCGTCCACGCTGACGCCTACGCGACCCAGATGGATGATCCCTTCATCCAACGCTTCCCGTGGTTCGTTGATCACTGGTCGGGGCTGGTCGGATTCGACTGCGTGGTTGGGTTCGACGGCACGGAGCCGGTGGGCTTCGCCTATGGTGCGCCCGCAACGCCCGGCCGAGAGTGGTGGCGGGAGTGCCTGGCTAGGCCGCCCGAGCACAGCGACACGTTCTCGGTGTCCGAGTTGATGGTGCGTCCGAGGTGGCGCAAGACTGGCATGTCGGATCAACTGCACGCGGCGCTGATAGCTGACCGGCCGGAAGCACTGGCGGTGCTGCTGGTCGACCCGGAGCACCCCAAGGTTCAAGATCTGTACGAATCGTGGGGGTACCGCAAGGTCGGCGATCGGCAGCCGTTCCCGGATTCACCCAGGTATGCGGTGATGCTCCGCGACCTGCCCTGAGCCCTGCCTGCTCGACGGCCCCGCTCGGCATTCGCCAGCGGGGCCTACTCGTTCTCGTCGGCTGGATCAACGCGCTCGACAACAAACGTGCCCCGCTGCGGAAGAGTGCGCACCCACCCCTCGGCCCGCAGGTACTCGACTGCATGGCGGGCCGTGTTCCGCGCGACGCCGTATGTCTGGATCAGTGTTGCCTCGGATGGCACGCGACTTCCGACCGGAAGTTCGCCGGACCGAATGGCGCGGACGATGTCCGTCGCGATCTGCTGGTACGGGTGTTCCTCGGCGTCCGGGTTGATCGGTGTTGCGTCCATACGAAGAGCGTAGGACGACAAGAACGTTCCCATGCGTGCCGGTACGAGCCTGAACGTCTCTGGACGTACCTATAGGAGTTGGGTACGGTCAACGACACAAAGGAACCCCCGGAAGCCGATTAGGGCCGGCGACCGGGGGCGAACCGTCGACAGCTTTAGGGAGCTGCCAACAT
The DNA here is from genome assembly GCF_039529945.1 of Kitasatospora kazusensis. Lineage (NCBI taxonomy): Bacteria > Bacillati > Actinomycetota > Actinomycetes > Kitasatosporales > Streptomycetaceae > Kitasatospora > Kitasatospora kazusensis. Next base: position 1,423 of record NZ_BAAANT010000100.1, on the reverse strand, counting down.
GTCCGACCTTACATTCTGGGCCTGGCTCTACACATGCGTCGGAGCCTTGGTGCTCGCGTTCGCCGCGGCGCTGTACCTGAGCGGCACGACGGAGCCCCCCACCGGCCGACACCGCGCCGGGGCGCCTCTGCCCGTGCGGGTCGAGCTGGCCGGGCTCCGTGTGCCCACCTACTACCGCCGCGCCCCGGAGCCATTCCCCGCGACCGCCCCCGAGCCGAGTCCGGCACCTGTCCATCTGCCGGAACCCGCGTGGACCCCGCCCGTCGGCCCGACTCGGCGGCAGATCGAAGCCACGGTGATCGAGCGGGAGTATCGGGCGCGCGTCGCGGTCGAGCCGGTCGCGGTCGAGCCGGTCGCGGTCGAGCCGGTCGCGGTCGAGCCGGTCGCGGTCGAGCCGGTCGCGGTCGAGCCGGTCGCGGTCGAGCCGGTCGCGGT
>NZ_BAAANT010000100.1:0-889 GCF_039529945.1 Kitasatospora kazusensis | reverse complement strand
TCGAGCCGGAGCGTACCCCCGAAGCCGAGTACCGGCCGATCACTGGCCGCGTAGTCCCGCTCTGGGACAGGACGGAGGAACGGCGGCGACAGGTACGGCTCCGGGCCCTCGCAGCAGTGGCCGAAGGACTGACCGACTTTGAGTACACATACGAGGGTGCACACAGCCTCGGGGCGGTGGCGTGATGACCCTCGCCGCCACCAGGAAGCCCACATGCGGCGCACCGCGCCCCGGACAGTCCGCCGGCGCCCCGTGCAACCGTGAGCCGTTCCACCGAGACGACCACACGAACGCCCTCGCCGAGACGTGGCCCCGCCTCGCTCCGGTGCGCTGCACCCGGTGCGGCGGCCCGGCCCCCAAGCCGATTCCGATCGGCCACCAGGAAGCCACGGGCGGCCCCGGGTTCACCCTGTGGGCCTGTTCGCCGACCTGCCCCTCGTAGCCCGCCAAGCCAACCGCCATAGCCCCGCCCAGCATCCGCCGGGCGGGGCTTCGTGCACCCCGGCACGGCAGCGATTTCACAGCCGAGGCGACCAGCAGCTCGGCTACCGTGCGTCACGGGGCCCCTGGGTAGCGAGCACCAAACTCGGGCAGCGACATCATGATCATCTGTGTTGTCACGTCAGCACTCGGGGGCATCAAGCGGCACCCGCCAGCATCGAGCAGCATGGAACCTGTGACGGTTTGTCCTGATTCCGAGCATCACCGCAGGTCAAATCTCGGCAAAAGACGAGTTCGAATCTCGTATCCTCCGCACCCGCCCGCCAGGGCACATGAGGGCCCCGACCGCTCGGCAGGTTCTAGCGATCCCCGCAACACCCTGGATTCAGGGAGTTGCGGGGATCGTGGATTTTGAGGGCTTGAAGGCGAGGTTCTTCGAGGCGTTGGA
>NZ_BAAANT010000099.1:0-4579 GCF_039529945.1 Kitasatospora kazusensis | reverse complement strand
ACCGAGGACACGGTCACCACCGCCGCACTGCACCACGACCGCCCCGAAGCACTGACCCTCACCACCACCCTCGCCCACCTGCACACCCACGGCCACCGGGTCAGCTGGCCCACCACCGAAAACACGACCGCCGCGACCGACCTCCCCACCTACCCCTTCCAACACGAGAGCTACTGGCTCAACGCGGCCCCCGCCGGAGCCGGAGCCGCCACCCTCGGCCTGACCGCCATCGATCACCCACTGCTCACCAGTCAGACCGAACTCCCCGACGGCAAGGGGTACTTGTTCACCGGTCGGCTCTCTGCGGAGAACCCGGACTGGGCCCCGGAGCACGAGATCTTCGGGGCATACATCCTGCCCGGCGTCTCCTTCGTGGACCTGCTCCTGCACGTGGCGCAGATCGTGGGCTGCGACCAGATCGAGGAGCTGACCCACCGCACTTTCCTGGCGATCCCCGAGCACGGCGCCCTCCAGGTGCGCTTGGCCGTCGACGCCCAGGACAGCGCCGGCAGCCGGACCTTCGCGCTGTACTCGCGCGCCGAGGAGGCGCCGTCCGGCACCGAGTGGACCCTGCACGCCGCCGGCGCACTCGCCGTCGGCGAACCGGCCGGCGCATTCGAACCGTTCGAGGACGCCGAGTGGCCGCCCACCGGGGCGACCGCGCTGGACATGACGGACTTCTACCGCCGGATCATCGACGCCGGCTTCGGCTACGGCCCGCTCTTCCGCTCACTGCGGGCTGCCTGGCAGGACGGCGACACCACGTACGGCGAGGTGGCCTTCCCTGCGGACGCGGACCCGGGTGCCTACGGCATCCACCCCGGGTTGCTGGACTCCGCCCTGCAGCCGGCAGCCCTGGTGCTGGGCGCCACCCCCGCCGAGGACAGCATCCGGGTGCCGTTCTCGTGGAGCGGGGTGGCGATCCACTCGGTCGGCGCCACTCGACTGCGGGTCCGGCTCTCCAGGCCCACGCCCGACACGGTCTCGCTGGCGATCACGGATCACACCGGTGCGCCGACGATCACCATCAGCTCGCTGGCCATGCGGGCTGTGGCGACCGACCAAATGGCCTCCGCCCAGGCGGCCCCGGCCCAGGAGCTGTACCAGGTCGACTGGACCGCCCTGCCCCTCCCCGTCAAAGAAGCCGGCGCACCGCAGTGGGCGGTGCTGGGCGACACGGAGCTGACCGGCTCACTGTGCCGCGCGGGCATCGACGCGACGGACTACCCGGATGTGGCCGCGCTACGCGCCGCACTCGCCGGCGGCGCACCGACCCCGCAGCTGGCCGTCCTGCCGGCCCTCGGCGCAGGCAGCGCCGCACCGGACCGGGCGCACGAGCTCACCGGCCAGGTGCTGGGCACGCTCCAGCAGTTCCTCACGGACGAGGAGCCGGCCGTCCGGGTCGCCGTTCTCACCCACACGGCGGTGGCCGTCGCCGGCGACGAGGAGCTGACCGACCTCGGCGGCGCCGCCGTCTGGGGCCTGGTACGCACCGCGCAGTCCGAGCAGCCCGACCGGTTCGTGCTGGTCGACCTGGACGGATCGGACGCCTCGGTGGCCGCGCTGCCCTCGGCCGTCAGCCTCGGCGAACCACAACTCGCGCTGCGACAGGGCAAGGTGACTGTTCCCCGGCTGGCGAAGGCCGAGCCGATCGAGAGCCAGGACCCGGCTTTCGACACCGAGGGAACAGTGCTGATCACCGGTGGAACCGGGGCGCTGGGCGCCATGCTGGCCAAGCACCTGGTGACCCGACACGACGTCCGGCACCTGCTGCTGACCAGTCGGCGGGGGCCGGCGGCGGCCGGCGCGGCGGAACTCGTGGCCGAATTGGAGTCGCTGGGCGCCACGGTGCGGATCGCCGCCTGCGACGCCGCCGACCGGCCGGCCCTGGTCGAGTTGCTCGCGTCCGTCCCGGGCGAGCACCCCGTGCGCGCCGTCGTGCACTGCGCGGGTGTCCTGGACGACGGCACGATCCCCGCGCTGACGGCCGAGCGGCTCGACGCCGTCCTGGCACCCAAGGCCGATGCAGCCTGGAACCTGCACTCCGTCACCCAGAGCCTGCAGCTCACGGCCTTCATCCTGTACTCCTCGATCGTCGGCACCCTGGGTGCACCCGGGCAGGGCAACTACGCCGCCGCCAACGGCTATCTGGACGCCCTCGCCACGTTCCGCCGGGCCCAGGGCCTGCCCGCCACCTCGCTGGCCTGGGGCCTCTGGGACGACGCGGCGAGCATGAGCGGCACGCTCGGCGAGCAGGAGCAGCTCCGGTTGGCCCGCACCGGCATCACCCCGATGCCGGACGGGCAGGGTCTGGCCCTCTTCGACGCCGCGCTGCCGCACGACCGGGCCGTGCTGGTACCCGCTCAGCTCAACGCGGCCGGCCTGCGCTCCCAGGCGAGCGCGGGCACGATCGCGCCGATCTTCGCCGGGCTCTACCGTCCACGACTGCGGCGTGCCGCAGAGGTCGGGGTGGCTGCCGGCGAGCACGGGCTGGCCCAGGAGCTGGCCTCCCGCAGCGACGCGGAGCAGGGCCCGTTCCTGCTCGACTTCCTCCAGGGGCACATCGCGACCGTGCTCGGCCACGACCCGTCCTCGGCACTCGATCCGGAGAGCTCGTTCAAGGAACTCGGCTTCAACTCGCTGACCGCGGTGGAGCTGCGAAACACCCTCAACAAGGCGGTCGGACTCCGGCTGCCGGCCACCCTCACCTTCGACTACCCGACGCCCGCCGCGATCGCCCGCTACCTGCACGGCGAGCTGCTGAGCTCGGAACCGCAGCGCGGGCCGGCCAAACCCGTCGCCAGGCGGTCCAAGGACGACGACCCGATCGCGATCGTCGGGATGGGTTGCCGCTTCCCCGGCGGAGCCGATACCCCCGAGAACCTGTGGAACCTGGTGGCGACCGGCACCGACGCGATCGGCGAGTTCCCGGACAACCGGGGCTGGGACGTCGAGGGCCTGTACGACCCGGACCCTGCGGCACTCGGGAAGAGCTACACCCGCCACGGCGGCTTCCTGTACGACGCGGATCGGTTCGACGCCGACTTCTTCGGCATCACGCCGCGCGAGGCACTCGCCCTCGACCCGCAACAGCGCCTGCTGTTGGAGGTCAGCTGGGAGGCGGTGGAGCGGGCGGGCATCGTGCCGGCCACGCTCCGGGGCAGCCAGGTCGGCGTCTTCGCGGGTGTGGTCACCCAGGAGTACGCGCCGCTGGTGCGCCAGGGTACGGAAGGCGTCGAGGGCTACCTGCTCACCGGTACCACAGCGAGCGTGGCCTCGGGCCGGGTCTCCTACGCTCTCGGATTCGAGGGTCCCGCGATCACCGTGGACACCGCCTGCTCGTCCTCGCTGGTCGCGTTGCACCTGGCCACCCAGGCGCTGCGCAGCGGCGAGTGCACGATGGCACTGGCCGGCGGTGCGACCGTGATGGCCAACGCGGGCATGTTCCTGGAGTTCAGCCGACAGCGCGGCCTGGCACCCGACGGCCGCGCCAAGTCCTTCGCGAGCGCGGCCGACGGCACGATCTGGGCCGAGGGCGCGGGCATGGTGCTGCTGGAGCGGCTCTCCGACGCCCAGGCCAACGGACACCAGGTGCTCGCGGTGATCCGCGGCTCGGCGGTCAACCAGGACGGCGCCAGCAACGGCCTCACCGCGCCGAACGGCCCCTCACAACAGCGGGTGATCCGCACCGCACTGGCCAACGCCCGCCTGACGGCCGACCAGGTGGACGCGGTCGAAGCGCACGGCACCGGCACCACCCTCGGCGACCCGATCGAGGCCCAGGCCCTGCTCGCCACCTACGGCCAGGACCGGCCCACCGAACACCCCCTGCTGCTCGGCTCGTTCAAATCCAACATCGGACACGCCCAGGCCGCCGCCGGCATCGGCGGCGTGATCAAGATGGTCCAGGCCATGCGCCACGGCATCCTGCCCAAGACCCTGCACGTCGACGAGCCCACCCCGCACGTCGACTGGGAATCCGGCGCCGTGGAGCTGCTCACCGAAGCCCGGCCCTGGCCCGAGACCGACCACCCCCGCCGGGCCGCCGTCTCCTCCTTCGGCATCAGCGGCACCAACGCCCACCTCATCCTCGAAGCCGCCCCGAACACGGCCCCCAAGACAACAGAACCGCAGGACACGACCCTCCCCCTGCTGCTCTCCGCCAAGACCGAACCCGCCCTACGCGAGCAGGCCGCCCAGCTGCACAAGTTCCTGACCGAACGCCACGACATCACCCCGGCCGACACCGCACATGTGCTCACCAACGGCCGCACCCACTTCCCACACCGCGCCGCCGTCCTCGGCCAGACCCGCGAGGAACTCCTGACCGGGCTGGACGCCCTCGCCGGACAGCACACCACCCGCAATCTCGTCCAGGGCACGGTACGCGGCGGCAAACTCGCCATCCTCTTCACCGGCCAAGGCGCCCAACGCCTCGGCATGGGACACGAACTCCACAACACCCACCCCGTCTTCGCCACAGCCTTCGACGAAGCCTGCGCCGCACTCGACCCCCACCTCGAACACCCCCTGCGCGACGTGGTCTTCACCAACAACGACCTGCTGCACCAGACCCGCT
>NZ_BAAANT010000098.1:0-4975 GCF_039529945.1 Kitasatospora kazusensis | reverse complement strand
AGCGGGTCTGGTGCAGCAGGTCGTTGTTGGTGAAGACCACGTCGCGCAGGGGGTGTTCGAGGTGGGGGTCGAGTGCGGCGCAGGCTTCGTCGAAGGCCGCTGCGAAGACGGGGTGGGTGTCGTGGAGTTCGCGTCCCATGCCGAGGCGTTGGGCGCCCTGGCCGGTGAACAGGACGGCGAGTTTGCCGCCGCGTACCGTGCCCTGGACGAGATTGCGGGTGGTGCGCTGTCCGGCGAGGGCGTCCAGCCCGGTCAGGAGTTCCTCGCGGGTCCCGCCCAGCACCACCGCGCGGTGTCGCAGCTTCGCCCGCCCAGTGGCGAGTACGCGGCCGACGCGCGCGAGGTCCAGCTCGGGCGCCGCGGTGATGAACTCGCCCAGCCGGGCGGCCTGGTCGCGCAGCGCGGACTCGCTCTTCGCCGAGAGCAGCAGCGGCAGGACCGTGTCCTGCGGCTCCTCCGCTTCGGACACCGTGTTCGGGGCGGCTTCGAGGATGAGGTGGGCGTTGGTGCCGCTGATGCCGAAGGAGGAGACGGCGGCCCGGCGGGGGTGGTCGGTCTCGGGCCAGGGCCGGGCTTCGGTGAGCAGTTCCACGGCGCCGGACTCCCAGTCGACGTGCGGGGTCGGCTCGTCGACGTGCAGGGTCTTGGGCAGGATGCCGTGGCGCATGGCCTGCACCATCTTGATCACGCCGCCGATGCCGGCGGCGGCCTGGGCGTGCCCGATGTTGGACTTCAACGAGCCCAGCAGTAAGGGAAGTTCGGCGACATGTGCCCGTCCGTAGGTGGCCAGCAGGGCCTGCGCCTCGATCGGGTCCCCGAGCCGGGTTCCGGTGCCGTGGGCTTCGACCGCGTCCACCTGATCGGCCGTCAGGTTGGCGTTGGCCAGCGCGGTGCGGATCACCCGCTGCTGGGCCGGGCCGTTCGGCGCGGTCAGCTGGCTGCTCTTGCCGTCCTGGTTGACCGCCGTGCCGCGGATCACGGCGAGCACCTGATGTCCGTTGGCCTTGGCGTCCGAGAGCCGCTCCAGCAGCACCATCCCGACGCCCTCGCCCCAGATCACCCCGTCGGCGGCGTTCGCGAAGGACTTGCACCGGCTGTCGGGGGAGAGCCCGCGCTGTCGGCTGAACTCCAGGAACATGCCTGGCGTGGCCATCACGGCCGCCCCGCCGGCCAGTGCCATCGTGCACTCGCCGCTGCGCAGCGCCTGGGTGGCCAGGTGCAGCGCGACCAGCGAGGACGAGCAGGCGGTGTCGACCGTCACGGCCGGGCCCTCGAACCCGAAGGTGTAGGAGATCCGGCCCGATGCCACGCTGAGGGTGTTACCGGTCAGCAGGTAGCCCTCGATGTCCTCGGGACCCTGGTGGTTGAGCGAGGCGTACTCGTGGTTGGAGACACCGGTGAAGACGCCGGCCGCACTGCCGCGCAGCGTGGCCGGGTCGAGGCCCGCCCGTTCCAGCGCCTCCCAACTGGTCTCCAGGAGCAGGCGCTGCTGCGGGTCGAGGGCGAGCGCCTCGCGGGGGCTGATGCCGAAGAACTCGGCGTCGAAGCGGTCGGCGTCGTACAGGAACCCGCCCTGCCGCGCGTAGGTCTTCCCGGTGGCGGCCGGGTCCGGGTCGAAGAGGTCCGCCAGCTCCCAGCCACGGTTCTCCGGGAACTCCCCGACCGCGTCGGTGCCGGCGGCGACCAGGTCCCAGAGCTGCTCGGGAGTGCTCACCCCTCCGGGGAACCGGCAGCCCATGCCCACGATCGCGATCGGTTCACGGGCTGCGGACTCGGCCTGCTGCAGTCGCTGCCGGGCCTGCTGCAGCTCCGTGGTGACTCGCTTCAGATACTCGCGGAGCTTGTCCTCATTCACCGTCTGTCCCCAGTCCCAGCTCGTTGTCGATGAAGTCGAAGATCTCGTCGTCGGTCGCGGAGTCGATCCGCACGGTGGCCACCGCACCCGCGTGGTCCGCGGCCTGCTGCAGCTCGGTCAGTTTCGTCAAGAAGCCCTGTAGGCGCAGGGCCAGGCCGTCCCGGGCGGCCGGGAAGAGTGTCGGGAGGCCGACTTCCAGGCGGTCCAGTTCCAGCGCGAACGCCAGCGGATCAGCGACGTCGGCGGCCGTCGAAGTCGGTGCGAACTCGGTGCGCAGGAAGGCGGCGAGTTCGGCCGGCGTCGGGTAGTCGAAGAGCGTGGTCGCGGGCAGCCGCAGTCCGGTGTCCCGGTTCAGGGTGTTGCGGAACTCCACGGCGGTCAGCGAGTCGAGCCCGATCTCCAGGAAGCCGGTCTGGCCGTCGAGCGCCGCCGCAGAGCTGTGGCCGAGGACGGCGGCGAGCTGGTTCAGGATGTGGTCCTGCAGGATACGTACCTGCTCCTCCGCGCTCCGGTCGGCCAGTCGCTGCTGGAAGGTGGTGGCGTCCACCACGTTCCGGGCCTTGCGGCGCGTGGTGGTCCCGACCAGCCCTCGGAGCATCGGCGGGACGGTCTCGCCGTCGCTCCCGAGGCCGCTGACGTCGAGCTTCGCCGGTACCAGGAGCGCGCGGTCCTGGGTCAGGGCGATGTCGAGGAGTTCCAGTGCCTGACCGGTCGGCACCGGTGCGATGCCGCCGCGGTTCAGCCTGGCCCGACCTGCCTCGTCCAGCGCGCCCGCCATCCCGCTGTCCTGTTCCCAGAGCCCCCAGGCCAGTGAGAGGCCGGCCAGGCCCTGGGCGCGGCGGTGCTGCGCGAGCGCGTCCAGGAAGGTGTTCGCTGCGGCGTAGTTGGCCTGGCCCGCGTTGCCGATCAGGCCGGCCACCGAGGAGAAGAGCACGAAGGCCGCGAGGTCCAGGTGCTTGGTGGCCTGGTGCAGGTGCCAGGCGGCGTCCACCTTGGGTCGTAGCACCGCGTCGAGCCGGTCGGCCGTCAGCGACGGGACGGTGCTGTCGTCCAGGATTCCGGCGGCGTGCACGACCGCGGTGAGCGGGTGCTCGGCCGGCAGGCTGCCGAGCAGTGTGGCCAGCGCCTCGCCATCGGCGGTGTCGCAGGCGCTGAGGGTGACCTCGGCGCCGAGCGCCGTCAGCTCCGAGCGGAGTTGGTCGGCACCCTCGGCAGCCGCACCACGCCGGCTGACCAGGTGCAGGTGCCGGATGCCGTGCTCGGTCACCAGGTGGCGGGCGATCAGCGTGCCGAGTGTGCCGGTGCCGCCGGTGAGCAGCACCGTCCCCGCCGGGTCGAGCGGCGCCGCCGCCTCGGTGGCCACGGTCGCCCTGGCCAGCCGAGGCACCAGCAGGTCGCCGGCGCGGAGCGCGAACTGCGATGCGTCGCCGGCCAGGGCGGCCGGCAGCGCGCGCAAGGAGAGGTCGCTGTCGTCGTGGTCGAGCAGCACGATCCGGCCCGGGTTCTCCGACTGCGCGGTCCGTACCAGACCCCAGACCGCCGAGGCTGCCAGGTCCGGCACGTCCTCCTCGTCCCGGACGGCGATCGCGCCGTGGGTGAGGACAGCCAGGGTGGTACCGGCGAAGCGCTCGTCGGCCAGGAACTCCTGAAGGGTGCTCAGCACCGAGGCTGCTGTGCTGTGCGTGCCGGTGGCGACCTCCAGGTCGGCGGCCGCGACCGGCAACAGGAGGCCGGCGATGCTCGCGGGCACGGTCTCCTGGAGAGCGGCCAGTCCGTCGTGGCACTCGGCGGCGATCCCCAGCCGGCCCAGCGTTCCGGCCAGTTCCTTGTCGCCGAGGACAGCGAAGGGCAGCCCGGCCGGCCGGTTCGTACCGGTGGAAATCTTGTTCCACTGCACCCGGTAGAGCGAGTCCGGCTGCTTGCTGCGGGCCGCCGCGAGCTGCTCGGCGCCGACCGGGCGCATGGCCAGCGCCTCGATCGTCATCACCGGTGCGCCCGAGCGGTCGGCGATGGCGAGTGACACGATGTCGGGTTCCGGACGGGAGAGCCGGACCCGTACCTGCCGGGCGCCGGTCGCGTGCAGGGTGACCCCGCTCCAGGAGAACGGCAGGCGGACCCCGTCCTCGGCGTTGTACCAGAGCATCAGCGGGTGCAGTGCCGAGTCCAGCAGGGCCGGGTGCAGACCGTAGGTCTCCGCGTCGCCGTCCTGCGGCAGTGCGATCTCGGCATAGACGTCCTCGCCGAGGCGCCAGCCGGCCTTGAAGCCCTGGAACATCGGGCCGTACTCGTAACCGCGGTTGATGAAGGTCCGGTAGAACTCTTCGATGTCCACCGGGGTGGCGCCGGCCGGTGGCCACGCGGCCATCTCGAACGCCGGCTGCTGTTCCTCGACTGCCAGGAATCCGCTGGCGTGCCGGGTCCACTCCACCTCCGGGGCGGCGTGGGCCGCTCGCGAGTACATGGTGAACGGGCGGCGATCGGTCTCGTCGGCGGTGCCCACGGTGATCTGCAGGTCCCGCGCGCCCTGCGGGGGTACGGCGAGGAAGGCGTGGTGGACCAGCTCGTCGATCCGGCCGCAGCCGGCCTGTGTGCCGGCATACAGCAACAGGTCGAGGAAGGCCACGCCCGGCAGGACCACCGTCCCGAAGACGACGTGGTCGTGCAGCCACGGGTGGGTGTGGAGCGAGACCCGGCCGGTGAACAGTCGGGTGCCGTCGGGGAGCACCACGGCCGCGCCCAGCAGCGGATGGTCGGTTGTGCCGAGGCCGAGCGTGGCCGCGCTGGCACCCGTGTTGGCGGGGCTGAGCCAGAAGCGGTCGCGCTGGAACGCATACGTGGGCAACTCGGCGGGGTGGATGGCGGGTTGGGTGGTGGGGCTGGTGGGCCAGGTGATGGGGTGGCCGTGGGTGTGCAGCTGGGCGAGGGTGGTGGTGAGGGTCAGTGCTTCGGGGTGGCCTTCGCGCAGTGCGGCGGTGGTGACCGTGTCCTCGGTGTCGAGGGTGGTCTGGGTGAGGGCGGTCAGCACGGGGTCGGGGCCGAGTTCGACGAACGCGGTGACGCCTGCTTGGTGGAGGGTGTGGATGGTGTCGGTGAAGCGGACGGGCTGGCGGATGTGGTCGG
>NZ_BAAANT010000097.1:0-3167 GCF_039529945.1 Kitasatospora kazusensis | reverse complement strand
CGGTCGTTGTTTGAGAACTGCACAGTGGACGCGAGCATCTGTGGCCAAGTTTTTAAGGGCGCACGGTGGATGCCTTGGCACTAGGAACCGATGAAGGACGTGGGAGGCCACGATAGTCCCCGGGGAGCCGTCAACCAGGCTTTGATCCGGGGGTTTCCGAATGGGGAAACCCGGCAGTCGTCATGGGCTGTCACCCACATCTGAACACATAGGGTGTGTGGAGGGAACGAGGGGAAGTGAAACATCTCAGTACCCTCAGGAAGAGAAAACAACCGTGATTCCGGGAGTAGTGGCGAGCGAAACCGGATGAGGCTAAACCGTATTGGTGTGAGACCCGGCAGGGGTTGCCAATGCGGGGTCGTGGGAAAGTTCTTGACCGGTCTGCCGGCCGGTCGGTGAGTCAGAAACCGTTGGTGTAGTCGAAGGACATGCGAAAGGTCCGGCGTAGAGGGTAAGACCCCCGTAGACGAAACATCAGCGGCTCACTTGAGCTTCTCCCAAGTAGCACGGAGCCCGAGAAATTCCGTGTGAATCTGGCGGGACCACCCGCTAAGCCTAAATATTCCCTAGTGACCGATAGCGGATAGTACCGTGAGGGAATGGTGAAAAGTACCGCGGGAGCGGAGTGAAATAGTACCTGAAACCGTGTGCCTACAAGCCGTGGGAGCGTCGGACACCGAGTTTACTCGTGTGTCTCGTGACTGCGTGCCTTTTGAAGAATGAGCCTGCGAGTTTGCGGTGTGTAGCGAGGTTAACCCGTGTGGGGTAGCCGTAGCGAAAGCGAGTCCGAATAGGGCGACTGAGTTGCACGCCCAAGACCCGAAGCGGAGTGATCTAGCCATGGGCAGGTTGAAGCGCGGGTAAGACCGTGTGGAGGACCGAACCCACCAGGGTTGAAAACCTGGGGGATGACCTGTGGTTAGGGGTGAAAGGCCAATCAAACTCCGTGATAGCTGGTTCTCCCCGAAATGCATTTAGGTGCAGCGTCACGTGTTTCTTGCCGGAGGTAGAGCACTGGATAGGCGATGGGCCTCAACGGGTTACTGACCTTAGCCAAACTCCGAATGCCGGTAAGTGAGAGCGTGGCAGTGAGACTGTGGGGGATAAGCTCCATGGTCGAGAGGGAAACAGCCCAGAACACCGACTAAGGTCCCTAAGCGTGTGCTAAGTGGGAAAGGATGTGGAGTCGCACAGACAACCAGGAGGTTGGCTTAGAAGCAGCCATCCTTGAAAGAGTGCGTAATAGCTCACTGGTCAAGTGATTCCGCGCCGACAATGTAGCGGGGCTCAAGCACACCACCGAAGTCGTGTCATTGCAGCAATACCCCCAACGGGGGCTGTGATGGGTAGGGGAGCGTCGTGTGCCGGGTGAAGCAGCGGAGGAATCCAGTTGTGGACGGTTCACGAGTGAGAATGCAGGCATGAGTAGCGATACAAGAGTGGGAAACTCTTGCGCCGATTGACCAAGGGTTCCTGGGTCAAGCTGATCTGCCCAGGGTAAGTCGGGACCTAAGGCGAGGCCGACAGGCGTAGTCGATGGACAACGGGTTGATATTCCCGTACCCGCTTTGAAGCGCCAACGTCGAACCTCTGAATGCTAAAGCCGCGAAGCCGGCCCGGAGTCTTCGGACAATGGGACGTGGTGGAGCCGCTGACCCAACAGGGTAGTAGGTGAGCGATGGGGTGACGCAGGAAGGTAGTCCAGCCCGGGCGGTGGTTGTCCCGGGGTAAGGGTGTAGGCCGAGTGATAGGCAAATCCGTCACTCATTAAGGCTGAGACCTGATGCCGAGCCGATTGTGGTGAAGTGGATGATCCTATGCTGTCGAGAAAAGCCTCTAGCGAGTTTCATGGCGGCCCGTACCCCAAACCGACTCAGGTGGTCAGGTAGAGAATACCGAGGCGTTCGGGTGAACTATGGTTAAGGAACTCGGCAAAATGCCCCCGTAACTTCGGGAGAAGGGGGGCCGGAACTGGTGAGGAGACTTGCTCTCTGAGCTGGGGCCGGCCGCAGAGACCAGCGAGAAGCGACTGTTTACTAAAAACACAGGTCCGTGCGAAGCCGTAAGGCGATGTATACGGACTGACGCCTGCCCGGTGCTGGAACGTTAAGGGGACCGGTTAGTCGTGATTCGTCACGGCGAAGCTGAGAACTTAAGCGCCAGTAAACGGCGGTGGTAACTATAACCATCCTAAGGTAGCGAAATTCCTTGTCGGGTAAGTTCCGACCTGCACGAATGGCGTAACGACTTCTCGACTGTCTCAACCATAGGCCCGGTGAAATTGCATTACGAGTAAAGATGCTCGTTTCGCGCAGCAGGACGGAAAGACCCCGGGACCTTTACTATAGCTTGATATTGGTGTTCGGTTCGGCTTGTGTAGGATAGGTGGGAGACTTTGAAGCAGCAACGCCAGTTGTTGTGGAGTCGTCGTTGAAATACCACTCTGGTCGTGCTGGATGTCTAACCTGGGTCCGTGATCCGGATCAGGGACAGTGTCTGGTGGGTAGTTTAACTGGGGCGGTTGCCTCCTAAAGAGTAACGGAGGCGCCCAAAGGTTCCCTCAGCCTGGTTGGCAATCAGGTGTTGAGTGTAAGTGCACAAGGGAGCTTGACTGTGAGACCGACGGGTCGAGCAGGTGCGAAAGCAGGGACTAGTGATCCGGCGGTGGCTTGTGGAAGCGCCGTCGCTCAACGGATAAAAGGTACCCCGGGGATAACAGGCTGATCTTCCCCAAGAGTCCATATCGACGGGATGGTTTGGCACCTCGATGTCGGCTCGTCGCATCCTGGGGCTGGAGTAGGTCCCAAGGGTTGGGCTGTTCGCCCATTAAAGCGGTACGCGAGCTGGGTTTAGAACGTCGTGAGACAGTTCGGTCCCTATCCGCTGTGCGCGTAGGAATATTGAGAAGGGCTGTCCCTAGTACGAGAGGACCGGGACGGACGAACCTCTGGTGTGCCAGTTGTCCTGCCAAGGGCATGGCTGGTTGGCTACGTTCGGGAGGGATAACCGCTGAAAGCATCTAAGCGGGAAGCCTGCTTCGAGATGAGTGTTCCCACCTCCTTGAGAGGGTAAGGCTCCCAGTAGACGACTGGGTTGATAGGCCGGATGTGGAAGCCCTGTAAGGGGTGGAGCTGACCGGTACTAATAGGCCGAGGGCTTGTCCTCAG
>NZ_BAAANT010000096.1:0-5146 GCF_039529945.1 Kitasatospora kazusensis | reverse complement strand
GCGTTGACTTTTGGCACGCTGTTGAGTTCTCAAGGAACGGACGCTTCCTTCAAGCCGCTCTCGCAAGCTCTCCGGGCGCTTCGTTCTTTCGTGTTTCAAGCTTATCAGATGTTTTCCGCTCCGTTTTCCCGGAGTTTCGTTTATCCGAATTCCCGCTTGGGGGATTTCCTCTGACTTCGCAATGAAGCGTATCAAACGCTTCACCGTGCTCAGTCCCAGGTTTTGCCTGATCAGGCGGGCGTCCGTGGACACCTACTGCCTCGACTCGGCTGTGTCGTAGACATTAACGCCTGGTGGCGACTGTGTCCAGTCGGTCCCAACCGTTCAAACCTACTCCCCCACCAGTACCACGTCAATGGTCTTGCGGGTTGATCATGAGACTACCAGCTCGGAGCGCCGTTCCGGCGCACGCCTCACGCGGCCACCGGTCGGAGATCGGTCCGGTCCGCCTCTTCCACATCGCCCGTCTCGCCGGACTCGCCTAGGCCGGCGGCGCGGCGGCCGAGGACCAGGGCGTAGAGCAGGAAGAGCACCTCGGCCAGGACCCCGATGCCGATCCGTGCCCAGGTGGGCAGGCCGGACGGGGTCACGAAGGCTTCGAGGATTCCGCTCACGAAGAGCACGGTGGCCAGGCCGACGGCCATGCCGATGGTGGAGCGGCCGGCTTCGGCGAGAGCCGTGAGGCGGGTGCGCGGGCCCGGGTCGATGATCGTCCAGCCGAGGCGCAGGCCCATCCCCGCGGCGACGAAGACCGCGGTGAGTTCCAGCAGGCCGTGCGGCAGCAGAAGGCCGAGGAACAGGTCGAGGCGGCCGGCCGAGGACATCAGGCCCAGGCCGATGCCGAGGTTCATGACGTTCTGGAAGAGCACGTAGAGCACCGGCAGGCCGAGCACGACGCCGAAGACCAGGCACTGGGCCGCGATCCAGGCGTTGTTGGTCCACACCTGGGCCGCGAAGGAACTGGACGGGCGGTCGGTGTAGTACGTCTCGTACTCGCCGCCGGGCCTGGTCATCTGGCGGAGCTGGTCCGGGGCGGCGAGGCTGTCGCGGACCTCGGGGTGGGTGGTGATCCACCAGGCGATCAGGGCGGAGCCGAGCAGGGAGAGCACCGCGATCGGGATCCACCAGCGCCGGGAGCGGTAGAGCGCGGCGGGGAAGCTGACCGTGTAGTACCGGCCCACGTCGCGCCAGGAGGAGGTGCGGGCGCCGGTCACCGCGCTCCGGCCCCGGGCGACCAGTGTGGTGAGCCGGCCCTCCAGCGTGGGGTCGGGGGCGGTGGCCTGGACCTGGGCGAGGTGGCTGGTGGCGCGCTGGTAGAGGGTGACGAGTTCGTCCGCCTCCTCGCCGTTCAGCCGGCGCCGCTTGCTGAGGGCCTCCAACCGCTGCCACTCCGCTTGGTGCGCGGCGACGAAGACGTCGAGATCCATGGCGGTTCACTCCAGCTGACAGGCGTGGAAGGGGTAGCGGCGGGCCTAGCTTGCCAGAGGTCGTACGCCCGTACGCATCGGTTGCCGTACTGCTCTTCCGGGGGAATACCGGTCACCGTATGTTTACGGCTGGAAGTACGGGGGCTGAGCCGGTCGGCGGGCACCTTCGATGCGGGCGGGACCGCAGACGGAACGGACGGGGTGTCGTGAGCGAGCTTGTGACGGGCGAGGCGGTGGTCCTCGGACTGCGCACCGCGAAGATGCCGAGCCGGGCGCTGGCCATCGCGATCGATCTGACCGTGGAGTGGGCGGCACTGATCACCGGCGTGCTGGTGCTCGCCTTCGTGGCGCCCGACATCGACTTCGCGGCCAGTGCCGCGGTGTCGCTCGGGCTGATGGTGTTCTGCCTGGTGGCGGTGCCGGTGCTGGTCGAGACGCTGTCCCGGGGGCGCTCGCTGGGCAAGCTGGCGTTCGGGCTGCGGGTCGTCCGCAACGACGGCGGGCCGGTGCGCTTCCGGCACGCCCTGGTCCGGGGGCTGGTGGGCTTCGCCGAGCTGATCATGTTCGTGGGCGTTCCGGCCGTGATCACCTCGCTGATCTCCGTGGAGGGCCGGCGGCTGGGCGACATCTTCGCGGGGACGCTGGTGGTCCGGGAGCGGGTGCCCGGTGCCGGACGCGGGCGGGACGCGCTGCCGCCGCTGCCGCCGGAGCTGATGCAGCGGCTCGGCGGGGAGCTGGCCGCGCTGGACCTGTCCGCCGTGCCGGACGGGCTCTGGCTCGCCGTCCGGCAGTACCTGGGCCGGCTGGACCAGCTGGATCTCGCGGTGTCGGAGCGGATGGCCCACCAGCTGGTCGGTGACCTGGTCGCCCGTACCGGGCACCCCGCGCCGTACGGGCCGCACCCGGCCGACTACCTGGGCGCGGTCCTCGCCGAGCGGCAGCGGCGGGAGTGGGACCGGGCGATGGGGGCGCAGCAGTACGCCCAGCAGCAGCAACAGCAGTACCGGCCGCAGGAGTACCAGGGACACCAGCAGGCCCAGCCCTACCAGGCGCCGCAGCCCCAGCAGCCCCAGCAGGCGCAGCCCCCGGCCGCGCCGCCCGTGACGCCGCCGAGCGGCTTCGCGCCGCCGGCCTGACTCAGCCGTAGTACTCGGTGGGCCAGACGTTGGGCGGGGAGGCCAGTTCCTCCAGCTGGATGCCGGACGCCGACAGGACCACGTCCCCGGCGAGGTGGACGATCTGCTGCTCACCGGTCTCCAGGTCGGCGATCTGGTACTGCTCGACCAGGAGCGGCCCGCTGTCGGTGTCGTGCGTCTCGACGGACTCCAGCTGCCAGCCCTGGTCGAGGGTGCGGGGCGCCAGGACCGGTTCGGTGAAAGCCACCAGCCGGACCCGGGCGCTGCCGCCGGGGCTGAGCCGGAGCATGCGGGCGGTGGCGATCAGGAAGGCCGGTGAGCTGCCGGTGAAGGCGTGCGCGCGGTCGTGGCCCTCGGCGGCGTGCTCGCCCGCCGGGTCGGCCGCGTCCGTGCGGACCCAGGCGACGCCGTCCACCGCGCCGCCGCGGACCTGCCAGCCGCCGGCCCGCAGTTCGAGGCGGAGCGGGCGGCTGCGGGAGTCGAGGGTGAGGTCGGTGGTGGCGAGGGTGCTGCCGTCCGGGCCGTAGGTCTTGGAGACGTACCGCCAGCCTGCGGGGCCGGGGGCGCAGCTGAAGCGTTCCTCCCCGAGCAGGACGTGGTCATGGGTGTCGTGGAGTGAGTAGCGGCCGTTGGGCATGGGTCGAAGCCTACGGCGGCGCAGAGGCATGCAACCTTTCACCCGTCCGCCCGCATTAGGGAGGCGGGTGGTGCACCGACGTGCCGCTCAGCGGGAGGGAGGAGGGGCCTTGACCACGGACAAGTCGCGCGACGACGAGTTCACCGAGTACGTGGCCTCCAGGGGCGGGTGGCTGCGCAAGGTCGCGTACCTGCTCTGCTCGGACTGGCACCGGGCGGACGACCTGGTGCAGGAGAGCATCACCAAGCTGTACGCCAACTGGCACCGGGCCGGGCGGGTGGAGAACCGGGACGGCTATGCGCGGACGGTGCTGGTGAACACCTTCCTCGCCGAGCAGCGCTCGCCCTGGCTGCGGCGCTGGGCACGGGGTGCCGAGATCGGGGCAGAGCCGGTCTGGACGCAGTCCGATCCGGACACCTCCCTGGATCTGCGGCAGGCGCTGGCCGCGCTGCCGCCCCGGCAGCGGGCGACCGTGGTGCTCCGGTACTACTGCGATCTGACGATCGACCAGACCGCCGACGCGCTCGGCTGCTCCTCGGGCAACGTCAAGAGTCAGACCTCACGGGGGTTGGACACGCTGCGGCGCAACCTCACCCCCCGGCCGACAGAGAGGTCCCGGGCATGAACACCGACCAGAGTGGGCTGGCCGCCCGCCTCGCCGAGCTCGCCGAGTCGGCCGCGCCGCCCAGCACCGTCGATGTCCACACCGCTGCGCGGGACGGGCGTGCGCGGGTGCGCCGCCGTCGCTTCGCGGTGGCGGCGACCACGCTCGCGGTGCTGGTGGCGGGCGCGAGCACGCTGGCGGTGCTGCGGCCGGGTGCCGCGGCGGACTCGGTCCGGCCCGCCGACGGGGCTCCGCGCAGCCCGTCCCCGACGGGCACGCCGTCCAAGTACGTCGGCGGTCCGGGCAGTCCGGCGCCGGCCGCTCCGACCTCCGCGCAGACGGCCCTGCCGTTCAGCGGCAGCGATCCGTTGACCGCCGAGGCGGCTTTCGGGTGGCTGCCGGACTTCACCAAGAGCGTCTGGTACCGGGCGGAGTGGAACGGTACGAGCCTCCAGGCCCGGGGGGTCGTAGGGGGCACGCCGGCCTCGCCGGTCATGACTCTCACCGTGTACCCGGCGGGGACGACGCCCGAGTTGAAGGACTTCCCGACCGGGGCCCACGCCGTCCGCGTCGACGCGCCGGCGGTGAACGGGCGCGAGGCCTACTGGGTGTCCTCGAACGACGCAAACTACCGAGAGGGGCTCGACCTGCTGCGGTGGCGGACACCCGACGGGCGCTGGGCCCAGCTCGACTCGTCCGGTCTCCCGGCGGCCGACCGTGAGCAGGTGCCGCTGCGGGTGGCGGCCGGGGTGACCTTCGCGCACCGGCAGGTCCCGCTGCCCTTCCGGCTGCACGGCGTGCCGGACACTTTCAAGGTCTCGGGGGTGATCGTGCAACAGCCGGTCGCGGACGCGCCGCAGCCCTGGGAGGTGGACGTGAACTACGCGGCGGGGGACTACAACTTCACCACCGTGTTCGTCCCGGCGGGCTCGACGGCCACCGTGCCGGCCGCCGTGATCCCTTCCCGGGCGCCCCTGCCGGGGCTCCCGCCGGTGTCGCAGGAGCCGATGGCCTGCGGGAACGCGCAGGGCGTGCGCGCCTGCGTCTCGGCGCAGCCGGTGGGCATGCTCGGCCCCGTCGGCGGGCTGACCGGCTGGCTGGGCAGGTTCACCCTGCTCGGCCCGGACCAGAGCGCCTGGACCACCGGGGTACTCGGCTGAGGCCGGTCTTGGACACGCGTACGGCCGGTGACACGGGGGTGCACCGGCCGTACGCGTCATTCGTTCAAGCGTTCAAGCAGGCGGATCAGTAGCGGTACTGCTCCGGCTTGTACGGGCCCTCGACCGGGACGCCGATGTAGTCGGCCTGCTGCTGCGAGAGGACGGTGAGCTTGACGCCCAGC
>NZ_BAAANT010000095.1:0-5212 GCF_039529945.1 Kitasatospora kazusensis | reverse complement strand
CCGACCACATCCGCCAGCCCGTCCGCTTCACCGACA
Organism: Kitasatospora kazusensis; assembly: GCF_039529945.1. Taxonomy (NCBI): domain Bacteria; kingdom Bacillati; phylum Actinomycetota; class Actinomycetes; order Kitasatosporales; family Streptomycetaceae; genus Kitasatospora; species Kitasatospora kazusensis. Next base: position 5,176 of record NZ_BAAANT010000095.1, on the reverse strand, counting down.
CCATCCACACCCTCCACCAAGCAGGCGTCACCGCGTTCGTCGAACTCGGCCCCGACCCCGTCCTCACCACCCTCGCCCAGACCACCCTCGACACCGAGGACACGGTCACCACCGCCGCACTGCACCACGACCGCCCCGAAGCACTGACCCTCACCACCACCCTCGCCCACCTGCACACCCACGGCCACCCCATCACCTGGCCCACCAGCCCCACCACCCAACCCGCCATCCACCCCGCCGAGTTGCCCACCTACCCCTTCCAGCGCCGCCGCTACGCGCTGGAAGGCGGAACCGCTCGCGCCGACGTGACCGGGGCCGGCCTCAGCCCGACCGGGCACCCGCTGCTCGCAGCTGCCGTCGAACTGCCCGATGACGGCGTGGTGTTCACCGGTCGTCTGGCGTTGCAGACCCAGCCGTGGCTCGCCGACCACCAGGTCCTCGGCACCGTGCTGTTGCCCGGTACCGCGTTCGTGGAACTCGCCCTGCACGTCGCCGACCAGCTGGGCGACCACCAGGTGGACGAGCTGACGCTCCACCGTCCGCTGATCCTCGGCGAGCAGGAGGCGCTTCAGCTGCGTGTGCGGGTGGGCCTGCCGGAGGAGAGCGGCCGCCGCTCGCTGTCGATCCACTCGCGCCCCGCTGCGGCAGGCGACGAGGAGGGGTGGACCAAGCATGCGACCGGTGCGCTCGGGAGTACCGAGCAGACCGCGGCGGCCGAGGCGGCCGACCTGACCGTCTGGCCGCCCGCCGGGGCCACGCCGGTGCAGACCGAGCACCTGTACGACGACCTGGCCGACCTCGGCCTGGTCTACGGGCCGGCGTTCCAGGCGCTGCGGGGCGCCTGGCGACTCGGCGACGACATCTACGCCGAGGTCGCCCTCCCCGCCGAGTCCAGCCCTGGTGCGGATGCCTTCGGCCTTCATCCGGCCCTGGTGGACGCCGCCCTGCACGCCATCCTGGCGGCCCGGATCGCCGGTGGCGTCGAGCTCGACCAGGTCCGGCTGCCGTTCTCCTGGGAGGACATCCGCCTGAGCGCCGCAGGCGGCCCCGAGCTGCGGGTTCGGATCTCCCCCGTGGGCCGGAGCGAGGACGCGGTGGCGCTGACGATCGCCGACGCCACCGGTACCCCGGTCGCGGCCGTGGGGTCCGTGACGCTGCGTGCGGTGACGGCCGACCAGCTCGCGGCCGCGAGTTCCTCGCAGCACGACCGCCTGTACCGGGTCGACTGGCTCCCGGTGGCCACACCGGCCGAAGCGGCGTCGAGCGCGACCGACTGGGCCGTGCTGGGAGCTGCCGATCCACGGCTCACCGCGGCGTTGACCGCCCGGGTCGGCGTCCACGCCGACCTGGCGGAGCTGCGGGCCGCGGACGGCGCGTCACCCGCCGTGCTGCTGCTCGCCGCCACGCCCGCGCCGGGTGCCGCGAGGCCGGCCACCGGTCCGGCGGCCATCGACCGGACCGGACAGCTGCTCACCGTGATCCAGGACTTCCTCGCAGACCGCGACCTCTCCGCCACCCGGCTCGCCGTGCTCACCGAGCGCGCCGTGGCCACCGGTGTCGAGGACGCGACCGAGGACCTGCCCGGCGCCGCCGTCCGGGGTCTGCTCCGCGCGGCGCAGTCGGAGAACCCGGACCGTTTCGTGCTGATCGACCTCGACGGCCAGGACGCGTCCTACCAGCTGGTGGAGGCGGCACTCGCGACCGGCCGGGCCGAACTCGCCGTGCGCGAGGGCAGACTGTTCGCGCCGCGGCTCGCCCCGGCGGAGCGCCCCGGCACCCTGGACCTGCCCGACGGTGCGTCGGCCTGGCGCCTGGACGTCAGCGCGAAGGGCACCCTGGACCACCTCGTGCTGGTCCCCGCCCCGGACGCCGTCGCCCCGCTCGGCCCCGGCCAGGTCCGGTTCGCGGTGCGCGCCGCCGGGGTCAACTTCCGAGACGTGCTCATCGCGCTGGACCTCTACCCGGGGCAGGCGCCGATCGGCGGCGAGGCCGCCGGCGTCGTGACCGAGGTGGGCCCCGGAGTGACCGGCTTCGCGCCGGGCGACCGGGTCATGGGCCTGGTCGCCGGAGCTGTGGGGCCGGTGGCGGTGACCGACCACCGGTGGCTGGTCCGGATGCCGGCCGGCTGGTCGTTCGCCCAGGCCGCCACGGTGCCCATCACGTTCCTCACCGCCTACTACGGCCTGACCGACGTCACCACGGTCGCCCCGGGCGAGCGCATCCTGATCCACGCCGGAGCGGGCGGCGTCGGCATGGCTGCCATCCAGCTCGCCCACTACTGGGGTGCCGAGGTCTACGCCACCGCCAGTCCGAGCAAGTGGCGGGTGCTGCGCGAACTCGGCATCGACGACGAGCACCTGGCGTCCTCCCGGAACCTGGACTTCGAGGAGCGGTTCCGCAGCACGACCGCCGGGGCCGGCCTGGACATCGTGCTCAACTCACTGGCGGGCGAGTACATCGACGCCTCGCTGCGGCTGCTGCCGCGCGGCGGGCGGTTCCTGGAGATGGGCAAAGCCGACCTCCGGGACCCGGCCGCGATCGGAGCCGCCCACCCCGAGGTCGCCTACCGCCCGTTCGACATGAGCGAGGCCGACCCGGAGCACATCCAGCGGATGCTCGTGGAACTGGTGGGCCTCTTCGAGGCCGGCGTGCTCCATCCGCTGCCGCTGCGGGCGATGGACGTCCGGCACGCACCGCACGCGTTCCGCTTCATCCAGCAGGGCAAGCACACCGGCAAGGTCGTGCTGAGCATCCCCCGGGCTCTCGATCCCGAGGGGACCGTGCTGATCACCGGCGGCACCGGGACGCTGGGCGGCCTTCTGGCCCGGCACCTGGTCACCGCCCACGGCGTCCGCCGACTGCTGCTGACCAGCCGCCGAGGCTCCGGGAGCAGCGCGACCGAGGAACTGCTCGCCGACCTGCGGCAGCTCGGGGCCGAGGTCACGGTTGCCGCCTGCGACGCCGCCGACGAGCGGGCCCTGGCCGAGCTCCTCGGCACCATCGCCGCCGAACATCCGCTGACCGCCGTGGTCCACGCGGCGGGCGTGGTGGACGACGCCACCATCCCCGCCCTCACGGCCGAGCGGCTGGAGGCGGTGATGCGTCCCAAGGCCGTCGGCGCCTGGAACCTTCACCGGCTGACGCGTGATCATGACCTTGCGGCCTTCGTGCTCTTCTCCTCGGCGGCCGGCACCCTCGGCGCACCCGGCCAGGGAAACTACGCGGCCGCCAACACCTATCTCGACGCCCTCGCCCAGCACCGCAGGTCCCAGGGCCTGCCCGCGACCTCGCTCGCCTGGGGCCTGTGGGAGGCGGGCAGCGCCATCACCGGCTCGCTCACCGACCAGGACCGGGCCCGGATGCGGGCCTCCGGCATCCTGCCGCTGGGCACCGAGCAGGCCCTCGCACTGCTGGACCGAGCGCTCATCGACGGTGAGCCGCTGGTGCTGCCGCTCGCGCTGCACCTGCCTGCACTGCGGGCACGGGCCGGCTCGGGGGCGATCCCGGAGCTGCTGCTCGGCCTGGTGGGCACCCCTGTCCGGCGCGCGGCCGGCCAGGCGGGTGCGCCACTCGTCCGGCAGCTGGCCAAGCTGCCCGAGCCCGAGCAGGTCGGCCTGCTGCTGGAGCTGATCCGCAGTCACATCGGCGCGGTGCTGGGGCACTCGGCGAACGACACGATCGACCCTGCCCGGCCGTTCCAGGAACTCGGCTTCGACTCGCTCACGGCTGTGGAGTTCCGCAACCGCCTGGCCGGCGCGGTCGGCACCCGGCTGCCCACCACGCTCGTCTTCGACTACCCGACGCCGACGGCGATGGCCGCGCACCTGCGCGAGCTGCTGGTCGGCGACACGGCGGTCACTCCTGCGGCCGGGGACGCACCGCCGACAACCCGTGACGGCGAGGACGATCCGATCGCGATCGTCGGGATGGGCTGCCGCTTCCCCGGCGGTGCGACCAGCCCCGACGGGCTCTGGCGGGTGGCCTTCGAGGGCATCGACACGGTCGGCGAGTTCCCCGAGCGGCGCGGTTGGAACGTCGAGGAGCTGTACGACCCGGACCCTGCTGCCCCCGGGAAGACATACTCCCGCCAGGGTGCATTCGTCTACGACGCCGACCAGTTCGACGCCGAGTTCTTCGGGATCAGCCCGCGCGAGGCCAACGCCATGGACCCACAGCAGCGGCTGCTGCTGGAGGTCGCCTGGGAGGCACTCGAACGGGCCGGCATCGCCCCCGGTTCGCTGCGGGGCACCCGGACCGGCGTTTTCGCCGGGGTCGCGGGCCAGAGCTACGCGGCGAACGCGATGAACAGCGCGGAGGCGCTGGAGGGCTACCTGCTGACCGGAACCACCACGAGCGTTGCCTCGGGGCGGCTGTCCTACGTGTTCGGGCTCGAAGGGCCGGCCATCACGGTCGACACCGCCTGCTCCTCCTCGCTGGTGGCGCTGCACCTGGCCGCCCAGGCGCTGCGGGGTGGCGAGTGCACGATGGCCCTGGTGGGCGGCACCACCGTGATGGCGACCCCGGGGATCTTCGTGGAGTTCAGCCGGCAGCGCGGGCTGGCGCCGGACGGCCGGTGCAAGCCCTTCGCCGGAGCGGCGGACGGCACGGCCTGGGGCGAGGGCGCCGGGGTCGTGGTACTGGAGCGGCTCTCCGACGCGCAGGCGAACGGGCACCAGGTGCTCGCGGTGATCCGGGGCTCGGCGGTCAACCAGGACGGGGCCAGCAACGGCCTCACCGCGCCGAACGGCCCGTCGCAGCAGCGGGTGATCCGGGCCGCGCTGGCGAACGCCCGCCTGACGGCCGATCAGGTGGACGCGGTCGAGGCGCACGGCACCGGCACCACCCTCGGCGACCCGATCGAGGCGCAGGCCCTGATCGCCACCTACGGCCGGCAGCGCGCCGCCGAACAGCCGCTGTGGCTGGGTTCCATCAAATCCAACATCGGCCACACCCAGGCCGCAGCCGGCATGGCCAGTGTGATCAAGATGGTGGAGGCGATGCGGCACGGCGTGCTGCCGAAGATCCTGCACGTGGACGAGCCGACCCCGCACGTGGACTGGGAGTCCGGCGCGGTGGAGTTGCTCACCGAGGCCCGGCCCTGGCCCGAGACCGACCACCCCCGCCGGGCCGCCGTCTCCTCCTTCGGCATCAGCGGCACCAACGCCCACCTCATCCT
>NZ_BAAANT010000094.1:0-5455 GCF_039529945.1 Kitasatospora kazusensis | reverse complement strand
GCGCGCCGTCTGCTCCGCAGACATGACGCGCCGTCACTAACGTGACGGAATGACGCTGCGTGACTCCGTCACGCAGTGACGGAGGGTGGTCCCCCTCCGCTCCGCTCCGGGGGCCGGCCTCCGGCCGGAGCCTCGAGGCAGGTGACCCTCGTGCCAGGCCAGGGTTCGGACAGGGGCTCGTACAGTGGCCTCTGGGGTGACATTTCTGCTGGTCAGACGTGGTTGAGGTGAGGCGCACTCCGTGCGCTGGCTGACTGGGAGAGGGGGGTGTCCAGGGCCTGCGGGTCGGCATCCGGACGGACGCGGGGCCGGGGCCCGAACCCCGACCACACTCACATCCTGTCACCGGGCCGGGCCCAACGCAAGCCCCGGCCCGAACCATGCAGACCCCCGATGCTATTGGTCTACACCGGTACAAGTGGTCTAGACCGAAGCGGCCCCTCCCGACCCCTGATAAGCCCTCCGATTCCACTCTGGCCATGTATCAGGAATCCGGCATCAGCCAATCCAGCCACAGTCCCCATGCCCATCTGACCGCGCATCACCACCGCGCCTGTGCAATCCCAGGAATCGGCCCCGGCATCCGCCCTGACTTTCCATCAAGAACAGCGGCAGCCGACCGGCCCGGCCGTTGACGATATGACGCGAAATTCGGGTAGCAGCCACCACCCCAGAAAAAGGCCCAGCCCTCAGGTGGGAATCACCCATAAACACCGGACGCAATTCCAGCCGCACACCGCGCGAGGCAGGACCGCCGCGCCCGGAACAACCGGGACCACCAGGCAGGCAGGCCAGCCAGCGCCAAGCGGCCCGGATGACCACTGCCGGACAGCCACGCCGGCATCCGTGCAGACCACCGCCCCTGTCACAAGCGCCGTCAGAGCTTCACCGGCTTACGACACCACCGTTCAGCACGAACACGGCACCACCGTTCAGCGACACAAAGCACTGACCAGCAACAACCACCACCCCGGCCACTGAAAACCGGCGGCGCACCACCACCGCAACCCACACGCCGCCCATCACGGGCGCCTGGTCCCGCGACGGCCGCACGGCGGCTCCTGGCCGTCCCTGTGTGGCTCGGGGCGAGTCTGCCGGCGCCCGGGGGGTGCTGGACCGGCGCGGGCCCGCACAGTGCCGCTCGGCGCGGTCGGGCCCTGGCTGCGGCGGTGAGCCGACCGGCTGGCCGGACCAGTGCGGTCAGCGCCGGCGCGCTCATCTCGCCCCTCGGCCCGGACGTGACGGCGGCCATCGACGCGACCGGCACCGCGAGGCACTCGGGCATTCCCTGGGGCGGGCCCACCGGAGTCCCACTAATAGCGAATCAGGCCACCAATGGCACCGTATCGGAAATGAGCGTCAGGAAAACCCGCAACAACAGCTGTCCCTATCCCCGACGGAACGCCATCGGAACAACACCCGAGCCCGTTGACGATATCGCGCGAATCGTCACTACGACCGCCATCGCTGGATATGCGGAAAACCCATCGCAGAAAACCCATAGGGGACGATGGTTCGGCCGGTCGGGCCAGCATGAGCTGACCCGACCGGCCGGAAAGTAACCTCGTCCGCCTGTCCTATGCCTGTGAGATGCGGCCAGGAAAAACCCAGCCGTTACGGCTCACGGAAGCTGTCGGTCAGACGACAGTGATCGAGACCAGGTCGCTCTGGGGGCTCGGCTGCCAGTCGTAGCTGTGCGGGGCAACCGCGTCGTCGTAGACCTTGCCCGTCGACAGATCATGCCAGACGACCATGATCTTGTAAGCGCCAGAGCCGACCTGGTTGTACCAGTCACCGACGCGAAGAGTCTTCGACCCGTCGTTGCTGTAGAGGAAGCACTGGGTGGAATATCCGGCCTTGGCAATGGAAATGGCGTTGTTGCTGCACCCCGTGGCCACCACATCGGCGGATGCCGGCGAGGCCGCGAGAACACTGACGGCGAAGGCGCCTGCTGCGAGCGCCGCTGCGAGGCCCTTCCGGCCGATGCGCGCGGAGGTCGAGGTTTCGTCGGCGGGACGGCCGCTGCGAATGTCCATTGAAATCTCCAATTCAAGGGATTGGCCAAAGGTATCTAGCGCGCACGCTTCGACAGGCCGTCAACTTTCTTGGCTTGCCTGGTGACCAAGTTGCCAGCAATGCCTATGTGACCGCCACTGTCCCGACCGGGGATTGTCAGGTTCATTCGAAGTGACATAATCACCCTCGGTCAATTGACCGCGCACAATATCTAGCGCACCCGCTTTTGGCGGGCCATCGCCTTTCCCGGCACACGACGCCAAGGTCGTGGTGACCGCTACCCGAGTCCGGTCTCAACTCTTCGGCCCGGGTTCACTCCCCCATGGTCACCCGTCGGCCGTCAGCAGGGCGGTCGGCCGGGAGTTCCCGTCCAGCAGCGGCTGGCCCCGACCGTCGGGCCGGGCGACCACCGGACCGGGGAGACCGTCGGCGCCGGCCGACCGTAATCAGCCGGGCGGACCCCTGGCGGTCCGCCACCGCAGGGAGTGCAACACCACCAAGGAAGTCAGCACCAAGCCCCCAGGGGGGCGCCCCCAACCACCCACGCGGCCGCCACCAGGCGGACGCACAGAAGAAGCAAGGCCAGTGCAGCGGCCACCCGGCCGACACGCACCCGCCAATCACGGAACGCTCTGATCTCGTGTGTTGTGGTGGGTGTGGTGCTGTCCCTACGGTGGGTGGCCTCATTGGCAGGACCGGCAGCGGATCGCGTTGGCCGGCCGGAGGGTTGGGGTCTGTTGTGGACATTGAGCTGGCGGACGCGGTGGCGGTGGTCCGGGACGAGCTGCTGGAGGCGGCCGCGCGCGGGGCGGGCCAGGGCCTGGGGTTCAAGGTCGGCCCGGTGGAACTGGAGTTCGCCGTCGAGCTGCGGGTGGACACGAAGGTCAAGGCCGGCTTCAAGGCCTGGGTGGTGACCGCCGGGGTCGAGGCCGGCGCGGCGCGTGGTCGCACCCACAAGGTGAAGGTCACCCTGACGCCGCAGAACGCGGACGGCTCCGACCTTCTGGTCCACGGCGACCAGGACCGTCCCGATGGGCCGGGTGACGTGTCCGGGCGCATCGAGGACTGACGGCCCGGCAGGGGACGGTAACGGCAGGTCGGAAGGGGTGGGGGAGCAGGGGTGGAGAAGGACCGGGTCGTGGTGGTGCGGGGCTCCGGTGGTCCGGGGTCCGGGTATGTGGTCGCACCGTGTCTGGTGCTCACCTCCGCTCACGTCGTCCCCGAGCCGGGCGGGACGGTGTCGGTGTTCCGCCCGGGGCAGGTGCCGTCGTGCGCGGCGCGGGTCCTCTGGCGGGGGACTCCCGGCGGGCGTGACGACGCCGCGCTGCTGCTGGTCGGCGACCGCGCCTGGGCACCGCCTGCGGGTGGGGGGCCGGTGCGGTGGGGCCGGCTGGCGACCACCTGGCCCGGCACGGCGTGCGAGACCTGGGGTGCTCCCGATCTGGTCCAGCGCCCGGGCCGGCCCACCGAGGAGCTCCATCCGGCGGGCCGTCTGAATCCTGGTGACCGGGATGTCGGCAACCGGTACGTCATGAACGTCGACGGCCATCCGCCGGCGGGGCGGGGGGACGGGAAGTCGCCGTGGGGCGGGATCTCGGGGGCCGCGCTGTTCTGCGGGGACCTGCTCACCGGTGTCATCGCCTGCGACCCCGCCGGACGCTCCCACGCCACCCTGGAGGCCGTGCCCGCCTACGTCCTCCTCCACGACCCCGCATTCCGGTCCGTACTCGCCGAACACGCAGCGGGAACCGGGACGGTGTTGGAGGCCGTGGAGTGGCAGCACCTCGACGACACCCGGGACGCGGTCGACACCCAGCTCCGCTCCCCCGCCGTGCTGCTGCACGCCCGGCGCCAGATCGTCCCGTTCCGCGGCCGGGACCAGCTCCTCGGGCGGCTGCTCGCCTGGAGCCGGCAGCCGGGCTTCGGTGCCCGCCTCCTGCACGGCCCCGGCGGCCAGGGCAAGACCCGCCTCGCCCAGCACCTCGCCGACCGCCTCACCGCCGAACGGTTCCAGGTGCTGTGGCTGAACACCGACGCCTCCCCCGCGGACCTGGCGGTCCTGGCCGGCGCGGCCCGTCCGCTCCTGGTCGTCATCGACTACGCCGAGACCCGCACCCCCCAGCTCCTCGCACTCCTGGACGCCGCCAGCCGCCACCGGGGCAACGACCCGTTCAAGCTGCTGATGCTGGCCCGCACCGCCGGCGACTGGTGGCCCGCCCTGCACGCCGCCACCCCCCGCGCCGAAGACCTCCTCGACGGCGCCCCCGCCACCGCCCTCGGACCCCTGGAACCGGACCCCGGCCACTCCCGCACCCAGGCCTACCGCGAGGCCGTCGACGGCTACGCCCAAAGGCTGCCCGCCGTCCGCGGCTGGCAGCACCACGACTGGCCCGCCCTCGCCGACCGGCTCCGGGACCGGGACCGTGCCGTCGACGCGGCCGGCCTCGCCGGCGCCCTGACCCTGCACATGACCGCCCTGGCCGACCTCCTCGACACCGCCACCCAGACCACAGGCGACACTGGGGATACGGGGGACACGGGGGATACCGACGGCGGGGAAGCCGCGACGGCGCCGGGGGTGGAGGACCGGCTGCTGCTCCACGAGCGCCGGTACTGGAGCGCTGCGGCCAAGGTGCGCGGGCTCGTGCCGGCGTTGGGTGAGGAGACGCTCACCGACGCGCTGGCCGCGGCCTTCCTTCTCGGTGCCCGCGACCGGGACGAAGCCGATGCCGTCCTGAAACGGGTGCCCGGGCTCGACGACCAGACCCACGACCGGCGTGTCGGCGTCCGTGCCTGGATCACCGCCGTCTACCCGCCCGCCGGCAGCGACCGTACCTGGGGTCTGCTGCAGCCCGACCGGCTCACGGAGCGGTTCGTCGGCCGCCATCTCGACCAGCACCCCGGCCTCGCTGAGTGCCTCGCCGCGGGCATTACGGAGGAACAGGCCGAGCAGTTCCTCACCCTCTACGCCCGCGCCGCCGCCCACCCCGCCCTGGGCCGGCTCGGCCCGCACCTCACCACCCTGATCGTCCGGCACCCCGGCACGCTCGCCCCCGCCGCCATCGACACCGCCACCCAGACCGAACGTCCCGGCCCGCTCCTGGCCGCCCTCCGGCAGATCACCGACGACCCGGCCACCCCGCTCCGCCTGCTTGGGGAACTCAGTGGCAGGCTCCCCGACGCCAGCCACACGCTCGCGCCCTGGGCCGCGCACCTCGCCCAGCGCCTCGCCACCGCGTACCGCATACAAACCGAGAGCGATCCTGGCCGTCTGCCCCACCTCGCGGGCTACCTCAACAACCTCGCCAACCGGCTCGGGGACCTCGGACGACCCGAGGAAGGCCTGACCGCCATCCAGGAAGCCGTCGACATCCGCCGGGAGCTGGCCGACGCCCGACCCGACACCCACCTCCCCGACCTCGCCATGAGCCTCAACAAC
>NZ_BAAANT010000093.1:0-5598 GCF_039529945.1 Kitasatospora kazusensis | reverse complement strand
CAACGCCTCGAAGAACCTCGCCTTCAAGCCCTCAAAATCCACGATCCCCGCAACTCCCTGAATCCAGGGTGTTGCGGGGATCGCTAGAACCTGCCCACCAGCGGCCGGGCCCCTCTGCGTCAGGTCGGCGGACTCAGCGCTCGCCGAGCTCCACGTAGTCGCGGATCGCGACACCGGTGTAGATCTGACGCGGACGGCCGATGCGGCTGCCCGGGTCGTTGATCATCTCGTGCCAGTGGGCGATCCAGCCCGGCAGTCGGCCGAGCGCGAACAGCACGGTGAACATGCTGGTCGGGAAGCCCATGGCGCGGTAGATCAGGCCGGTGTAGAAGTCCACGTTCGGGTAGAGCTTGCGCGAGATGAAGAACTCGTCGTTGAGCGCGTGCTCCTCCAGCTTGAGCGCGATCTCCAGCAGCTCGTCGGACTTGCCGAGCTGCGAGAGCACCTCGTGCGCGAGGCCCTTGACCAGCTGGGCGCGCGGGTCGAAGCTCTTGTACACGCGGTGACCGAAGCCCATGAGCTTCACGCCGTCCTCGCGGTTCTTCACCTTGCGGATGAAGGCGTCGACGTCGCCGCCGTCCTTCTGGATCTGCTCCAGCATCTCCAGCACGGCCTGGTTGGCGCCGCCGTGCAGCGGGCCCCAGAGCGCCGAGATGCCGGCCGAGATCGAGGCGAACTGGTTGGCGTGGCTGGAGCCCACCAGGCGGACCGTGGAGGTCGAGCAGTTCTGCTCGTGGTCCGCGTGCAGGATCAGCAGCTTGTCCAGCGCGTTGACGATGACCGGGTTGATCTCGTAGTCCTCGGCGGGGACGGCGAACGTCATCCGGAGGAAGTTCTCGACGTAGCTGAGGTCGTTGCGCGGGTAGACGAAGGGCTGCCCGACCGACTTCTTGTACGCGTAGGCCGCGATCGTCGGCAGCTTCGCCAGCAGGCGGACGGTCGACAGGTGACGCTGGCCGGCATCGAACGGGTTGTGGCTGTCCTGGTAGAACGTCGACAGCGCGCCGACCACCGAGGAGAGCATCGCCATCGGGTGCGCGTCCCGCGGGAAGCCCTGGAAGAAGCGCTTCACGTCCTCGTGCAGCAGCGTGTGCTGGGTGATCTCCGAGGTGAACTCGGTCAGCTGCTCGCCGGTCGGCAGTTCACCGTTGATCAGGAGGTACGCGGTCTCGACGAAGCTGCCCTGCTCCGCCAGCTGCTCGATCGGGTAGCCGCGGTAGCGCAGGATGCCGTTGTCGCCGTCCACGAAGGTGATCGCGGACTTGTAGGCGGCGGTGTTGCCGAAGCCGTTGTCCAGGGTGACCAGGCCGGTCTGCGGCAGCAGCTTCGAGATGTCGAAACCGGCGTTGCCCGCAGTGCTCTCGACGACCGGGTACTCGTACTCGCCGTCCTGGTACCGCAGTACTACTGCGCCTTGACTGTTCTCGCTCACGCTCTTCCTCACCGACGAAATGAATCCTCTGCCCAAGGTGCCCTGACAGTCCTACGATCCCCCATCCGGGGGATGGCCGCGCACCCGGGGTGGGCCGAAAAGGGCCCCGCCCTACAAATCCTGTTGCCGCAGCCGGTATGAACCGGACAAGATCGGCACAAGAGTAGGCTCCGCCCTAAATCTCTTCACGTCAAGACAACCTCCCTCGGCCACAGCCCCTGGACGATCATCCAGTTGCGAGCCGATGATCAAGCGCGGAGTGCCTCCGGCCTGCACTGACCGCTCGAACAGCCTGTGCGATCGCTCTGCGTGACCCGACGAGCACCACCAGCTTCTTCGCCCGCGTCACGGCCGTGTAGAGCAGGTTCCGCTGCAACATCGTCCACGCCGACGTGGTGACGGGAATCACCACCGCCGGGTACTCACTACCCTGCGAACGGTGGATCGTCACTGCGTACGCGTGGGCCAGCTCGTCCAGCTCGTCGAAGTCGTACGGCACCTCCTCGTCCTCGTCGGTACGGACGGTGAGCCGCTGCTCCTCCACGCTGAGTGACGTGACGACACCCACCGTGCCGTTGAAGACCCCGTTCTGCCCCTTCTCGTAGTTGTTGCGAATCTGGGTGACCTTGTCACCTACCCGGAACGTCCGGCCGCCGAACCGGCGCTCCGGCAGCCCCTCCCGGGCCGGGGTGACGGCGGCCTGGAGCAGCGTGTTGAGATTGCCCGCACCGGCCGGCCCACGGTGCATCGGCGCCAGCACCTGGACGTCCCGGCGCGGGTCCAGCCCGAACTTCTGCGGGATCCGCCGGGCCACCACGTCGACGGTGAGACCGGCCGCCCGCTCGGTGTCCTCCTCGGCGAACAGGAAGAAGTCCGGCATCCCGTCCGTTACCGGCGGCAGGCCCTCGTTGATCCGGTGCGCGTTGACCACCACGCCGGACTGCTGCGCCTGCCGGAAGATCCGGGTCAGCCGGACGGACGGGACGGGGCTGCCCGCCGCCAGCATGTCCCGCAGCACCTCGCCCGCGCCGACCGACGGCAGCTGGTCCACGTCCCCCACGAAGAGCAGGTGGGCACCCGGCGCGACGGCCTTGACCAGCTTGTTCGCCAGGATCAGGTCCAGCATCGACGCCTCGTCCACCACCACCAGGTCAGCGTCGAGCGGCCGGTCCCGGTCGTAGGCCGCCTCGCCGCCCGGCCGCAGCTCCAGCAGCCGGTGGACGGTGGACGCCTCCGCGCCGGTCAGCTCCGCGAGCCGCTTCGCCGCCCGCCCGGTCGGCGCGGCCAGCACCACCTTGGCCTTCTTCGCCAGTGCGAGCGTCACGATCGACTTCACCGTGAACGACTTCCCGCAGCCCGGACCACCCGTCAGCACCGCGACCTTCTCGGTCAGCGCCAGCTTCACCGAGTCCCGCTGCTCGGGAGCGAGTTCGGCCCCCGTCCGCTTCGCCAGCCACCCCAGCGCGGCCGGCCAGTCGACGGCCTCGAAGGCGGACAGCCGGTCGGTGTCGGCCCGCAGGAGCCTCAGCAGCTGGTTGCTCAGCGAGATCTCCGCCCGGTGGAACGGCACCAGGTACACCGCCGTGATCGGCTCGCCCGCCTCCCCCGGCACGCTCTCCCGGACCACGCCCTCCTCGGCGACCAGCGCGGCCAGACAGTCGATCACCAGGCCGACATCCACCTGGAGGAGCTTCACCCCGTCGGCGATCAGCCGCTCCTCCGGCAGGAAGCAGTGCCCCTGGTCGCTGCTCTGCGACAGCGCGTACTGCAGCCCCGCCTTCACCCGCTCCGGGCTGTCGTGCGGGATGCCGACCGACTGGGCGATCCGGTCCGCCGTCAGGAAGCCGATGCCCCAGACGTCCGAGGCGAGCCGGTACGGCTCGTTCTTCACCACCCCGATCGAGCTGTCCCCGTACTTCTTGAAGATCCGCACCGCGAGCGAGGTCGACACACCGACACCCTGCAGGAAGACCATCACCTCCTTGATGGACTTCTGCTCCTCCCAGGCCGCCGCGATCATCTTCGTCCGCTTCGGCCCGAGACCGGGCACCTCGATCAGCCGCTTCGGCTCCTGCTCGATCACCTCCAGGGTGTCGACGCCGAACTGCTCCACGATCCGCTCGGCGAACCGCGGACCGATCCCCTTGATCAGCCCCGACCCCAGGTACCGCTGGATCCCCTGGATCGTCGCGGGCAGCACGGTGGTGTAGTTCTCCACCGTGAACTGCTTGCCGTACTGCGGGTGCGACCCCCACCGCCCGAACAGCCGCAGCGACTCCCCCGGCTGCGCCCCGAGCAGGGCCCCGACCACCGTCAGCAGGTCGTTCGCCCCGCGCCCGGTGTCCACCCGGGCCACGGTGTAGCCGGTCTCCTCGTTGGCGTAGGTGATCCGCTCCAGCACACCCTCCACCTCGGCCAGCTGGCGCGGCGGCTGCGGCGGCACCTTCGCGCCCGCCTGCCCGGGTCGCTGCTGCGTGTCCACGACGCCCCTCTCGGTACCTGTGACCGTCCGCTACGCACCGTACCGCCCCCGACCGACATCAGGACAAGCCGCCGGCCGTTCCCGGCCGCCCCGCGCCCGTCGGCACCGCGGTTCCCGTCGGCACTGCGGTTGTGGGCGCCCCTGGCAGGGCTGAGGATGCCAGAGGGGGCATGCACCACGCCCGTCCGCGAGGACGGCCCGCCGAAGGAGCAGCGCACCATGCTCAGCACCGACTTCGTCCCCGGCTCCCCCAACTGGCTCGACCTGGGCAGTCCCGACACCGAGGCCTCCGTCACGTTCTACACCGCCCTGTTCGGCTGGACCTTCTTCTCCGCCGGCCCGCAGGCCGGCGGATACGGCTTCTTCCGCCGGGGCACGGACACCGTCGCGGCCCTCGGCCCGCTCACCGAGGACCGCGCGGAGCCGGCCTGGACGCTCTACTTCCAGACGCCCGACGCCGATGCCGTCGCCGAGCGGGTCAGGGCAGCCGGGGGGACCGTGCGCTTCGGCCCCTTCGACGTCTTCACCAACGGCCGGATGGCGGGTCTCACCGACCCGACCGGCGCCGAGTTCGCGGTCTGGCAGCCCGGCGAGACGGCGGGCCTCGACGCCGTCACCGCCCCGGGAACGCTGTGCTGGACGGAGCTCTACAGCTCGGACCCGACGGCGGCCAAGGCGTTCTACCGCGCCGTCTTCGGCTGGCAGGAGCAGGACGTCCCGTTCGGCGACAGCACGTACACCGTGCTCACCCCCGCGACCGGCGGCACCGACGACGGCCAGGGCGGCATCCTCCAGCTGTTCCCCGACCAGACCGCGGCCGGCCTCGGCTCGCACTGGCTGCCCTACTTCGAGGTCCCGAACACCGACGCCACCATCGCCATGGCCCGGCAGCTCGGCGGCGCGGTCCGCCTCCCCGCCACCGACGCCCACGGCGTGGGCCGCTTCGCCCAGCTCACCGACCCGCACGGGGCCGCCTTCGCCGTCATCACCAGTGCGGGACCCGGCGAGTGACCCACCGTCGGTCCCGGTCTAGGGTCCCGATCATGAACGAACTGACCATCCGACCCGCCGTCCGCTCCGACCTCCCCGCCATCGTCGCGATGCTCGCCGACGACGCCCTGGGCGCGACCCGGGAGTCCCCCGACGATCTGACGCCCTACCAGGACGCCTTCGCCCGCCTGGCCGCCGACCCACAGCAACACGTGGTGGTCGCCGAGCGGAACGGCCGCGCGGTCGGCACCCTCCAGCTGACCGTCATCCCCGGCCTGTCCCGCCGGGGCTCCACCCGGACCGTCATCGAGGGCGTCCGGGTGGACTCGACCGAGCGGGGCAGCGGGCTCGGCACCGAACTGATCGAGTGGGCCGTCGAGAAGTCCCGCTCCCTGGGCGCCGACCTCGTCCAGCTGACCTCGGACGCCACCCGGACGGACGCCCACCGGTTCTACGAGCGCCTCGGATTCACGGCCTCCCACCTGGGCTTCAAACTGGCTCTCTAGCCGGCAGCCCGAAACAGGTCCGGACATGCAAATGACCCCCCATCCGTTCCCGGATGAGGGGTCATTTGTGAAAGATTGTTCGGCGGCGTCTTACTCTCCCACAGGGTCCCCCCTGCAGTACCATCGGCGCTACGAGGCTTAGCTTCCGGGTTCGGAATGTAACCGGGCGTTTCCCTCGCGCTATGACC
>NZ_BAAANT010000092.1:0-6014 GCF_039529945.1 Kitasatospora kazusensis | reverse complement strand
GGCGCGGTCGATCTCGTCCAGCTGATCAACGGTGGCCACACCCGTCTCCGCGGCGCCCCTCACCAGCAAGATCACGATCTACGGCTGGAGTACTAAGTCCGCCGGAGAGTGGGTCCGCCGGTTTCACCCTTCACCCGAGGCCGAGCTCCGACTCGTCCTCTTCCCGCACGCAGGTGGCTCGGCGAGCTACTACTTCCCGTTCTCCCAAGCGCTGGCGCCGGACATAGAAGTGCTGTCCCTGCAATACCCTGGCCGGCAGGACCGGCGCGGCGAGGAATGCATCACCAGCATTTCCGAGCTGGCCGACCGCGTCTACGCGGAACTGCAGCCGTGGACGGATGGCCCGTTCGCCTTCTTCGGCCACAGCATGGGCTCGATCCTGGCGTGCGAGGTGGCGCAGCGCTTCCAGCGCCGGCGCGGCCAGGAGCCGCTCCGGCTCTTCGCCTCGGGCTACCCGGCCCCCTCGCGGCTGCCCTCCGGCACCGTCCATCTGCGCGATGAGGCCGGTCTGGTCAGGGAGTTGCGGGAGGTCGGCGGCACCGATCCGCAGTGGTTGGAGGACAAGGACCTTCTGGCCGCCATCCTGCCGGCGGTCCGCGGCGACTACCAGGCGATCGAGACGCACTCCTGGGAGCCGGTGCCCCCGCTGGACTGCCCGATCACCATGCTGGTGGGCAACCACGACCCGCACACCTCGATGGAGCAGGCGGCGGCCTGGCAGAACCACACCACCGGGGAATTCACCATGCAGGTCTTCGAGGGCGGCCATTTCTATCTCGAAAACCACCGCGCCGAGGTGGTCGACACGGTTTCCACGGCTCTGGCGAAGGCCCTCAGCACCCTTACTGCCGACAGGAGCCTTTCGTGAAGTACCAGCTTCTCGGCTCTCTGCGTGTCATCGACGGGAACACCGCGACTTTTCTCAGCGCCCAGAAGGTCGAGACCCTGCTCGCCGCCCTGCTGGTCCGCTCCGACCACGTGGTGACCACCCATCAGCTGATGAACGAACTCTGGGGGGAGCAGCTGCCGAGACGGGCCTCCGCCGGCCTCCATGTCTACATTTCCGAACTCCGGAAGTTCCTGAGCCGTCCAGGGGGGGTCGACAGTCCGATCGTCACCCGTTCTTCCGGATACATGCTGCGCCTGCGGTCCGACGAGGTCGATTACCAGGCCTTCCTGGAGCTGACCGATCTGGGCCGCAAGCACCTGCGGGAGCAGGGCTACGAGGAAGCCGTCGACTGCTTCGAACGGGGGCTCGCGCTCTGGCGCGGTCCGGCTCTCGGTGACATCGGCGACGGGCCGATCCTGCGCAGCTTCGTCGCCTGGCTGACCGAGGTGCGCCTGGACTGTGCGGAGATGCACGTGGAGGCGCAGCTCCGGCTCGGCCGGCACCGCGAGCTGGTGGGGTACCTCTTCTCGCTGATCGCCGAGAGTCCGCTGCGCGAGACCTTCTACCGCCAGCTGATGGTCGCGCTCTACCGCTCGGAGCGCAGAGCCGAGGCACTGAAGGTGTACCAGTCGGCGCGGACCACGTTGATCGACGAGCTGGGGCTGGAACCGTGCTCCACGCTGCAGGAGCTGCACCGCGCCGTCCTGACCGCCGACGACCGGGTCCTGGCGGGCTGCGCGGCCGGATGAGCACATAGGGCCCAGGGCCATCGGCGGTCGGGCGGCGGTGCGAGCCGACGACCGCTCGGGCTCAACGTACGGACAGTCACATATCTGCTCGGCACCCGGCGAACCGGGCTGCCCCTCCCAGTGCGGAGCGGGCGGCCCGGTTCGCCGTCGTATGCCCACGAAGGGCTGACCGATCGCCACAGAAGACCGGGGTTAGAGGCCGCCAAGACTGCACTTAGCACCCCGGCCGACGGTGGTCACGACGAGCGTCCTGATCCCGGTACGCGGCCGGCCACACTCCTAGGAGACAGCGAAAGCGATGACTGGTGCCAACGGTCCCCAGAATGATCTGCTCCTGGAATCCGACGACGCGATTGCGATCACCGGACTTTCCTGCCGGCTGCCGCAGGCAGCGAATCCGGCCGCCTTCTGGCAGTTGCTCTCCGCCGGCGTCGATGCCATCACCGACGCCCCCACGGACCGGTTCGGCGACATGCTGGCCGGCCGCCCGGGCGGCCGGGCCGGCTTCCTCGACCGGATCGACCGCTTCGACGCGGCCTTCTTCGGCATCTCACCGCGCGAAGCGGTGACGATGGACCCACAGCAGCGGTTGATGCTGGAGCTCGGCTGGGAGGCTCTGGAGGACGCCGGAATCGTGCCCGGCGAACTCGCGGGCACCCGTACCGGCGTCTTCGTCGGCGCGATCTGGGACGACTACGCGACACTGCTGCAGCGCAGCGGCGCCCAGTCGCTGACCCAGCACACCTTCACCGGCGTCCAGCGCGGACTCATCGCCAACCGCCTCTCGTACACGCTGGGCCTGCGCGGTCCCAGCCTCACCATCGACGCCGCGCAGTCCTCCTCACTGCTCGCGGTGCACATGGCCGTCGAGAGCCTGCTGCGCGGCGAGTCCACGCTCGCGCTGGCCGGCGGCGTGAACCTGAGCATCATCACGGACAGCACCGCGCGCTCGGCCAGTTTCGGGGGGCTGTCGCCCGACGCCCGCTGCTACACCTTCGACGCGCGCGCCAACGGCTACGTCCGGGGCGAGGGCGGCGGCGTCGTGGTCCTCAAGCCGCTGGCCCGGGCGCTGGCCGACGGCGACCCGGTCTACTGCGTCATCCGCGGCAGCGCGACCAACAACGACGGTGCCACTCCGGGTCTCACCGTACCCAGTTCGCAGGCGCAGGCCGAAGTGATCCGGCTGGCCTGCGAGAAGGCCGGCGTGGCTCCCGCCGCCGTGCAGTACGTGGAGCTGCACGGCACCGGCACGCCGGTGGGCGACCCGATCGAAGCGGCGGCGCTCGGCGACGCGCTCGGCTCCTCCCGATCACCGGAACTCCCCCTGCGGGTCGGCTCGGTGAAGACCAACGTCGGCCACCTGGAGGGTGCCGCCGGCATCGTCGGGCTGCTGAAGACCGCGCTCAGCATCCGGCACCGCCGGCTGCCGGCCAGCCTCCACTACGAGACGCCGAACCCCGCCATCGACATGGCCGGACTGCGACTGCGGGTGCAGCACGAGGACGGCGAGTGGCCGTCGCCCGGAGCGCCACTGGTGGCCGGCGTCAGCTCGTTCGGCGTGGGTGGCACCAACTGCCATGTCGTCGTCACGGAACCGCCGCACGCCGCCGAACAGCCCGCGCAACCGGCCCCGGGCCAGTACCCGGCTGCCGCGACCGCCCTGCCCTGGCTGATCTCAGGACGGACCGAGAACGCCGTGCGCGCCCAGGCCACCCGGTTGGCGGCGGCTCTGGAGTCGACTCCCGGAATCGACCCGGTCGACGTCGCCTGGTCGCTCGCCACCACCCGGACCTCGTTCGAGCACCGCGCCGTCGTGCTCGGGACGGACTCGGCCGGGCTGCGGCAGCGACTCGACCTGCTGGCCCAGGGGCAGGACGCGCCGGGCCTGGTACGCGGCGTCGGCGCCGACCGTGGCAGGACGGTCTTCGTCTTTCCCGGCCAGGGCTCGCAGTGGGACGGCATGGCCCTGGAGTTGCTGGAAACATCCCCGGTCTTCCGCGAGGCGATGGCCGAGTGCGCCGCCGCCTTGGCCGAGTACGTCGACTGGAACCTCTTGGACGTGCTCTGTGGCGCCCCCGACGCGCCCGGCCTGGACGAGGTCGACGTCGTGCAGCCCGCACTGTTCGCGGTGATGGTCTCGCTGGCCCGGCTCTGGGAGTCGCTCGGGGTACGCCCGGACGCGGTCGTCGGCCACTCGCAGGGCGAGATCGCCGCAGCGCACATCGCCGGCGCGCTCAGCCTGGCGGACGCCGCCCGGGTGGTCGCGCTGCGCAGCCGGGCGCTGATCACGCTCGCCGGACAGGGCGGCATGGCCTCGGTCGCGCTGCCGGTCGACCGGACCGAGGCGCTGATCGCGCCTTGGGGCGAGCGGCTGGCGATCGCCGCGGTCAACGGTTCGGGGGCGGTCGTGGTCTCCGGGGCGGCCGACGCCATCGACGAGCTGCTCGCCGCCGCCGAGCAGCAGGAGGTGCGGGCCCGCCGGATACAGGTGGACTATGCCTCACACTCCCCGCAGGTGGAGGCGATCCGGGAGCGGCTGCTCGACGAGCTGGCGCCGATCTCCCCGCGCGACGGCGACATCCCGTTCTACTCCTCCGTCACCGGCGAGCTGCTGGACACCGCCGGGCTGGACGCGGCGTACTGGTACACCAACCTGCGGCAGCCGGTCCGCTTCGACCTGGCGGTCCAGGCGCTGCGGGCCGCCGGCCACGGGACGTTCATCGAGAGCAGCCCCCATGGGGTACTCACCTTCGCGATCAACGAGACGCTGGAGGAAGCCGGCGCCGAAGAGGTGCTGGTGCTCGGCACGCTGCGGCGGGGCGAGGACTCCTGGCGGTCGTTCCTCGGCTCGCTCGCCGAACTGCACGTCAGCGGGGCGGCGGTGGACTGGTCGACGCTGATCGCCGACCGCGCCCCGCAACGGATCGCGCTGCCCGGCTACGCCTTCCAGCGCGAGCGGTACTGGCCGCAGGCCCCGACAGCGGACCAGGCTACGGAAGCAGCTGCGTTCTGGCCGACGGCCACGGCAGAGCCGGAGCCGCCCGAGGAGTCGGAGCTGCCCGAGGAGTCGCAGACCGCACGCCGCGCAGCCCGGGCCACCCCGTGGGCGCAGCGCCTCGCGGGCCTGTCGGCCGGCGAACAGCACGAGGTGGTGCTCGACCTGGTCAGGTCCAACGCCGCGATCGTGCTCGGCCACCTCAGCGCCGACGTGGTGGACTCCGGGCGGACCTTCAAGGAACTGGGCTTCGACTCCCCGCTCGCCGTGGAACTGCGCAACCGGCTCTCCGGCGCGGTCGGGTTCCGGCTTCCGGCCGCCCTGGTCTACAACCGGCCCACGCCCGTGGCAGTCGCACGGTACCTGCTCGGCGAGCTGCTCGGCTCCAGCGAGCACGGCCCGGCCCGGACCACGGCGGTGAGTGACGAGCCGATCGCCATCGTCGGCATGGCCTGCCGGTTCCCCGGTGGGGTCAGCACCCCCGACGGGCTGTGGCAGCTGGTGGCCGACGGTGTCGACGCGATCGGCGACTTCCCCGAGAACCGCGGCTGGAACCTGGCCGAGCTGTACGACCCCGAGCCCGGCACCGCCGGCAAGACCTATGCCCGCCGAGGCGGCTTCCTCTACGACGCCGGCCTGTTCGACGCCGCCTTCTTCGGGATCACCCCGCGGGAGGCCACCGCGATGGACCCGCAGCAGCGCCTCCTGCTGGAGACCAGCTGGGAGGCCGTCGAGCGGGCCGGGATCGACCCGGCCCAGCTGAGCGGCAGCCGGACCGGCGTGTTCGTCGGCGCCATGTCCCAGGAGTACGGCCCGCGCCTGCACGAGGGCACCGACGGCTACGGCGGCTTCTTGCTGACCGGCAACACCGCCAGTGTCGCCTCGGGCCGGATCTCCTACACCTTCGGGCTGGAGGGGCCCGCCGTTACCGTGGACACCGCCTGCTCCTCCTCGCTGGTGGCCCTGCACCTCGCGGCGCAGGCACTCCGGCAGGGTGAGTGCGGCCTCGCGCTGGCGGGCGGCGTTGCAGTGATGGCCACCCCGGGCATGTTCGTGGAGTTCGGCCACCAGCGTGGGCTCTCGCTCGACGGCCGCTGCAAGGCGTTCGCGGCGGCCTCGGACGGCACCAGCTGGGCCGAGGGCGCGGGCATGGTGCTGCTGGAACGGCTCTCCGACGCCAAGGCCAACGGACACCAGGTGCTCGCGGTGATCCGCGGCTCGGCCGTCAACCAGGACGGCGCCAGCAACGGCCTCACCGCGCCGAACGGCCCGTCGCAGGAACGCGTGATCCGGGCCGCGCTGGCTAATGCCCGCCTGACGGCCGACCAGGTGGACGCGGTCGAAGCGCACGGCACCGGCACCACCCTCGGCGACCCGATCG
>NZ_BAAANT010000091.1:0-6191 GCF_039529945.1 Kitasatospora kazusensis | reverse complement strand
TCGATCCGCCACTTGACCTGCATCGCACCCCGGGTGTGCCGGGCGATGTCGCGCAGCGCGTGCAGCACCGTGTCCTGGCTGTCGGCGCAGATCTGCAGCGACAGGTCGCCGTGCAGCTCGGCGGCCTGGAGGTTGTCGTTGGGGAAGGTCTTCATCGGGCCCAGCTTGACGGGCTTGGCCTTCGCAAGGCCGTAGCGGCCGTCGAAGAGCGAGGCACCGATGCCGACCGTCACGGTGAGGTCGTCGGTCGGGACGACCGGCCCCAGGATGCCGTTGTCGGCGGGCGGGGCACCGACGCCCAGGTCGGGCGGGGTGCCGCCGGCGGTGAGGAAGCGGATCCGGTCGGTCAGGGTGTGGAAGAGGGTCTCCAGCGCGGCGCGGTCCGCGGCGATCACGTCGAAGGAGACGAACGCGGCCGAGGCGGGCGCCGGGGTGGTGACACCGGCCTGGTGCTCGCCGTGGAAGGGGACGGTGCCGTGCTTGGCGCCGGTGCCGGTGTCCGCGCTGGCCGGACCCGCCGAGAGGGCGAACGCGCCACCCGCCACGGCGGCGGCGCCCGCGCCCACACCGAGCGCGGCCTTGACGAAGCTGCGGCGGGCCGGCCCGGCCGGGCAGCCGCTCTCGACGGGAGCAGCGGCGGCGGCAGCGTGCGGGAAGGGGCAGCCGCCCGTGGTCTCGTACTCGTTCTGAGTGGTCATCAGGCTGACTTCCGGATCTCAAGAAGGTCGGGGATCGGGGCGAGGTCTTCGAGCAGTTGGCTGGTGGCGCCGTTCAGCTGCATCCGGGTCCGGGGGTCGAGTTGCTGCACGGCGGGCCGGCTGCCGTCCGCCCGGCGGGTGGCCGTCAGCAGGTCGTCCAGCCGCTTGGCGTCGTTGTGCACGGTGGCCAGCGTCTCGGGGGCGCGCGCCGCGATCAGGGGCTGGAGGACGGTCAGCAGCTCCTGCGTGCCGGCCAGGTTGGCCTGCGCGGTGGCCAGGTTGCTGCCGCTGCCCTGGTCGGTGTCGCCGGTCAGCTCGAACTGGAGGGTGTTCTCCAGGATCTCGTGGGTGCGCAGCGGCAGGTCGGTGGGGTCGAACTGCTGGGCCGGGAAGGCCTTGGCGAGACCGTCCACGTCGGCGGCCAGCTGGTCCGCGACGGGGGCCAGGTCGGTGGCCGGCTGGTTGTGCCAGAGGCCGTACTCCAGCCGGTGGAAGCCGCTGAAGTCCTTGTCGGCCACGCCGTCCGGCAGGCCGTCGGGGCGGCCGTTGATCTTGCCGTCGAAGTCCGCGAAGGTGCCGTACGCGGCGCCCAGCGAGGCGTACTTGAGGTGCGCGGTCAGCCAGTCCGTCCGCGCCGCGGACAGGTCGCCGGCCCGCACGTCCTCCTGGAGTTTGCGGGTCTGCCCGGACAGGTCGGCCAGCCCTGCCTGGACGTAGGCCCGGTAGGCGTCCAGCGGTGCCTTGAGGTCGTCCTCGGCGACCGGGGCGACGGCCTTCGCGTCCGGTGCGCCCGTGACGTGCACGGCGGCCGAGGTGACGGCCGTACCGTCGGTGGGCACGCAGCGCCAGGCGTAGTCGCCCGCGCCGATCGTCGCGGTCAGCGGCCGGGTGGTGCCCGGCGCCAGGCCCTCGATCTCCCCGTAGACCGCGCCGGTCGCCGGGTCGACGAGGTACACCTCGGAGGTCCGGCCGCCCGCGTTGTGCATCTGGAAGGTCTGCTGGCCGGGCGGCGGGGTGCTGAACCCCCGCCCGCACTGGTCCTTCGCGTCCGAGACGGTCACCGTCGCGGCGGCCACCGGCTTGCCCGAGCCGGCCACCACCGCCGTACCGGCGACGAAGCCGGGTACGGCGACCAGGGCCACCGGGACGGCCCAGGCGGGCCGGCGCTGCGGCCGGCCGGCGCCGGCCGGTGTGCCGCTGGCCTCGGGTGCGACCGCCGGGGCGGTGGAGTCCGTGGCGGCGCGGCGGCCGGCGGGACCGAGCAGCAGCCGGCTCAGCCGGGGCGCCCCGGACCGGTGCAGGAAGAGCGGCATCACCACGGCCAGGTAGCCGGCGTAGGTGACGACCTGGAGCCAGGTCATCTGCGGCGAGAGGTTGAAGACCCCCTGG
This sequence comes from Kitasatospora kazusensis, assembly GCF_039529945.1. Lineage (NCBI taxonomy): Bacteria > Bacillati > Actinomycetota > Actinomycetes > Kitasatosporales > Streptomycetaceae > Kitasatospora > Kitasatospora kazusensis. The sequence goes on along the minus strand of NZ_BAAANT010000091.1, from coordinate 4,104 downwards.
AGCAGGGTGCCGTACCAGGAGCCGGCGTCCCGGCCGGCGCCGAGGTGGACGGCGAGCGCGGCGTTGCCGGGCAGCACGCCGCCCTCCTGGAGGTCGCGCAGCCCGTACGCGAGGACGCCGGCGGCGATGACGACGAGCAGCACGCCGGTCCGGGTGAAGAAGGCGGCCAGGTCGATCTTCAGCACCCGGCGGTAGAGCGCCCAGCAGGCCGCGACCGACACCAGCAGGCCCACGGCCGCGCCGATCGCGGGCCCGGCCGTCTGGCCGACGGCCTGCATGTTGCTCCACAGGAAGAGCGCGCTCTCCAGGCCCTCCCTTCCGACGGCCAGGAAGGCGGTGGTGACCAGGGCGCCCGCGCTCAGCTCCAACGCGGCGGCGACCTGGGCCCGCAGGTCACCGGAGAGGCCGCGGGCCGAGCGGCGCATCCAGAACACCATCATGGTGACGAAGCCGACCGCGATCACGCTCATCGTCCCGCCGAAGACCTCCTGGGCGGAGCTGGAGAGGCTGGCGGCGGTGAAGGTGAGCACCATGCCGAAGCTCAGCGCGAGCGCGGCCGCGGCCAGCACGCCGAGCCAGACCTGACGCAGTTGGGCCCGCCGGCCGGACCTGACCACGGTCGCGACCAGGATGGAGACGACGAGTCCCGCTTCGAGCCCCTCTCTCAACCCGATCAGGAAACTCGGAAAAGCCGTGCTCCACATGGAAGTCCTCCGGGGTCTGCAACGGGCGGCCGGCTGGTGGGGCGGCCCGGTCGCACGGGCCCGGGCCGCGAAAGACGGGCCGGACCGGCCGGAATCCGCGCCTCTCCCGTGACGACCCTCCTCGCCGGACGGGCCCGGCACCATCTGGGAGAAAGCCCAGGGGCCCTACAACAGGGGGGAATTCAGAGATTGCCGGTGGTTCCCGGGGCGGCTGAGATGGAGACCGCACCGCAAGAACGCAGTGCGGAGTCACGGCGGACCGGCAGCCCGGTCCCTACCGTCCAGCCTGTCCAGCCGTCCCGAACGCGGACTGCCTACCTGTGAGGGGTCAACAGATGACTACGCAGAGCACCATCGCGCAGAGCCCGGCCACCGACGCCGCCGAGCCGCTCAAGTACAAGACCTTCGTCGACAAGATCCTGGCGCTTCCGTTCGAGAACCTCAGCAGCCACGAGCTCCAGCAGGTCTGGTACCTCTCCTGGGTCGCCGCCGTCGAGTTCGGCGAGGCCCTGCGCCTGACGCAGGAGATGTACCCGGACCACGCCGGCCTGCAGGAGATGATCCTCGGCGAGCTGGACACCACCAACCTGGCGCTGGAGGACTTCCAGGAGCCCCGCGACCACCACGAGTTCCTCTCGCACTTCCTCAACAAGCACGGCGTGATGGAGAAGATGGAGGCCGAGCTCGGCGAGCACGCGGCCACCTACCTGGCGGCCTGCCGCGCCCTGGACCCGCACACCCGGGCCATGACGGTGTTCAGCCGCGAGGAGGAGCTGTCGGGCATCTTCGCCCGCTTCCTGGACTCCGCCGAGGAGAACTGGGATGCCCCCGGCCTCTACGCCTTCAAGCACTACCTGACCACGCACATCGTGCTGGACTCCAGCGAGGGCGGCCACCACGAGCTCACCAACGACTTCCCGATCGACGACTCCGTCTCGCCGTTCTTCGAGGCGCGCTTCGCGACCTTCCGCCTCGTCCCGGCCCTTGAGGCCAGCGGCGCGTACGACGCCTGAGCCGGTCCCCACCACCGTGTTCGCCGGCCGGCCGGTGGTCCGTCCTGTCTTCCCCCGGGGGCAGGACGGACCACCGGCCGGCACTCCCCACCGTCCCCGAGGACCGCCGTCCTCCGCCCTGCCAGAGGTGTGACACATGTCGACTGTTATCAGGGAACTCGCCGTCACCGCCGAGGAGTCCGTCCAGATCCGAGCACTGCTGGACCACATCACCGCCGACGACCGCATGCCCGACCCGAACTACTTCGTGGAACACTCGCACGTCCTGGCCCAGGAGCTCCCGCGCCGCATCCGGGAGTCCTTCTACACGTTCAGCCGCTGTGAGATCACCTCGGCGCTGCACGTCACCGGGAGCCCGGTGCTGGCCAAGGGCCCCGGCCCCACGCCGGTGACCTACGTCGAGGAGGAGCCCGGCTACCGCCTGAACGACGCCCAGCTCCTGCACGGCCTCTACGGGAGCCTGCTGGGCGAGCCGGTCGGCTTCACCTCGCAGCGCAAGGGCAGCATCTTCAACACCATCACCCCGATGCCCTCGCTGTCCGGGGTGGCCAACTCCAGCTCCGGGTCGATGTTCGACTTCGGCTTCCACATCGAGGACGCCTTCCACCCCGTCCGCGCCGAGTTCATCGGCCTGGCCTGCATGCGCAACGACGAGCGCGCCGCGACCACCATCTCCAGCGTCGACGGTGTCGACCTGACCGAAGAAGAGCTGCACGCCCTGTTCGAGCCGCAGTTCGTCATCGGCCACAACCCGATCCACTCGACCTCCGGTGTGGTCGCCGAGGACAAGCTCAGCGTTCTGTTCGGCCCCACCGACCGTCCGTACGTCCGGATCAACTTCGCCACCCTGAAGGTCGAGGACTACGACGGGGTGCCCCGCCGGGCGCTGGAGAAGCTGCGCACGCACTTCGAGCAGAACCGCGCCCAACTCGTCCTCCAGGGCGGGGACTTCGTCTACATCGACAACTTCCGCTGCGCGCACGCGCGGGACGCCTTCGACCCGCTGCCGCCGGGGCAGGCCCGCTGGCTCTCCCGGGTGGTGTTCGCCACCGATCTGCGCAAGTCCCGTGCCATGCGTGAGGGCACCATCAACCGCGCGATCGCGGCCTGATGACCACCACCTACCTGCAGTCCCCGCCGGGGCGGGGCGTGGCGATCCCACGCAGCCGCCCCGTCGTGATCTACGACTCGGGTGTCGGCGGCCTGACCGTCGCCCGCCACCTGATTCAACTGCTGCCCTCCGAAGACCTGTTGTTCGTCGCCGACAACGGCTGGTTCCCGTACGGGGACAAGAACGACCTGGCGTTGAGGGCCCGGATCTACGGGGTACTGCACGCGATCACCGAGTCCGCGAACCCGCGCGCAGTCGTCATCGCCTGCAACACGGCCTCCACGGCGGTGGCTTCGAGTCTGGACGACCTCGGTGCCGAGGTGCCGATGTTCCCCGTCATCCCGCCGATCGCCCAGACGGCCGAGGCCGTCCGGGGCGGCACGGTCGCGGTGCTCGGCACTCCGAGCACGACCCGCCGCTCGCTGGTGCGACGGCTGGTCGACGAGCAGCGGGACGTCAGCAAGTTCGAGTTGATCGGCTCGATGGAGCTGGTCCACCTGGCCGAGAAGAAGCTGGCCGGCCAGCCGGTGACGTCCGAGGAGGTCGTGGAGGCGCTCGACCTGGTCGTCCCGGCCTCGGTGCGGGCGGGGGTGGACGGCGTGATCCTGGCCTGCACGCACTTCCCCTGGCTGCTGGACGAGCTCCAGCCGGCCTTCCCGAACGCCCGGGTGTGGAGCGACCCGGCCCGGGACGTCGCCCGGAAGGTCATGGCGCACGTGCCGGCCAGGTCCCAGCCCCCGCGCGAGGACGTGGTGCGGGTGCTCAACCTGACCAGCAACCACAACCGGGAGGAGCTCGGGCCGGTCTTCGCCCGGCACGGATTCTGGGCCGGGCCGTCCCTGGCCTTCGCTTCGAGCGTCAACTCCCCGTCTCTGCAAACCGGATGAGAAGAGGTCGGCGATGTCCGGCGGCACGAAACGCATCTTCGTCTGCAACAACAAGCGCACCACCCCGATCTCCTGCGGTCTCCGGCTGGACGCCTCCGGGATGGCCGACCAGCTGATCGAGCTGCTCGGCGAGGCCGACACCGAGACCGAGTACCAGGTGATCAAGAGCAAGTGCCTGGGCCGCTGCCAGCACGGGCCGGTCCTGGGCATCTTCCCGGACAACGCCTGGTACTCGTACGAGGACCGGGAGGACCTCGGCGAGATCGTCTCGGAGCACGTGGAGAACGAGCGGCCGGTCGAGCGGCTGGCCATCAGAAGGACCACCAGAACAGCCGCCTGACGGTCCGGGCCGGGCCGGCCGGGCCCGCCCTGCTGACCCGGCCGGCCCG
>NZ_BAAANT010000090.1:0-6264 GCF_039529945.1 Kitasatospora kazusensis | reverse complement strand
TACCGCCCTCACCTCATCGACGGATGCCTTGCCACCACCGGCCTGATCATGGACGGCTGACCACCCTCAGACCGACATCACGAATTCAAGTTCAGTAGTCGCCCTGGACGACGAACGTGTCCCGGTCGGTGGCGTAGACGTTGGGGCAGTCGTCGTCATCGCAGTTCGGCCCGTTGAACTTGCCGGTGAGGCACGTGAGGTTCGGACTCTCGGTCATGGTGCCCCCTCCTCAGGCCGGGAGCGTCCCGGCCCTGCCGACGAAGCTAGGCCCGGGTTCCGTGGCCTGTCTACGACGCCTCAGGGATATTCCTGATCTGGAATAAGCGGCCCCCCGGAGGGTGACACACCGAAGGCCCCGGTCGCACGCACGCACTCGGGGACAGTGCTCCTGGCCGGAGTTCGGTCGACGTGAGGACCGGCGAAGACCTCGACCGCCCCGGAAAGCCGAGAGGCACCCCGCAGGGTGCCTCTGGCCTACTCCTTCAACGCCCCGCCGGGTTACGGCAGGTTGCGCGACATCACGATGCGCTGGATCTGGTTGGTGCCCTCGTAGATCTGGGTGATCTTGGCGTCCCGCATCATCCGCTCCAGCGGGTAGTCACGGGTGTAGCCGTAGCCGCCGAGCAGCTGGACGGCGTCGACGGTGATCTCCATCGCGGCGTCCGAGGCGAAGCACTTGGCGGCCGCACCGAAGAAGGTCAGGTCCGCGTCGACGCGCTGCGACTTGGCGGCGGCCGCGTAGGTGAGCTGGCGGGCGGCCTCCAGCTTCATCGCCATGTCGGCGAGCATGAACTGGACGCCCTGGAAGTCGCCGATCGGCTTGCCGAACTGCTTGCGCTCCTGGACGTAGCCCTTGGCGTAGTCCAGCGCGCCCTGGGCGATGCCGACGGCCTGCGCGGCGATGGTGACCCGGGTGTGGTCCAGGGTCTTCATCGCGGTGGCGAAGCCGGTGCCCTCGGCGCCGATCATGCGGTCGGCCGGGATCCGGACGTTGTCGAAGTAGACCTCGCGGGTCGGCGAGCCCTTGATGCCGAGCTTCTTCTCCGGCGCGCCGAAGGAGACGCCCTCGTCGCCCTTCTCGACCACGAACGCCGAGATGCCCTTCGAGCGCAGGGTCGGGTCCGTCACGGCCAGCACCGTGTAGAACTCCGAGACGCCCGCGTTGGTGATCCAGCGCTTGACGCCGTTGAGCACCCAGAAGTCGCCGTCGCGCACCGCGCGGGTCTTCATCCCGGCCGCGTCCGAACCGGCGTCCGGCTCGGAGAGGCAGTACGAGAACATGCCCTCGCCGCGCGCCAGGGCGCCCAGGTACTTCGCCTTCAGCTCCTCGGAGCCGGAGAGCTGCACCGGCAGCGAGCCCAGCTTGTTGACCGCCGGGATCAGCGAGGAGGAGGCGCAGACCCGCGCGATCTCCTCGATCACGATGACGGTCGCCAGCGCGTCCGCACCGGCGCCGCCGTACTCCTCCGGCACGTGGACGGCGTGCAGGTCGTTGGCCTGCAGCGCGTCCAGCGCCTCCTGGGGGAAGCGGCCCTGCTCGTCGACCTCGGCCGCGAACGGGGCGATCTTCGCCTCGGCGAGCGACCGCACCGCCTCACGGAGCATGTCGTGCTCCTCGGTGAGCCGGAAGAGGTCGAAGTCCGCTCCTGAGGTGCCCGCCATGTTGCTCGCCCCTAATCGCCGTGTAACTCAGTTAATTACCGTTAAGTAGATACTAATTCTAGGCTCGCCGGGTGCCTACCCCGAACGTGACATGTGCGACACGTCCGATCACTAGCGGACGCTGTCCCCGAGGGTGTCGCTGGTGGTCTGGTGCTGCGCGAAGTACTGGTCCATCCGGTCGTTGCGCATCGACTCCCAGAGCGGGGTCGCCGCGGCGTTGTCCATCAGCACCACATCCTGCCCCCCGATGGTGGCGAAGCCGCCGAACGGCGCGTTCATGAAGCGGACGTCCCCGACCGTCAGCGAGCGCAGGCTCCAGGCGAGGTCGTACAGGTCGCCGTTGCTCAGCTTGCTGTCGACGCTCACCACGTCGCCGACCGACTGCAGCAGGCCGCCGAGCTTGGTGGGGCTGCTCAGCGTGCCGGAGCTCATGGTCTGCTTCATCAGCGCCCGCAGGAAGTTCTGCTGGCGCTTGGTGCGGTCCAGGTCGCCGTTGGGCAGGCCGTGGCGTTCGCGGACGTACAGCAGTGCCTCGTCGCCACTCATGTGCTGGGTGCCGGCGTCCCACTCGCGGGCGCCGTTGCCGGCCGGGATGGTCTTCGGGATGGTGATGTCCACCCCGCCGACCGCGTCCGTGAGGGACTTGAAGCCGCTCCAGTCGATCACCGCGACGTGGTCGATCCGGATGTTCGTGAGGTTCTGCACGGTCTCGGTCATCAGCGCCGGGCCGCCCCAGGAGTACGCGGCGTTGATCTTCGCCTTGCCGTGACCCGGGATGTCGACCCAGGTGTCCCGGGCTATCGAGACCACCGAGACGCTCTTCCGGTCCGCCGACAGGTGCATCAGCATCATGGTGTCGCTGCGGGCCGCGCCGACCTGCCAGGCCGGGCCCTGCGCGGTCTTGCCGGTGGTGGGGACGTCCGAACGGGCGTCCAGGCCGACCAGCAGGAAGGTCATCCCGCTGTGCGGGACGGGCTTGGGCTGGGCGGACTCGGGGACGGTGGGGAAGGCGTCCGGGATGCGGGCCACCGAGGACGCGTAGTGGTCCGCCGTCCAGTACGCGGCACCGACGCCGCCACCGATCAGGACCAGCAGCGCCACCAGCGACCAGATCAGCACCCGGCGGGCCCGGCGCTTGCGGCGGGCCTTGCCGCCGTCACCCGCAGGCACCTCCGACGGCTCGGCCCCCTCGGCCGCCCCGGCCTCCCCGGCCCCCTCCCGGTCCGCGAACAGGCTCAGCGAGGCGGGGCGCTCCGCGGCGGGCTCCGCCGCGCGCTCCGCGTCCCCGGCCGGCTCGTGCTGCATGTCGTCCTTCGAATCCATGCGGGGCATTCTGCCGTTGATCACACCGGTTTCCGCCGCCGGGGGCGGCAGGTGCCGCCGCCCGGCCCGCCGGGCAGGGCCCCGGGGAGGGCAGGCAGGTGCCCGAGCAGCGGCTTCGCGGATACCATCGGGACCGGTGCCAGGCTGCAGACCGCACGGCCGGGCGAACGGACATAGGGGAAGCACGTGGCCCTCCGCATCACGGTGATCGGCACCGGCTACCTCGGCGCGACACACGCCGCCTGCATGGCGGAGCTCGGCTTCGAGGTGCTCGGCCTGGACATCGACCCGGAGAAGATCGCCACGCTGGCGGCCGGCCAGGTGCCGATGTACGAACCCGGCCTCGCCGAACTGCTGGTCAAGCACGTCGCCGGGCATGAGGGTTCCACTGGGCGGTTGCGCTTCACCTCCTCCTACCAGGAGGTCGCCGAGTTCGGCGACGTGCACTTCATCTGCGTCAACACCCCGCAGAAGAAGGGCGAGTTCGCGGCCGACATGAGCTACGTCGACGCCGCGGTCGACTCGCTCGCGCCGCACCTGACCCGCCCGGCGCTGGTGGTCGGCAAGTCGACCGTCCCGGTCGGCAGCGCGGGCCGGCTGGCCGACCGGCTGGCCGAGACCGCCCCGGCGGGCGCGGCGGCCGAGCTGGCCTGGAACCCGGAGTTCCTGCGCGAGGGCTATGCCGTCGGCGACACCCTGCACCCGGACCGGCTGGTGGTGGGTGTGCGCAGCGAGCGTGCCGAGCAGCTGCTGCGCGAGGTGTACGCGACGCTGATCGACGACGGCGTGCCGTTCGTGGTGACCGACTACCCGACCTCCGAGCTGGTCAAGGCCGCGGCCAACTCCTTCCTGGCCACCAAGATCTCCTTCATCAACGCGATGGCCGAGGTCTGCGAGAGCGCGGGCGCGGACGTCAGCCGGCTGAGCGAGGCGCTCTCCTACGACACGCGGATCGGCGGCAAGTTCCTGCAGGCCGGGCTCGGCTTCGGCGGCGGCTGCCTGCCCAAGGACATCCGGGCGTTCATGGCCCGCGCCGGGGAGCTCGGTGCCGACCAGGCACTGACCTTCCTGCGCGAGGTCGACTCGATCAACATGCGGCGCCGCTCCCGGATGGTCGAGCTGGCCCGCGAGCAGTGCGGCGGTGGCTTCCTCGGCCGGCGGGTCGCGGTGCTCGGTGCGGCCTTCAAGCCCAACTCGGACGACATCCGGGACTCCCCCGCGCTCAACGTCGCCGCGCAGATCCAGCTGCAGGGCGCCCAGGTCACCGTCTACGACCCGAAGGCGATGGACAACGCCCGGAAGATGTTCCCGGGCCTGGCCTACGCCGACTCGCCGATCGAGGCCGCCGAAGGCGCCCACGTGGTGCTGCACCTGACCGAGTGGCAGGAGTTCCGCGAGCTGGACCCGGCCGAGCTGGGCGCGGTGGTCGCCGAACGCCGGATGCTCGACGGCCGGAACGTCCTGGACGTCGCCGCGTGGCGCGCCGCGGGGTGGACGTACCGGGCGATGGGGCGGCCTACCGTCGAGTAACGGGCTTCGCCCGTGGGCGCTCGTTCAGGCCTGGACAGGCCCGAACGGTTGCGTTCGGAATGGGCTCGGCCGGTGGGCTGTTGTGGACTGTCATGACGTACGGAGATGACGCGGTGGTCCGGCGGATCCTCACCGGTGCGGGGGACACCTGGGCGGTGGTCGGCCTGTCCAGCAACACCGCGCGGGCCGCCTACGGCGTCGCCCGGGTGCTGCAGCGGGCGGGCAAGCGGGTGGTGCCCGTGCACCCGAAGGCGGAGACGGTGCTCGGCGAGCAGGGGTACGCCTCGCTGGCCGAGATCCCGTTCGAGGTCGGGACAGTGACTCCAGGTGCCATCCGCTTTCGTATGGGATTGCCCGCCTGACCTGTGTCGATGATCCGGCGGTTCGGCCCGCAGGTATCACGCAGTTGACGTTCCGATCAGCGGGAGACAGAACATGTACGGAGACGCAGCGACTGTCCGCAAGATCCTTACAGAGGTCGGCGACACCTGGGCCGTCGTAGGGCTGTCCTCGAACCAGCGTCGCGCGGCCTACGGCGTAGCCGATGTCCTCCAGCGCTTCGGGAAACGAATCGTGCCCGTGCACCCGAAGGCAGAGACGGTTCACGGCGAGAAGGGGTACCCCTCTCTCTCGGCAATCCCATTCGAGGTCGACGTCGTTGACGTGTTCGTTCGTAGCGATCTTGCCGGAGAGGTGGCTGATGAGGCGGTGGCCATCGGCGCCAAAGCCGTGTGGTTTCAGCTCGACGTCATTGACGAAGCCGCGTACACCCGAGCCCGAGCCGCCGGGCTCGACATGGTGATGGACAAGTGCCCGGCGATCGAGATCCCTCGGCAGAGCTGACCAGCCACAACACTGGGCTCTCACCTTTGTTCAAGGTGAGAGCCCAGTGTTGTGGCTGGAGCTTTTGGATCACGCGGCCAGCAAGTCACGTGCCCGGTCGTTGAAGTCGGCGACCAGGGCGTGACGGCCGAAGGGGACCATCTGGCGCTGAAGGTTCTGCACGGCCTCGACCGTCCGCGAGGACTTGACCTGACCGGACAGGCTCAGGGTCCGCAGGCCGGCGGCGTGGGCCGCTTCGAGGTCCCTTCGCTGGAGGTGCGAGACGGCAAGGGCTGCCTGGGACATGGCGCCACGACGTGCGCGTCGCTGGGCCCTGGCGTGGTCGATGGACACGCGGGCGTACTTCTCGGACTGGGCGCTGTCGCCGATGTCCTGGAAGGTCTGGGCGTGCTCGCCGTTCAGGTAGGCGGGGTCGATGAAGCGGGCCCACTCGGCCTCGTTGTCCAGTTGGACGGTGGAGTACGCCTGCTCCGACGCGGCGACGGCGTTGGTGGCTGCCCGCTTGTCCCCCAGCTTGGCCAGCGCGCGGCCTTCGAGCGCCCAGAGGTCCGCCAGGCAGGCGGCAGACTCGGGCGTCCGGGACAGTCCGGCCCGTCCGGCCTGGGCCAGCCTGCGGCCTTCGTCCGGGTGTCCCAACAGGGTCGCCTGGTCGGCCATGCCGGCCAGTACGTGAGCGCCGAGAGCGGGGTTGCGCGACTCCTCGGCAAGCCGGAGCGACTGGATCAGGTAGCGCTGTGCGGTGCCGTGCTCACCGTTGTCGTACGACATCCAACCCAGAAGGTAGGTCTGCTCGGACGCGGCTTCGCAGAGTGAGCTTGCTCCGCTTTGACGGACACCATCGGTGTGGTGGTCAGACCGCGAGGACGCTCTCGTACTCGGCGGGACTGCGGTAGCCGAGGCTGCTGT
>NZ_BAAANT010000089.1:0-6459 GCF_039529945.1 Kitasatospora kazusensis | reverse complement strand
GACGTGCGCCGCGAGATCGGGAGGGATCTCGCGGCGCACGTCCGTCGTCCGTCGGGGATGCCGTGCACTCAGGTCGTCGTCCGCTCAGGACGCTGCCCGCTCAGGACGCTGTCCGCTCAGGACGTGTAGTGCGCGGCGTCGTCGCCCTCGATCAGGTAACTGGCCTCCCCGGTGACGCCCACCGGCGCGTCGCCGGCCACGGTCACCCGGTGCAGCCGGCGGGGCTGGTCGTCGTAATCGTCCGGGGCGTAGTGCTGGGTGGCGCGGTTGTCGAAGAGCACCAGGTCCCCGAGCGCCCAGCGCCACCGCACCACGTTCTCCGGCCGCGTGACGTACGCCTGGAGGCTCCGCAGCAGGTCGTGCGACTCGGCGGACGGCAGGCCGATGATGCTCTGGGCGAACCCGCCGATGAACAGGCCGCGTTCGCCGGTCTCGGGGTGGACCCGGACCACCGGGTGGGCGGTCCGGTACCGACGCGCGGTGAAGACCCGGCGGCGCTCGGCCTCGGCCTCGTCCGGCTCCTTGCCGACCGCGTAGTCGTAGTCGTTGGTGTGCACGGCCCAGAGCCGGTCGGCCAGTTCGCGCAGCGCGTCCGGCAGGTCCCGGTACGCGGTCTGCGAGTTGGCGATCAGCGTGTTGCCGCCGTACGGCGGGACGACCAGGCTGCGCAGCGTGCTGGCCTTGGGAGGGGTCCGGACGAAGGTGACGTCGGTGTGCCAGCGGTTGGCCCGGCCGCCGTCCTCGCTGTCGACGGGCAGGACGCTGGGCCGGCCGTCGAGCGAGGGCACGGTCGGGTGGGCGGTGGTGAGAGTCCCGAACTGGGCGGCGAAGCGGAGTTGGGCATCGTCGTCGAGCGACTGTCCCCGGAAGAACAGCGCCTTGTGCGCCAGCAGCGCTTCGTTCAGCCGGGCGACGGTGTCCGCGTCGAGCGGCTGGGCGGTGTCGACGCCGGTGACCTCGGCGCCGATCCGGCCGCCGATCCGGTGGATCTCGATCTCGGTCATGGTGGGTCCTCTCGGAGAGTGCGGGTCGGGTCAGGAGGCGAGCGGGGTGTGCCGGACGGTGAACCGGCGCTCCAGGACGACGAGCAGCTGGTTGAAGAGCAGGCCGACGACGGAGATCGACACGATGCCCGCGTACATCTGCGGGATCGCGAAGTTGTACTGCGAGGCGTTCACCAGATAGCCCAGGCCCGCCTTGGCACCGACCATCTCGGCCGCGACCAGCACCAGGACGGAGACGGCCCCGGCCAGCCGGACACCGGTGAAGATCACCGGTACGGAGGCGGGCAGGATGACCTTCTGGAACAGCCTCGGCGCGGAGAGGTCGAGCGAGCGGGCCAGCCGCAGCAAGGTCGGGTCCACGGTGCGGACCGCGCTGATCGTGTTCAGCAGGATCGGCCAGACGCAGGCGTACAGCACGATGGAGATCTTCGAGGTCTCGCCGATGCCGAGGATCAGGATGAAGACCGGCAGCAGCGCGAGGGCGGCGGTGTTGCGGAAGAGCTCCAGCAGCGGACTGAGCAGATCCGCCACCCGCCGGTACCAGCCGATCAGCAGCCCGAGCGGCACACCGATCACCACGGCGAGACCGAAACCGGTGAGCGAACGGGTCAGGCTGGCTTCGGTGTTGCTGAGCAGCTGGCCGTTCTCCAGCAGCCCGAACCAGGCGCTGACCACCTCGCTGAACGGCGGCAGGAAGGTCCGGTCCACCAGGTCCAGGCGCGGTGCCGCCTCCCAGAGCGCGAGCAGTGCCACGATCGCGGCGGACTTGGTGACCAGGCGGGCCAGCAGGCCGAGGAGGCGGGACGTGCGCACCGGCTTCGCGGTCTGCCTGGTCGGCGAGGTCTCTGTGATCTGTGCGGTCTGTGCGGGCCCGGTCCGGTCGGGAGCCGCGGGCACCAGGGCGGTGTCCAGGTCCGTGCTCAGGTCCGTGCTCATACGTGGCTGACCTCTCTCTCCAACTGCTGGGCCCGGCTGACCTCGTCGTGCAGCAGCGTCCAGATCTCATGCCGGTAGCGGGCGAACTCCGGGCTGGAGCGCGGGTCCTGGGTGGCACTGCGGTCCCCCAGGTCGATCGGCACGACCTCCTTGACCCTCCCCGGGCGGGAGGTGAGCACCGCGACGCGCTGTCCCAGGTACACGGCCTCCTCGATGCCGTGGGTGATGAACACGACGGTCTTGCCGGTGCGCTCCCAGATCCGGAGCAGCTCGGCCTGGAGCGACTCCCGGGTCTGCGCGTCCAGGGCGGCGAACGGCTCGTCCATGAGCAGCACGTCCGGGTCCCCGGCGAGGCTGCGGGCGATCGCCACCCGCTGCTTCATGCCGCCGGAGAGCTCGTGCGGGTGCCGGTCCTCGAAGCCGGTCAGGCCGACCAGTTCCAGGTACTCCCGGGCCAGGCCGGCCCGTTGCCGCCGTGGCACGCCCCTGGCCTCCAGGCCGAACTCCACGTTCCCCTGCGCGGTGCGCCACGGCAGCAGCGCGTACTGCTGGAAAACGGTGCTGCGGTCCAGCCCGGGACCGGTGACCGGCCTGCCGCCCAGCAGGATCTGTCCCGAGGTGGGTGCGGTCAGCCCGCCGAGCAGGTCCAGCAGTGTGGACTTGCCGCAGCCGCTCGGCCCCACCAGGACGACGAACTCACCCGCCTCGATGTCCAGGTCCACGCTGTCGACCGCGACGAACTCCTCCCGTTCCCGGCCACCGGTACGCCCCCGGAGGGCGAAGGTCTTGGTCACCTGCTGGAAGCTGATCCGGGTGCTCATCGCTCAACTCCTGCTCGCGGAAGGGGCAGCGGCGCTCGCGCCGGAGCGGTCGGAGCCGCTGAACCCGTTGAAGTCGTTGGTGTAGAGGGCGGCCGGCTTGATCTGCCCGGCCTTGATGTCACCGTGCGAGACCAGCCAGTCGATCCAGAGCTGGAACTCCGCGTCGGTGATCCGGCCGCCGGTCTCGGCGACTCCGAAGGACTTCCAGTACTTCAGGGCGGCGGTGTCCTCGTTCCGGCCGCGCTTCTTGACGATGTCGACGCTGCGGGCGACGACTTCCTCGCGCGGGGTGGTCCTGGCCCACTCGATCGCCTGGGCGACGCCTGTGACGAAGGTCCGGGCCGTGTTCGGGTTCGCCTTGAGGAACCGGTCGGTCAGCACGTACGTGCCCGCGCTGAACGTGCCGAGCAGGTCGAAGTCACTGAACAGCGGCCGGATTCCGCCCGCCGCCAGCGCCTTGTCCCGCAGCACGCCGCCGAGCACCGCCACCTCGATCTGCCGCTGCCGCAGCGACTGCTCGGTGTTGACCGGCGGGACGACGACCGGCTCCACCTTGGCGATGTCCCGGGCCGAGAGACCGTTGCGCTGGAGGTAGATGTCGAGCAGCGCCTCGGTGTGTGCGCCGAGGGTGTTCATCCCGACCTTCTTGCCGAGCAGGTCGCGCGGCGACCGGACCGGGCTGTCCGCCAGCACGTAGTAGCCGTTGTAGCTGGCCGCGTCGACACCGTAGTAGCTGATCACCGCCTTCACCGGCGCGCCGGCCGCGACCAGCTTGACCACCGCACCGTTGAACGCGCCGCCGACGTCAGTCTGACCGGTGGCGGCGGACTGGATGTCCTGCGGCCCGCTGATGGTGTTGCCGACCCACTGAAGCTTCACCTCACCGAAGTAGCCCAGGTCTTCGGCGAGTTCGGGCAGCGTGACCTGTCCGACCGAGCCCTGGTACCTGATCCGGCCGGTCTCGGGTGCACCGGCGCCGCCGGCCGAAGCGGTGGCCCGGCCGCAGGCGGCGGCCGCGGCGCCGATCGCGGCCAGTGCCAGGAAGTTGCGTCTGGAGGTCGAGGCCATGGAGATGTTCCTTTGCGAGGAGCAGGGGACGCCGGAGCGGACGGGCGGCGAGCAGCCCGTCGGACGGCGGAGCCGGGCAGGGATGATCCGCCGAGCGGGGAAGGGGAGGCGAACACGCGGAAACCGGGACCGGGAACCGGGCAGCCCGGGACGGGCCAGGACCGGATGGACCCGGACGGGACGGCCGGATGTGGACCGCTCACGCAGCCGGCACCTTCGGGTGCGGCCGTGCGGGATCGAGTACCGCCGGGTCGGGGCCCGCCGGGCTCAGCGCGTTCGGATGCGGCGCTTCAGTTGCGACGCCTTCGCTTGCGGCGCCTTCGCTTGCGGCGCCTTCGCTTGCGGCGCATCGGAGTTCTGCGCGCTGTGCGGGTCGTCGTCAACGACAGACGGCACAGAGCGCGCTCGCGTGCCGTCGCAGATCGACGTGCAGGCGGCCTACAAGACTGGCGGCTTGGCTCACGTCCCAGAGCCTTCCAGCCGGGCCCGGCAGCGTCAACGAATGTTCCCCCGGCGGAAGAAAACCCCCGGGCCCGGGAGAGCGACCGTGGAGCTGCGGAGTCCCCTGTTCCCCGCAGAGCCGGCGGCCACCCTCCCCAGGCGCGGAGGTGTTCCCGCAACAGTCACGCGCACCGGAGAGCCCAGGTTGCATCCCCGGCCCAGAAAACCCACAGAAATTCTCGGCCGCTGCGGGCCACAGCGCACCGCAGCGGCCGGGCGTCGGCTCAGCTGGGCACGATCCCGGCCAACTCACCTGCTGCCACCCGGAATTCGTCATGCAGCCCCACACCGGCACCGCCGTCGTCGCGGCGCACGACCAGAACGGCCACCCGGGTGCCGAACACCCGGGCCGTGATCTCCTCCACCAGCGGACGCGCACCTGCCGTCCGGACGGCCGCCACGCTCGGAGTCCAGGCGTCCATCACCCAGTCGTCTCCTGACATCGTGCAGCCGGCGACCGTACTGAACGTGAGCTCGCCCTCCAGGGCGGCCGATACCGAGGCGAACTCCAGCACGTACTGGCGGGCCACCGCCATGTGCCCACCTGCGTCGGCATAGTCGAACTCCCACTGGTGCAGCGGCGCTGCCTCCCGCAGCATGACCGACACACAGCTCGGAGCAACGGAGGGTGCCGACGACGACTCGGGCACGTCCAGCGGCAGTGGCACCGAGGCCGACGCTCCAGGCGCCCCTGAGGCCTGGGACAGGCCGGGCCACGAGGAGCCGGCGCCGATTCGCAGCACCCACGGCCCGTACACGCCCGCTACCGAGGGCAACTTGCCAGTGGGGAGAATGAGTTGGGCGCCCAAACGGTCCAGGGGCGTGCCCGCGCCGACTGCCGCCACCCGCGAATCCGACGGCGCCCAAGGAGCCGGGAGTGCCAGGGTGGGGCTGATGGTCCGGTCAGGTTCGGCAAGTGCTCCACCGTGGCTCTCGGCCGGTGGCACCAGAGTCCATCCGCAGAAGGCCGCCGTGGCGAGCACGCCCACGACCACCGTGGCCCCACCCCGCCGACGCCTACGTCTGCGTGCGGCCCGGCGGAGGATCCGGTCGACGGGAGGCGGCGCGATCCCCGACGCCAACTCACTCCGGACCCCGGCGAACAGCTGCTCCAACCGGGCAGTACCGACGGTCGGACGGTCCGGCTCGTCCACAGTGCTCGTCGTCCCCTCATACATGAGCATTCGCCGTCCCCACGATTTCCGCCGTCACGGTGGATGCCTCGGCCGCCTTCTCCGGCGTCTTCCGCATCGTCTTCCCCGTCGTCACGGTCGGGGGCTCGGCCCACTCGGCAGGCTCGGCCTGCCGGGGCACCCTCGCAGCCGTCCCGCCGGCCGCCTCCGCAGATCCCGCGGTCTCGTCGGCCGGCCCGGGGGTGATTTCCTCACCCAGCAGCAGCGCGAGCGCCTGCCGCCCCCGGTGCAGGCGAGCCTTCACCGTCCCGATCGGCACGCCCTCCTCTGCAGCGATCTCCGCCACCGAGCGACCACCCATGTGATGCAGCACCAGAGCCGAACGCTGCGCCTCCGGCAGTCGCCGCAGAGCCTCCACCAGCGCCACCGACTCCGGCCCGGGTCCCGGGACCGGGTTCTCCACGCCGTGCCGTATCCAGCTCCGCAAGGCCGTCCGGGCCCGCCGCCACCGGCTGATCGCGATCCGCTGCCCGGTCAGCCGGACCCAGGCCACCGGATTCTCGTACCTGCTCAGCCTGTCCCAGTGGTCCCAGGCCCGCACGAAAGCCTCCTGGGCGGCATCCTGTGCCTCGCCCAGATCACCGGTCAGCGCATAGAGGTTCGCCACCAGGTGACCGTAGGCACCCTGATAGAACGCCCGGAAGTCGTCCTCAGCCCCACGGTCCCCGCCCATGTCGGGCCAGTGTGCCGTGGACAGGCGTGCGAAGCAACCACGCCTCTCCCCCACCCGCCGGGCCGCGAGGACATCGCAGCTCACGCACCATCCGGCGCTCGCCGCCCGCTTTCCGGCCGCTTTCCGCCTTGGCGCGAACGGCCCGGAGACAGGCCCAGAAATGCACATGACCCCCCATCCGTTCCCGGATGAGGGGTCATGTGTGAAAGATTGTTCGGCGGCGTCCTACTCTCCCACAGGGTCCCCCCTGCAGTACCATCGGC
>NZ_BAAANT010000088.1:0-6831 GCF_039529945.1 Kitasatospora kazusensis | reverse complement strand
TACCTCACAGCACATGACTACCGGGACCGACCCCCCGCAGGCAGGTGAATGCCCCTGCTTCACCCATCCGAGCGACATCACGGATTCAACTTCAGTAGCGCGAGAGCGTGCCAGCGTTGACGAAGCGGCGCGTCGCGTAGCGGCGCACCGACACCCCAAGAGCCTCGAACTGTTGGTGCAGGGCCCCGGCCAACGCCCGGCACTCGTTATTGAGGTCCTTGTCCAGAGGCTGCAGCCCCGCCATCCGTGCCTTCCTGGGCTCGCTGTAGTACGTCACCGCGTCTGCGCTCTCTCCCTGCCCGAGCCTGGTAGCCGGGAACCGCTTGGTGGTGCGCGGTTCCCGGCTACCAGGCTCATGACGACGAGTCGCGTCCCTGGCCGGTGTCCGCCTCACTGCGAAGAGTCGGCGCCGCGCCAGGTACCGAGCCACTCCCAGAGCAGGCGGTGGTCGCCAGCGCGTAGGAGGTCGAACAGCAGCGGTTCGAAGGTGGAGAAGACCTGGCCGCGGACTCGGGACTGGGCGAGTGGATCCGGGATCTTCTTGGGGATGTCAGACATCACGGATGCCGGCTCGGTGCGCAGTTCGTCGAAGGAGGCCGCCGCCCAGCCCCGCGTGGTCCGGTAGGTCGTGGCGATGAGGAACCCGAGGCGGTCCGGTGGGGCGAGGTCGACATTCGCGCGTGCCCAGGCGGAGATCCCGGACGGCGGGCGACGGGTGAGTGGCGGCATCACGCCTGCGAGCAGCTGCGCCGCGTGGCCGGCGGCCGGCATGTCCGGGTTCGCGTACAGGGTGCCTTCGAGCGCCAAGCCCGGACAGGAACGCGTGCCGGCCGTCCGGATCAGCCGGGAGGGCCTCGAACGGGCGCTCGCCCACGCCTGCCTGAGTCACCACGATCGCGACCGTCACGCGTCCGCTGCGGCTTGGAAGGCCGAACTCGCCGCGAGCCCGGTGCGCATCCAGCGGGACCCTGAGCGCTCGACCAACCTCGGTGAGCTGCCCCATCGCGCCATCCAGATCGGCCTGTCCGGCGCGGCCGTCGACCGTTACGTGGACGAGTGGATCCTCGGCCTCACCGACGTCACGGCCTTGGCCCACGAGGCCCACGCTCTGGTCAGGGCGGGGCAGCCGGAGGCGGCTGACGCCAAGATCCCCGCAGAGACCCCGTACCCCCTGCCCGAGCACATCAGTGCGTGGATCGCCGCCACCCTGTAGAGCGGTCCTTTCGCCGACCCAGACGACGCTTATCCTCGGTCTCCCCCCGGGCCCTCGAGCAGCTGCGCGACGGAGCTCAGCGGCTCCCAGCCCTGGTCCCGGCTGGTCAGCGCGGCGTAGATCCGCTGCCAGGCCGCAGGTCCGTCGACCTTGCGCATCAGGGCGACCAGCTCGCCCGTCGCCTCCTCCAGCTGCGCCGAAGGGCCATCCGGCCGGAGCATCGCGCCCACGAGGTAGCGCAGAACCTGGGCCGCCGGGGCGACCAGGTGGACGAGGTCAAGCCCGGTCAGCCGCCCAGTGGCCAGGGCCTGGTCGAGACGCACGGCCAGTTTGCTTGTGCCGTGGTGGTGCCCGAACCCGAGGTGCATCCGCGCCCTGGTGAGCACGGGGCTCTCCTGCTGCCGCCACCGTGCCACGGGGCCGAGCGCCTCGTGATGGCGCAGCACGAACTCCTCGGGCGCGTCCGGGTGGGCGACCAGCGCCGCCCAGACGGCGAACGGTTGGCGCGCGTGCTCCGCCTCGAGCAGGGCCCAGTCGACCTCGTAGGGCAGCGTCAGCAGGTCGGGGACGAGGTACCCGTGGTACGCATGGTCGAGCCCACGCAGCCTCGCCAGCAGTTTCTCGGCGCGGAACTCGCGTGCGGTGCGCGACTGGAGCGCCGCGAGGGCGTCGGGGGCGGCCAGTGCCTTCCGGCAGATCCTGGTCGCCTCGGGGCCGACCCGCCCCGAGTCGAGCAGGGCCGCCAGCCGTTCCGGACCGCCGTGGCGCAGCATCCCCAGACAGCCTATGAGCTGCTCCGGCAGCCGGAGCCAGCCGGAGGTCCGTGCGAAGACGGCCTCGATCAGGTCGGGCTCGGGGGACTGCAGGCCCTTGGCGAGCCGATGGTCCTCGATCCGGTCGGCGTACGCCGCGAGCTCTCCCGCTGGGTGGACCGCGGCGCGATGCCGCACGCCGTAGTCGGGGTGGTGGCGCAGCAGCGCCAGGTTCACCAGGGGGTCGGCGCGCCCGAGCAGCTGCGCCACCTCCCGCTCCTCCAGCGGCTCGTGGCGCAGCTGGGCGAGTTCGTCGACGACGCCGTGGTCGCCATGGGTGACCAGATACTGGAGGACCGGCCGCGGATAGCGCTCGTGGTGGACGTTGAGGTAGAGCGCCAGCAGACGCGACGCATGCGGCCGCAACTGCGGGAGGACGGCCGCCAGGACTCCGGCGTCGGCGCGCAGCAGCGCCTCGCCGGCCGGCCACCCCCAGTACCGCACCCTGGTCCGGTCGAACTCCTCCGCGGACCCGGTACCGCTGGGGGTGACGCGCTCCGGGCGCGGGCTGACGGTACGGGAGAGCTCCACCAGCTCGGGCCAGCTCAGGTCGGTGTTCTCGGCGTGCTCCTGGGCAGCCGTCAGCAGCCGGATCCAGGCGGGTGCGTCGGCGCCGAGTTCCTCACGCAGCAGGTCGCCGAGGGCCCGCTGGACGGCGGGGACGAAGGCCGCGTCCTGCCAGTCCCAGGTCACCGGGATCAGGAACCGCGCGGGGATGGCCGCCAGCAGGGCCTCAGCGGTGACCACGCCGTTGAGGTAACCCAGATCGGCGAGTTGGGCAGGGAGCGAGAAGGAGCCTCCGCCGCCCATCCGCAGGGCATGTACGCGGACCGCCTCCAGAAGCAGCTCCGGCTCGGGCGCTTCGCAGAAGGTCTCCGGGTCGGGCGCCCAGTCGGTCCCGCGGGCCTCGACCAGCCAGCGGGGGGCGATCCAGCCGGGGTAGTCGTCGCTGTCGGTGCGGGCCAGGAAGGCCAGCACACCCGGGTCGTCGGGCACGGGCGGTGGGACCAGGCCGGGCGTGTCCTTCCCCAGCGTGATCAGGAGGTCGATCGCGCCGAGCGCGGCCCGGTGGTCCCGGCCGACGGGCTCGGTGGGCGGTTCGAACGGCTCGGCGGCCCGCAGGGCGGCGGGCACCGCGGAGAGCGTCGCGGGTGCCGGGGCTGCCCGGTCCGCGGCCTGCTCGGCGTGCGCCAGCAGCTCGGCGAGTGTCCCCGGGAACTCGGGCAGCGCCTCCAGCAGCACCTCCCAGACCTCGGGCCGGCCCGCGAGCCGCTCTCCGGCGAGCGCGGCCAGCTGCGCCGTCACGGCGGCGGGCAGGCCGTCGTCCTCGGCCAGGCGGCCAAGGCCCATCACCGCCTCCAGCGCGGGCCGGGCAGCGGTCACCAGCAGTGCGGGATCCAGCAGACCGGCCCGGACGCACTCGGGCGCCCAGCTGCGGCTGTACTGGTCCAACGCACCCTCGGCGAGCCGTTCGCCGGGCGGCGTGACCACGCCCTCGATCCGCTCGCCCTGACGCCACAGGTCGTTCAGCACGGTGGTCCGGAACAGGGTGCGCTGCTCGTCGGTGGCGTCCTCGTGGCGGAGCAGCTCCTCCGCCACCCGCGGCAGGTACGGCGACGCGCGGTGGCCGGCCGCGAGGGCCTCAATGTCGTGCGCGTAGGGCTCGTGCAGCAGATCGCGCAGAGTGTCGGTGCCGCGGGTGGTCTGCAGCCGCCGGACCAGCGTGGCCGGGGCCTCGTAGGCCTCGCACTCGGCGCGCAGCCGCCGGCAGCCGTCGGGGTCGTCCAGGGCTCCGGCCACCAGAGCGACGACCTTCGGGTGGAGGCCCCGGGCCGGCGCCGGATCGTCGAGCAGGCCGCGGACCGCGGCGGAGCCGTGCCGCTCCCAGACCCGCAGCATGGCGTACTGCTGCGCCTGCCTGCGGACACCCAACGACAGCCCCAGACGGGTGAGTTCGGGGTCACCGCTGCCGACCAGCGGGGCGAGCGCGGGCCGCCCGGTCGGCGCGCTGCCCAGCAGGGTGACCCGGTCGACGGGCACCGGCTGCGTGCGCCCGGGGGTGTACGGGGTGCCGGCGGCGATGGCCCGCCGCAGGGACGGGGTGGCGCGCGGGTTGCGGTAGACGACGGCGTTGACGGCGGGATCGTCGGCGGTGACCAGCTGCCTGAGGACGCGGGCGTCGAGGCGGGGGTGTCGGGCGAGGGCGGCGCGCGTGCGGCTGTCGCCGTACGCGGTGACGGCCTCCACCAGCCGGGCCGACGGCTGGGAGCCGCCGGCCAGCAGCTCGGTGACGGTGGTGTCGTCCAGGTGCGGCAGCACGTCGGCGAGGTCGCGCGGGTCGGCGTGGCCGAGCAGGAGGGCCAGCGCGGCGTAGACCGTCCTGGGCGGCGCGGAACGCGCCTCGACGGCCGGGGGAAGGTCCTCGGCGAGGAGGTCGGGCAGCGTCCCCCGGTGGGTCGCCAGCGCGCCCTGGACTTCCGACCAGCGTTGCGGATCGGGGCCCAGGTGCTTGGCCACCAGCTGTTCCAGCCGGGAGGTGAGCGGGCCTTCGCGGCCCGTCGCGCCCGCCAGCAGGGCGGGCAGGACCCGGGCGGGCCGGGCCTGCTCCAGCAGGTCAAGGGCGAGGGCCGCGTCGAGGGCGCCGGCCGCGCGGGCGGCGGCGGTCAGGGCGGCGAGGCCGGGCTGCCGGGGCGCGGCGAGCGACTCACGTACCGCGCGGGCTGCCCCGGCCGGATCCGCGGGCGGGTGGGCCGCGCCCAGTTCGGTACGCGGCGGGAGGTCAGCGGGCCACTCCGCCCCGAAAGCGGCCCTCAGCTGCTGGAGGTGTCCGGGTTCGAGACCGGGCAGCGCGAGCAGCAGAAGCGCCCGCAGGCGCGCGGCGGCGTCCTCCCGGTCGCGTGGGCTGAGGTGGTCCATGACGGCTCTCCCGGCGGCGTGCTCGATCGGCGCGGCCCACTCCTGCTACCACGCCAGGTACGAGCTCATCCCAGCACGTGCCTCTGACAGTCGGTCATCCGCCCATGGCCAGAGGGCGCTGTGACCCACCAGCGGTGATCATGGATTCGAGGGCTTCGTCCGCTGAGTGGTCGCCCCCGGAGCTGGTGCCCTTTTTGATGGAGCCGGTGTCGTCGATGATCAGGACTCCGTCGTCGGCGCCGAGGCGCTCGGCGACGTAGTGCTGGAGCTCGTCGCGGATCTCGTCCGCCTCCCAGCGGGCGCCGGCGAGCAGGTGCTGGAGCCCGTCGGGGGTGGTGTGGCCGGCGTATTCGGCCAGCTGCCATCCGTTTTTCCGGCCGACCGGGCCGAGCAGGCCGCGGACGTAGTCGCGCATTCGGCGGCGTGGTTCCACGCGGCTGAAACGGTGGCCGATGCGGAGGAAGAGGTCTTCGAGTTCGTTGTCCCAGGTCTCGGTTGCAGGCTCGTTGATCATGTCGGGAGGCTGCCCCGTCACTGTCACTGCCAACGCCGGCTGCACACGATCGAGGGGCGGTCCCATGAAGACCGCCCCTGACCGGACACCAGGCCGCTACACTCACCGCGCGCAGCCTCTGAACAGGCAAAACGTCGAAGTCCTGCCGGAGTATTAGGAGCCCTCGGTGTGCGACATCATCCGCTCGGGTGGCGTCGCTGTCCCCCCGCGGCGACGATCGGGCGCGTCCTCCAGGACGTTGACGGGGATGCCCTGGACCGGGCGGTGTGCGCCTACCTCGCCGACCGGCACCGTGCCACCACCGAGCCGGCCGGGCGGCCGTCCGGTCCACGGCGCGTCATCGCCGTGGACGGCAAGGCACTCAAGGGCTCCGCCCGACTCGACTCGGCCCGTCGGCACCTGCTCTCGGCGGTCACCCACGGCACCGTCGTGACCCTCGCCCAGACCGAGATCGGCGCGAAGACAAACGAGACCACGCATTTCAAACCCCTGCTCGCGCCGCTGGACCTGGCGGGTGCCACGGTGACCTTCGACGCCCTGCACTCGGTGAAGGCGAACATCGCCTGGCTGGTCGAGACCAAGAAGGCGCACTACATCGCCGTGATCAAGACCAACCAGCCCACCGCCCACCGCCAGCTGGCCGCCCTGCCCTGGCACGACATCGACGTCCAGGACACCGCCTCCGAGACCGGGCACGGCAGACGCGAGTCCCGCTCGATCAAGACCTGCGCCATCGCCGACGAACTCGGCGGCATCGCCTTCCCCCACGCCAAGCTCGCCCTCCGCGTCCACCGCCGCCGCCAGGAGAGCGGAAAGCGGCAGAGTCGCGAGAGCGTCTACGCCGTCACCAGCCTCGACGCCCACCAAGCCGGCCCCGCCGACCTCGCCTCCGCGATCCGCGGGCACTGGGGAGTGGAGAACTCCTCCCACCACATCCGGGACGTCACCTTCGCCGAGGACGCCTCCACCGTCCACACCGGCACCGCACCCCGCGCGATGGCCACCCTGCGCAACCTCGCCATCGGCGTACTGAAGACCCTCGGAGCCGACAACATCGCCAAGACCACCCGAGCAATCAACCGCGAACCCCACCGGGCACTCCCGATCCTGGGCATCACCAACAACCTGGACACATGCGGAACTTGATCAAGCCCTGGCGGCGAAGGCCGTGGTCAGTTCGTTGCGCAGCGTCGGGCGGGGCCGACGGAACTGGGTGACGTCTTTGTCATGTTCTTCTGGGCGCCGATTTACGGGTGAGAGCGTGATGGGCCCCTGCTGACATACTTTGACGTCACCGCCCGTCCCCACCGATGAATCCGCAGATCACTTCACATCATTACCGGGAGAACCCATAACCGTGAGCAAGAACATCAACA
>NZ_BAAANT010000087.1:0-7448 GCF_039529945.1 Kitasatospora kazusensis | reverse complement strand
CATCCGTAGCCTGATCCGCCGGGCATGGACCACTCACCGCTGGGACAACCGCCCGAACCGCCGCCCATGAGCGCACGCCTATCTGCGCGAGCTCTAAGAGGGGAAGGTCAAGGAAGGTCTGCGGCGTACTCGTGGCGATGCCGATGGGACAAAGCCGGGCTCCTCCTTCAACGAGCGAACCACAGTGAACACGGGAACCGCCCGGTCGCACCTCCTCCTGACCCAACTGCCTTTTGGGGTGGGCGGATACGCACACCGACGGCTGAACGCTCCGGGCAGGGCGGAGCCGCCGTAGTACTCCGAGGCCGGGAGAGCCGGTCACACGGGGAAGGGTGGCAGCGGAGACGGGCAAGGAAGGATGCTGCAATGCCGGAAGACGCCGCGCCGAACGGCACGGCTCCGCGTCCTCGGGGCCGGGTACCGGAGATGCAGGCAAACTGCACCTTTGGGTGGCGGCCGATCCCGGCCGCCGGTTCGACGACCTGTTCAACCTCGTGCACGACCCGGCGACGCTGATCGTGGCGTTCGACCGGGTCGCGGGCAACCAGGGGGCGCGCACTGTCGGCGTGGACGGCCTGACGGTCGCCGACGTCGGGGACCGCATCGGCGTCCCCTGCTTCCTGCACGACCTGCGGGCCTCCTTGAACGGAGCGGGCCGGATATCTGGCGGCGCAGCACAGCGTTCTCGTGCCGGAGCACGAGCAGCTCCGCGTCTTTGGCGGTGTCGCGGCGCAGCAGCACCCCGGGTACGGACAACAGCTTGCGGGCCACCTGGTAAGGCAGCGAAACGATCACGCGGACTTGGTGCCGGCCGAGGTCGCTCTATCGCTGCCACCTGTGGCGATGACTTTCCGAGCCCGACAACAGGCGCCGTCCGTCGTCCGCCGTGCCAAGCGGCGCCGCCGGGCCGAGAGGTCGGTGATCAGTCCGCCGTGGCGATCAGCGGCTGGAGCAGGGCGTCGGGTTGGGCGCGCTGGAAGGCGTTCAGCTGCCACTTGTCGGCGAACACGGCCAGCAGCACGTCATCCGAGCGGCGGGTGAGCACCTCGCCGTTGATCAGGCGTGATTTGGCCAGGGCAGCGGCGCCGGCGGCGTCGGTGATCCGGGCCACGCGGTAGGAGAGCTGGTCGAGGGCGATCGGGGAGGAGAACTCGTGCTCCATCCGGTGCAGGATCACGTCGAACTGCATCGGGCCGACCGCGGCCATGACCGGCGCCTGGTCGCCACGCCGGTCGGAGACGAGCACCTGGATCACGCCTTCCTCGTCGAGCTGGGCGATGCCCTTGCGGAACTGCTTGGACCGGCTGATGTCCTTGGGCCGTGCCACCGCGAAGTACTCGGGGGCGAAGGCGGGCAGCGAGGGGAACTCGGCCTTCTTGCCGGTGTACAGGGTGTCGCCGACCCGCAGCGCGCTCGCGTTGATCAGGCCGACCACATCGCCGGGGTACGCGGTGTCGACCACGGTGCGCTCGGCCCCGAAGACGGTGTGCGCGTACTTGCTCGCGAACGAGCGGCCGCTGGCCGCCCGGGTGACGTGCATGCCGCGCTCGAAGACGCCGGAGCAGACTCGGACGAAGGCGATCCGGTCGCGATGGGCCGGGTCCATGTTCGCCTGGATCTTGAACACCAGGCCGGAGAACTCCTCGCCGACCTCGCGGCTGCCGCCCTTGGCCAGCGGGCGGGGCCCGGGAGCCGGAGCGAGGTCGACCACGGCGTCCAGCAGGAGCTTCACACCGATGTTGGTCAGCGCGGCGCCGAAGAAGACCGGGCTGATCTTGCCGGCCTTGAAGGCCTCCTGGTCGTAGCCGGGGCCGGACGAGAGCACCAGCTCCAGTTCCTCCAGTGCGGTCGTCCAGGCTTCGCCCTCCTGCTCGGCGGCCTTCTCGGAGGTGAGCTGCTCCTCAAGGGCGGCGTGCGTGCCGGCCGGCACCTTGGTGTAGCGCAGCATCTGCTCGGTGTTCCCCGCTTCGACCAGGCCGCGCAGGTTGCCCGCGCTGCCCACCGGCCAGACGACCGGGACGGGGGTGATCCCGAGGTGCGTCTCGATGTCCTCGAGCAGGGTGAGTGCATCCTGGCCGCGCCGGTCCCACTTGTTGATGAAGGTGATCACGGGGACGCCGCGATGGCGGCAGACCGCGAAAAGCTTGCGGGTCTGCTCCTCCAGGCCCTTGGCCGCGTCGACCAGCATGATCGCGCAGTCGACGGCGGCCAGCACCCGATAGGTGTCCTCGGAGAAGTCGGCGTGGCCGGGGGTGTCGACCAGGTTCATCACGTGGCCGCGATAGCCGAACTGCAATGCGGCCGAGGTCACCGAGATACCGCGCTCGCGTTCCAATTCCATCCAGTCGCTGGTCACGCCGCGTCGGTCACCCTTGGCGTGCACCGCACCGGCAGAAGTGATCGCCCGCGCGTGCAGCGCCAGCGCCTCGGTGAGTGTGGACTTGCCCGCGTCCGGATGGCTGATCACAGCGAAAGTCCGTCGGCGGCCGGCCTCATGAAGGACCTGCGGGACGGGGAATGACTGTACGGTGCTCACGTGTTTCCTCGGGTACGCATCGGCAGCAGGCCGGGTGACGCTTCTCCGTACCTGGTGAGCCGGGGGTCAGGTCCGCAGGCCCAGGAAGCGATAATAGGCTGTCGGGCGCCGTGGCCCCGAAATTCCCGTTCTCTGGGGGAGAGGCTGATCCAGGCGCGGCTGGCTGGTGTCTTGGGCTGGCCGAGGTGGAGAAGTCCGTTGTCGATGGCGGCGAGGTTCCAGCGGACGAAGAGTTTGCGTCCATGAGGTGGACGTCGGTCCAGTGCAGGGAGAGGGCTTCGCCCCTCCGCATGCTGGTGCCGAGGATGATCTCGAACCGGATCGGATCGCGGATGCGGACCGGCGGATCGCCGAGCTGTCCGCGTTCACCGCCCACCTCGTCGCAGTCCAGCAGGAACTGTCGGGGCCGGCACTGTCCGGCACGTGCGCACCCGGCTGCGGCTGCCTGGCCACCCGCTGACCCGGTACCGGCGGAGCTGTCGCGTACCCGGCCCGACCGGACCTCGAGGCGTGGCGGAAGGAGCCGGTGGCCTGCACCCTGGGCGGCGCCAACCTGGGGGAGCGCACCGCCCAGTGGGGTGCGCTGGTCGCCGAAGCCACCGGTCGCGAGGAGATCCCGGACGGCCTTCGCCTGACCTTCTCTCCGGTCCCGGAGCCGGCCGGCCGAGTCGCGGTGCTCGCGGTGGCCGAGCCGGGCTGCTGCGTGTTCTTCGACTTCATCCTGCAGTCGAAGAGCCAGGTGGTGGAACGGCAGTCGGTGGCGCCCGTACCGACGCCCGGAGCGATGGAGCTGCCGGACGGCCTGACGGCCCGTGAGGCCGGGGTGCTGGCGCTGATCGCCACCTGGCAGGGTGGTGAGCGATCCGGTGAGGGGGGATGGACGACGGGCCGGTGCATCAGAGTCCGGTCGCGCTGGTAGAGCCGGTTGGCTTGCCCGCAAGTTGCCCCGGGTGTCCCCGGTTGTGCCCGACGCGGATGCCGGTACGACAAGGCGTCAAACTTCCGGCTGCCGCCCCCGGCCATCGCGCGTCAGCCGTCCGGCGCCGCGAATGTGGTACGTGTCCGGGGGGTGGGGTGCGGGGTTGCCGGTGTCGGTGGAACGACGTGATGTCATGAGGTCCGGGCCCGGGCGTGTGCCGGAGGTGGTGGCTGTCAGCGGGTGCGTCTACGGTGCCGGTCATGAATGGTGATGGGCGCGAGGGTGGTTCGGGTACCGGTCCGGTGGTGGCGGGTGCGTGGTGGACGGACCTGGGGTTGTTGGTGAACGGTGATCCGGCGCGGGTGTGGGGGTTGCTGGATACGGGGGCGGGTCCGGAGGCTCGTTTGGTGGCGGCGGTGTATCGGGCGTCGGCGCATGTGCACCGGGATGCGACGGCGGGGGTGCGCCGGCAGTTGCTGGCGCTGGACGCCGCTCGCTACGGGGACCTGGAGTTGGCGGCGCGGATCAGTGCCGTTGTGGTGGCCGGCGAGCCTGCGTCGCGGTGGCAGGTGGAGTGGTCGACCGGTAGCCAGGTCGACGCCCGGGTCCTGCACGTCATACCCCACCACTTCCCCCCGGTGGACGCGGTGGCGACGGCGGTGGTGGACGGCCGGTCGGTCGCCGTCACCAGCGGCGACGACGAGGGGGTACTGGTATGGGACCTGGTCACCGGTGAGCAGGTCGGCGAGCCGCTGGAAGGCCACGACGGCGCAGTGCAGGCGGCGGCAACCGGTGAGGTGGAGGGGCGTCCGGTCGCCGTCACCGGCGACAACGAGGGCAGGCTGCGGGTGTGGGACCTGGCCACCGGCGAGCAGGTCGGCGACGCACTGGTAGGCGAAGACGTGCGAGAAAGCAAGTACTTGCTGGAAAACGGAAGCGTGTGTGCGGTCGCGACGGCCGTGGTCGAGGGCCGGTCGGTCGCCGTCAGCGGCGGATACGACAAGACGGTACGGGTGTGGGACCTGGCCAGCGGCGAGCAGATCGGCGGCCTCCTGCACGGCCACGACGACACGGTGTTGTCGGTGGCGACGGCCATGGTGGAGGGCCGGCCGGTCGCCGTCACCGGCGGATACGAAGGGACGGTGCAGGTATGGGACCTGGTCACCGGTGAGCAGATCGGCGAGCCCCTGGACGGCCGGACCGGCAGGATGGGTGAGGTGGCGACGAGCGCGGTGGAGGGCCGTCCGGTTGCCGTGATCGGCGGCGAGGACGGGACGGTGCGGGTGTGGGACTTGGCCACCCGCCAGCAGATCGGCGAGCCCTTGGAAGGCCACACGCAAGGGGTGACTGCGGTGGCCACCGGGGTGGTGGAGGGCCGGCCGGTCGCCGTCACCGGCGGCGAGGACGGGACGGTGCGGGTGTGGGACCTGACCACCCGCCAGCAGATCGGCGAGCCCTTGGAAGGCCATTCCATGGAGTGTCCCCTGGAGGTGTGGGCGGTGGCCACCGGGGTGGTGGAGGGCCGGCCGGTCGCCGTCACCGGCGGCGAGGACGGGAGGGTGCGGGTGTGGGACCTGGTCACCGGCGGGCAGATCGGCAACCCCCTGCGAGGCCACAGCCAAGACATCTCGGCGGTCGCCACCGGGGAGGTGGAGGGCCGGCCGGTCGCCGTCACGGGCGGTTGGGACGGGCCGGTGCGGGTGTGGGACCTGGCCACCGGCCAGCCGATCGGCGAGCCGCTGCAAGGCCGCACCGGCGGGGTGCGGGCGGCGGCAACCGGAGAGGTGGAGGGCCGGCCGGTCGCCGTGATCGGCGGCGAGGACGGGACGGTGCGGGTGTGGGACCTGACCACCGGCAAGCAGATCGGGGACGCGGTGCAAGGTCCCACCGGAGACGTGTTGGTGGCGACGGCCACGGTCGCCGTCACGGGCGGTTGGGACGGGACGGTGCGGGTGTGGGACCTGGCCACCGGCCAGCCGATCGGCAACCACGTGCACGGCCACATCGGCGGGGTGCGGGCGGCGGCAACCGGAGAGGTGGAGGGCCGGCCGGTCGCCGTCACCGGCGGCGAGGACGGGACGGTGCGGGTGTGGGACCTGGTCACCGGCGAGCCGATCGGCGAGTCGCTGGAAGGCCACACGCAAGGGGTGAATGCAGTGGCAACGACCGTTCTGGACGGTCGGCCGGTCGCCGTCACCAGCGGCGGCGACGGGACCGCACGAATATGGGACCTGGCCACCCGTCAGCAGATCGGCGACCCTCTGCAAGGCCACACCGGCCAGGCGCGGGCGGCGGCAATCGGAGTCATGGAGGGCCGGCTGGTCACCGTCACCGGCCGCAACGAGGAGACGGTGCAGGTGTGGGACCTGTCCACCGGCGAGCAAGTGGGGCTGGAACTGATGTTCCCCAAACCAGTGAATTCGTTGGCGGTGGCTCCAGATGGGCGGCTCGTGGTCGGTTTCGGTCACGAGGTCGCGGCCCTGTCTCCGCGCTGACCGGACAAACATCCTCCCCATCGGGGCCCTGCGGGCGGCCACTCGTGAGTAGGTGAACGCAACGGGCGCCTTGCCGCCCCGGCCCGGAGCAGCCGTAAGGCCACATGCCCGGCCGGGGCTGCAGGGGCCAAGCGGCAGCGCGAACGCGCCGCCGCTTGCGTGTCCGTCTCGGTGATGTCAGGTCGGGGCGGGGATCACACCGACTGGCTCCCGATCTCGCCGGAGAACCACTGGCTCCCCGACAGACCGAAGCCGTGGCTCTACTTCGCCCCGGTAAAAACAGTCGTCGACTCTGCTCCTCGACGTCGGCTACCTCCCCGACACCGATCACGCCGGTCGGGGTCGAAGCAGTACCGCGTCATGGGCTGTACCTCTGGTTCCACTGGTCTGCGAGCCTCATGGCATCGGCCCGTTCTGTCGTACCGCCAGATGTCGGCGTGGGCCGAGACGGCCCTTGTGGCCGATAGCCGATGGTCGGGTGGCGGTCGGGCCTGCGAGCCGGGAGGGATGACCTTGAACAATCGCCGAACGCGCGAGGATGCGGCCACCCGGGCCGGGTGGCCGCATCCTCGCGCGGTGTCTTGATCAGTTCGTGCCGCTCCGGGCGAGGGCCATGCGGATCAGTTCATCGGTGTCTGCTTCCTTGATGGATTCGGTGTGGTCCGCCGGAGCCGTCCGAGTCTCGGTCAGGTCCCCTGCCCGGCCGAGGCGCAGCAGGGTGTCGAGCAGGCCGGCCTCGCGGAGCCTGGCCAGCGGCACGGAGCTGAGGGTCCGGCGGATCGTCGCCTCGTCGATCTGTTCCGGATCGTCGGATTCTGCTCCGGCCAGGCCGAGTTGGGAGTGCAGCTGTCGGGCCATCGCGCCTGGGGTGGGGTAGTCGAAGACGAAGGTGGTCGGTAGGCGCAGGCCGGTGATCACGCCCAGGGTGTTGCGCAGCTCCACCGCGGTCAGCGAGTCGAAGCCCATCTCCATCAGCCCCCGGTCGGCAAGGACCGCGCGGGGGCTGTCGTGGCCCAGGATGCCGGCGATCCGGGTCCGGACGGTGTCCAGGATGAGTTCGAGCTGTTCGGCCGAGGGCAATCCGGCCAGCCGCTCCCGCAGGGCGGGTCGGCTGCCCCGGCCGGTCGTGCTGCCGGAGCGGGACGACGGGCGGACGAGCGACCGGAACAGGGCCGGCACGGTACCGGCGGCACGAATCGCCGCAGTGTCGATCTTGACCGGTACGAGCACCGCCCGGTGGGTCGCGAGTGCGGTGTCGAACAGTTCCAGTGCCGCCTCGGACGGCAGCGCCGCGATCCCTGCTCGGCGCAGTCGCGCCTGCTCCTGGGTATCGAGCGTGCCACCCATGCCGGACGTTCCGGCCCAGAGGCCCCAGGCGAGGGAGTGGGCGGGGAGTCCGGTGGTGCGGCGGTGGTTGGCGAGGGCGTCGAGGTAGGCGTTGGCGGCGGCGTAGTTGGCCTGGCCGGGGCTGCCGGCGATGCCGGCGACGGAGGAGTAG
>NZ_BAAANT010000086.1:0-7512 GCF_039529945.1 Kitasatospora kazusensis | reverse complement strand
CCCAGTGATCACAGAGCGTCGTAACTCCATGATCACCGGGACCTGTGCCCGCCTTGTTTCCGGGTCTCCCCGCGCTGCCTATCTGCGCGAGCTCTTAGCGTAGAGACCGTGACTGCAGGGGAAGTTGGGAGTCATGGCAGACAAGAGGCAGAAGTTCGACGCGGAGTTCCGTGAGGGGGCTGTGCGAATCGGCGTCGAGACCGGCAAGACGCTGGCCGAGGTAGCGAGGGATCTGGAGATCTGGAGATCTGGAGATCTGGAGATCTGGAGATCAACGAGACGACGCTGGCGACCTGGGTCTCGCGGGCCCGGCAAGCCGGCGGCATCGGGTCCGGGGAGAGTGAGGAACTGGCGCGACTGCGCCGGGAGAACACTCAACTGAAGCTGGACAACAAAGAATTGGCGATGGAGCGTGATGTCCTCAAACGCTGCATGGTCCTGTGGGTGAAGTAGCTGTGGCGGACCCGGCGGAGCTCGTCGGGATGATCAGCGACCAGAGGACCGAGCACGGCATACTGCACACCGTCACCTGCCGGGCGCTCGGCGTGTCCCAAGCCTGGTTCTACAAGTGGCGGCGGGGTCCGGCCACGCCGACGAACCGGGAGGTCAGGCGGGCGAAACTGAAGGAGCGCCTCCCCCACAGCCCCCGCACACCGCGGCTGGCCACCCGCCAGACACGGCAGGCCACCCAGCGTCGCCAAACAGCGCCCAAACAGACCGGTCGCGACCACCGTGCGACCACCAGCTGACGGAACAGCAGAAAGGCCGCTCCCACCTTGCGGTGGAAACGGCCTCCGACCTGCGAAAACGCCGGTCGGGACGACAGGATTTGAACCTGCGACCCCTTGACCCCCAGTCAAGTGCGCTACCAAGCTGCGCCACGTCCCGTGGTCTCGTGGCCTCCGGTCAGAGCTTGTGGCTGCTGATCTTCGGCTTCTCGACCTGTCCCCGATCACTCGGTGACGTGGAAAACAATACAGCACTGCGGGGGGTGCTCGCTGCCAGGTTTCCGGTGGGGCCCGTCGGGCGGTGTCGCAGGTCAGGGAGTGGGGTGGCGGGCGTCGTAACGGAGGAAGGCGGGGCGGCGGGCGGCGAGGAGGAGGATGGCCGCGATGCAGGCCAGGCCGCCGGTGACGGCCGAGACCGCCGGGGAGGTGAGGGCGGCGACGGTGCCGGATTCGAAGTCGCCCAGGCGGGGGCCGCCGGCCACGACCACGATGAAGATGCCCTGGAGGCGGCCGCGCATCTCGTCCGGCGCCGCGACCTGCATCATGGTGTTGCGGAAGATCATGCTGATGGTGTCCGCGCAGCCGGCCACCGCGAGGAACAGCAGGCCGAGCCAGAGCTCGCGCACCAGGCCAAAGGCCGCGATCGAAAGTCCCCACACGCTCACGGCGGCGAGGATGGCAATGCCGTGGCGCCGTACCCGGGACACCCAGCCGGAGAACAGCGCTCCGGTGAGCGCGCCGACGGCCGGTGCCGCGACCAGCAGGCCGACCGTGCCGGGACCGCCGCCGTAGAAGCCGACGGCGATCGCCGGGAAGAGGGCGCGGGGCAGCCCGAAGATCATCGCGGCGAGGTCGGCCAGGAAGCTGGTGCGCAGATTGGGCTGCTCGCGCAGGAAGCGCAGCCCGTCCAGCACCGAGGCCCGTCGCTTGCCGCTGTCCGTGCCGGTGGCCACGCCACCGCCACCGCCACCGCCGCCGTTGCCGTTGCCGTTGCCGTTGCCGTTGCCGCCGTCGTCACCGGGCCGCATCGCGGGAAGCCGCCACATCGCGTACAGCGTGGCACTGAACGCCACCGTGTCGACCAGGTAGGCGGACTGGGCCCCGTACGCGGCGATCAGGACGCCGCCGAGCATCGGGCCGACGGTCATGCCGAGGTTCATGCTGATGGTGTTGAGGGCGTTCGCGGCCGGGAGCTGACGGCTCGGTACCAGCCGGGGGATCATCGAGGACCGCGCCGGTGAGCTGAGCGCGAAGAAGCCGGACTGCACGGCCACTGCTACGTACAGCAGCGCCACCGATCCGAGGCCCAGCAGCGCCTGCGCGGCCAGGACCGCCGAGACGGCGGCGAGCCCGGCCGAACCGGTGAGCCCGAGCAGCCGCCGGTCCACCCGGTCGGCGATCGCACCGCCGTACAGGCCGAAGGCGATCAGCGGGCCCAGCGAGAACAGGCCGACCAGGCCGGTCGCGAAGCTGGATCCCGTCAGGCCGTAGACCTGGACGGCCACCGCCACCGCCGTCATCTGCTGGCCGATGGAGGAGACCGACTGCCCGAACCACACCCGCCGGTAGTCAGGTATCTCCCGCAGCGGGCTGAGGTCGGCGAAGGTGCCCCTGGCCATCCGCCGCAGCCGCCCTCGCCCGGGTTCAGGCCGTGAACCGCCGGAAGTCCCGGAGCTGCCGGAGCTGTCGGAGCCATCGGCCTCGGCGCCGTCGGCCCCTGAGCCGTCGGCCTCGGCGGCGCTCGTATCGTCGGATGATCGGGAGGCTCGGGAAGGCTGATTGATCGACATGATGGTCCATCGTCGGTCAGGCGCCCGCCGCGCCCGACACCGGGGCCACCGGCGCGGCCGGCACTGACGCCCACGGCGGCGACCACAGCGACGGCGGCGTCAGCGCGACAGTACCTGCTTCTCCCCCGCCTCCACCGCGACCGTCAGCCGGTTGCCCGGCGGCGGGAACGGGCAGACGAAGTGGTCCGCGAAGGCGCACGGCGGCAGGTACGCGCGGTTGAAGTCCAGCACCGTGCGCCCCTCGGCGTCCGGGGCGGGCAGCGAGACGAAACGGAAGCGGTACGTCGTCTGCCCGCTGGTGGCGTCGGCGATCACGCCGCTGAGCCCGGCCCCCGAGCCGCTGACAGTCAGGGTGTGCGGCTCGCCCGCCAGCGTGAAGGCGATCCGGCCGGCCACCGCGAGCGGGCGCTCCCGGCCGTCCGCGTTGGGCACCAGGACCACCTGATCGCTCTCGGCCCCGAACGGCGTGAAGACCGCCCGCACGGCCCACTCCGGGGCGTACGGGTAGACGGCGATACCCGCGAACGCCTCCCGGGCCGGGGACCGCGGGTCGAACACCCGTAGCGCCGACTCCCCCTCCCGCTCGATCGGTACCAGCAGCACCTCGCCCAGCGCGGCCAGGTCCGCGTCGGGCGAGGTGTCCGGGCGCAGCTCGGTCTCCCCGTCGACCGGCCCGTCGGCACCCTTCAGCGTGATGCCGTCCGCCGCCGTGGCCCGCAGCCGCACCGCACCGTCCGAGGCGGACCACCGCCCGGGCAGGCCGGGCAGCTCGGCGGGCTCGGGCCCGAGCCAGTGCGTCCCGGTCAGCGCGAGCGGACCGTGCGGGGCGCTCACCGCGGCCGTCCGGGAGTCCGTCCAGTGCTTCCATTCCTCGGCGGCGTTCATCGCGTACCCCTCCCGGGAGTCGGGTCGGTCTCGTCCGGCTGGTGGCGGTTCAGGCAGTTCGGCGGGCGGGCTCGGCGGGGTGTCGGCGCTCAGCGGTCGGCGAGCGGCCGGAACAGGCCCTCCTGCATGACGGAGACGACCAACTGGCCGCTCCGGTCGTAGATCTGCCCGCGTGCCAGGCCGCGCGCGCCGTGAGCGACGGGTGACTCCTGCTGGTACAACAGCCAGTCGTCGGTCCGGAACGGGCGGTGGAACCACATCGCGTGGTCGAGCGAGGCCATGTCGAAGTTCCGCTCGCCCCAGAGGGGTTCGACGGGTGCGCGGACGGAGTCCAGCAGGGTCATGTCGCTGGCGTAGGTGAGGGCGCAGACGTGGATCAGCGGGTCGTCGGGGAGTGCGCCGTTGGTCCGGAGCCAGACGCCGCTGCGCGGCTCGACGCCGACCAACTCCTCCTTCGTCCAACGGAGTCGGTCGACGTAGCGGATGTCGAAGGGCTGCCGGCGGCTGATGAACGGCGGCAGCTCGCCCAGCTTGGCGCCGACCTCCTCCAGCGCGCTCGGCAGGTCCTCCGGCGCGGGCACATCGGGCATCGGGTCCTGGTGTTCGATGCCGCCCTGCTCGGGCAGGTGGAAGTCGGCGGTGAGCGCGAAGATGCTGCGGCCCTGCTGGATGCCGAGCACCCGGCGGGTGGTGAAGGTCCGCCCGTCGCGGATCCGGTCGACCTGGTAGACGATCGGCACCCCGGGCACACCGGGGCGCAGGAAGTAGGCGTGCAGCGAGTGCACCGGGCGCCCGGCGTCGACCGTACGCCCGGCGGCCACCAGCGCCTGCCCCGCCACCTGCCCGCCGAAGGTCCGCTGCAGCGACTCCTCGGGGCTGCGGCCCCGGAAGATGTTGACCTCGATCTGCTCCAGATCGAGCAGATCGACCAGCTGGTCGACGGGTGTACCCATGGTGTCCGCTCCCTCTCTTGGCCGACCGCGCCGGGCGCAGCACGCCCGCGGCTCCGCCGTCGTCTATCAGAAGTCTGCTGGTCCCGACCGAATTCCCGCGCCCCGACGCACGCCCCGACGCACATGAACGCACCTGGACGCACACCGAGGCGCACCGGCGTACCCGGTCGCCGCACGGCCCGCGTCACCCCAGGCCGGACTGCCGGACGGTGAGGTTCAGCCGCCCCACCAGCCCGAGCGCCGGATCGGCCGTCCCCGGCAGTGTCCGCGGCACGCCGTGGTACGCGAACCTGGCCGGGCCGCCGAAGACCAGCAGGTCACCACTGCGCAGCTCCAGGTCGGTCCAGGGGCGGGTACGGGTCTCGGTGTTGCCGATCCGGAAGACGCAGGTGTCACCCAGCGAGAGCGAGACCACCGGCGCGTCGACCCGCTCCTCGCGGTCCCGGTGCAGGCCCATCCTGGCGCCGTGGGGGTAGTGGTTGATCACCGCGACATCCGGCGCGTAGCCGGACACTCCGGCCACCTCCCCCGCGCTGCCCGAGCCCGCGCTGCCCGAGCCCGCGCGGCCCGAACCCTCGCCGCCCGGGCCAACGCCGCCCGGGCCCTCGTCCGCCGTCCGGTACGCGTCGGCCACCGCCCGCCGGGCCAGGTCGCCCAGGGCCGGCGGGAACGGCTTGACCGGGCCCCCGTCGCCGTCCACCACCGTCCGCGCGTAGCCGTACGGGTACCAGTGCCAGCCGAGGCAGACCATCCGCACCGACATCACCCCTCCCCGTGGCAGCCGCACGGTGCGCATCCCGCCCGGCGGGCGGGCCCACTCGCGGCAGGCGGCGACCAGGTCCCGCTGTTCGGCCGGGCTGAGCCAGTCGGGCAGCAGGACGACACCGGGTGCCGGTTCCAGCCGCTCACGGCTGGACAGCGGCCGGCGCTGCAGCCGGGACTGCGGCCCGGGCAGCGGCCGGGGAAGCCCGGGGAAGAGCTCGGCCAGCTGCTCGGGGAACAGCTCCGGCGGGGGTTCACCGTCCATTTCCCCATCCTCGCAGCCGCCGCCGACGACGACGGACGGCAGCAACGGCGAACAGCGGCCACCTCCCGGCACCTCCGGCCGTCTCGCCGGCCGCCTCCGCCGAGCGGCTGAGCCGTTCGGCGCAGGGCCGGTGCGGCAGCGGGTGCAGCGGCCGGGCCTGCGGCCCAGGCTGAAGGTGGAGCACTCCAGCCGGCAAGGAGCCGCAATGAAGACCCTGGACTTCAAGATCATCGACTTCTCGGACGCCTCGCTCAACAAAACCGCCGTGCTGGTGACCGGTCCGCGCGAGGCACTGCTCGTCGACGCGGGGTTCACCCGCTCCGACGGCCGGCGGCTGGTCCAGGAAGTCCGGGACTCCGGCCGGCAGCTGACCAAGGTCTTCGTCAGCCACGGCGACCCGGACTTCTACTTCGGCGCGCAGGAGATCGCGGACGCCTTCCCGCAGGCCCGCTTCCTGGCCGTACCGGCGGTGATCGAGCACATCGCGGGGACCTACGAGGCCAAGCGGGAGACCTGGGCCCACCTCGGGGACGAACTGCCCACCCGCCTGGTCGTACCGGAGCCGCTCCCGGGCGACGTGATCGAGTTCGAGGGCCACCGGTTGGAACTCCGCGGCACCGACTTCCACCTGCCCGACCGGCACTACCTCTGGGAACACCAGCACCGGGCCGTCCTCGGCGGAGTGCTGCTCTTCCAGGGACTGCACGTCTGGACCGCCGACACGCCGGCCTCCGCGCAGCGGGCCGCCTGGATCGACCTGCTGGACGGCATCGAGGCACTGGACCCGTCCTTCGTGGCGGCCGGGCACCGCACGCCCGGCTCGCCGACGGACGGTACGGCCGTCCGCTACACCCGGGAGTACCTGCGGACCTTCGAGACCGAGATCGGCCGGGCCCCGGACGCGGCGGCGGCCCGGGCCGAACTGGAGCGGCACTACCCGGGCGCCGGCCTCGTGCTCGCCGCCGACCTCGGCACCAAGGTCGCCAAGGGCGAGCTGGTCTGGTCCTGACGTCCGCGCCGCTCCGGCAGACGCTGCGCAGTTCCCGCCGCTTCACCCCGTTCCTGCCGACTCCGCGCCGCTCCTGCGGACGCTGCGCCGTCAGGGGCTGAGCAGGCCGACGTGTCGCGCACAGGCCCCCCAGGCCGCCCAGCCCTGCTCGCGGCGGATCTCCTCGGCGACGGTGATCTGCTGCCGCCGGGTCGCCCGGTCCGGCCGGTCGGCGAAGGACACCCCGCCGGCCTCCCGCCAGGTGGGGGGCCAGATCTGCAGACCGCCGTAGTAGCCGTTGCCGGTGTCGGCGCGCCAGTCGCCACTGCTCTCGCACTGGGCCAGCCGTTCCCAGATCACGTCGGAGGCGGGCGGGGCGCCGGGCGGCTGCGAAGGCGACGGGGCGGGGGAAGGGGCCGGCGTCAGGGCTATCAGGGCCAGCAGCAGTATCGGTCGCATGACCCCATGAAGGCACGGGCCCGGCCGCCGCGCTCGACCACGCCGGGGCGGGCGGCTCCGGACGGACCTGAGCCGCCCGGCAGGCGCGGCGCCCCGTCGACAGGACTCCCGTCGGGCCCCGGCGGAACCCGGCGGAACCCGGCAGGACACGGCAGGCCGGGACCGACGGGCGCGGGCTCCCCTGGGAGCCCGGAACGCGAAAACACCGTCGGCCGCCCCCGGGTGGGGGACGGCCGACGGTGTCGGTACTACGGGGTACGTCAGACCGAGAGGACCTGGCCCGGGAAGATCAGGTCCGGGTTGCCGCCGACGACGCCGGCGTTCTGGTTGTACAGGGTCTTCCAGTCGAGGCCCTTGGAGGCCGCGATGGTGCTCAGGGTGTCGCCGCTCTTGACGGTGTAGTTGCCACCGTTGCTCTTCTGCACGGGGGCGGCCGGAGCAGCCGGGGCCTTGGCGGCCTTCGGCGCCGGGGCGGCGGTGGTGGTGTGCTTCTTCGAAGCCGAGGAGTCGGTCTTCGGGGCCGTGCTCTTCGGCGCGGCGGCGGCCTTCGGCGCCTTGGCGGCCGGCGCGGAGGACGAGGAGTTCGACGAGTTCGACGAGGAGGTGTCGACCTGGGCGGCGGCGCCGCCCTGGCTCAGACCCGCCTTGACGGAGCAGACCGGCCAGGCGCCGGGGCCCTGCG
>NZ_BAAANT010000085.1:0-7679 GCF_039529945.1 Kitasatospora kazusensis | reverse complement strand
GCGCGCCGTCTGCTCCGCAGACATGACGCGCCGTCACTAGCGTGACGGAGTGACGCTGCGTGACTCCGTCACGCAGTGACGGAGGGTGGTCCCCCTCCGCTCCGCTCCGGGGGCCGGCCTCCGGCCGGAGCCTCGAGGCAGGTTGGCCCGCGTGCCGGGCCGGGGTCCGGGCGAGGGGCCCGTACGGGTGGCCCCTGGGATAACATTTCTGCTGCTCAAACGTGGTACAGGTGAGGCGCACTCCGTGCGCGGGCTGACTGGGAGAGGGGGGTGTCCGGGGCCTGCGCACGGCAACCGGACGGACACGGGGCCGGGCCCGAACCCCGACCATACTCACATCGTGTCACCGAGACGGGCCCGACGCAAGCCCCGACCAAGGACGTGCAGACCCCCGACATGAGTGGTCTAGACCGATGCAAGTGGTCTAGACCGAACTGGGCCCGCTCGCCCCCCGACAAGCCCACCGATTCCACTCTGACCGTGTATCAGGAATCCGACGTCAGCCAATCCTGCCACAATCTCCATGCCCATCTGACCGCGCATCACCATCACGCCTGTGTAATCCCAGGAACCGGCCCCGGTGTCCGCCCTGACTTTCCACCAGAAACAGCGGCGGCCG
This sequence comes from Kitasatospora kazusensis, assembly GCF_039529945.1. NCBI lineage: Bacteria > Bacillati > Actinomycetota > Actinomycetes > Kitasatosporales > Streptomycetaceae > Kitasatospora > Kitasatospora kazusensis. The sequence goes on along the minus strand of NZ_BAAANT010000085.1, from coordinate 7,060 downwards.
ACCGGCCCCGGCCGTTAACGATATGACGCGAAATTCGGGTAGCAGCCCCATTGGTGGAAAGGGTCCGGCTGTCGGAATGGGAATCGTCCATAACCGCCCGGCCGAATTCCGGCGCAGCGGCTGCCGGGGCCGGGCGGACCGCCGAGCAGGACGGCCGGGGCCCGGAGCTCCTGGACCACCAGGAGCAGCGCAACGTCGAGGCGGGCCCGGCCCGAAGCGCCGGGGCCGGGGCGCGGCAGCCTCCTGGCCGCTTCTGTGTGGCTTGGGGCGGGCGTGCCGGTGCTGGGGGCCGCTGGGCCGGTACGGGCCCGTACAGAGGCGCTGTGCGCGGTTGGGCCGGGTCTGGCGGCGGGCGGCTGCTCGGCGGGTCGTGCGGCCGGCAGCGCCGGACGCTCACCACAACAACAGCCCCGCAGGGCCGAACCACTCGCCGTCCAACCGCACAACCCAGACCCAACCCATCCCACCAAGACAGGAGAAAGGAGCAGACAGAGGGGGTTCTCTGAATTAACGACGTCCCGAAAACCGGCCTTGAGCTGCGGAAACGTCGGATCGGCGCGGAGAGGGCCGGGGTACGTGCGGTGGTAGCTGCGGTGGTGCCTGCGGTGCTGTCTGCGGTGGTGCCTGCGGTGGTAGCTACGTGCGTGCGATGTCGGGCCCGGTCCGGGCCGCCTGGCCTGCTCCTGGTCGGCGCGCGGCGCGCGGCGGGCTGCGGTCGGCCCTGCCGGGCCTGGCCGGCCGCGAGGCCAGGGCGGGCCGCGCAGCGCACCTCGACCCCGAACCGCCGCCACCAACCACCACACAACAACAGAAGAGAAGGGGCCAGGAGAGGGTTGTCAGATTTTCCGGGGGCCTTGGTTGCCGCTCTGAGCTGGGCGGATGCCGTGGCCGGGCCGGGGGTGGGGTGGTGGCATCAGGAGCTGCATCAGGAGTCACATCGGGAGCTGCATCGGGAGCTGCATCAGGAGTCGCGTCGGCGCCCTGGTCCCGTTGGTGGCTCCAATTGGAGCCGTCAGCGGGACCGGGGCGCCGGGGTCGGGCGAGCGGGCGGGCGCGGCTGCGTCAAGCGCCGAGGCCTACGTGGGAGACGTACTGGTACGCCCCGTAGTCGCTGTCCAGCTCGGAGATGATGTCGTCCCAGATCTCTTCGAGCTTGCCGGCGTCGCCGGTGGTGAGGGCGTCGACGGCGTCGTCCCAGACGTAGCGGACCTGAAAGGAGCGCACCCGCAGGTTGTCGCGGCGGCGGTTCTCGTCCACGGGCTGCTGGTTGATGGGGTGGATCTCGATTTTGCTGCCGCGGCCGCCGCGGTTGAGGTGCTGCTTGAACGCTCCGCTGTTGGCGAGGACGTTGGCGGCGCGCAGGTTCCAGTAGGCGGTGTCGATGGCTTCGCGGGTGGCCGGCCGCGGCTGCTGCTTGCCGTTGGCCCAGGCCCGGACGGTGGCGGGGGTGGCGGTGACGCCGGCATCGGCGAGGGCCTGGGCGCCGCCCTTGGTGGTGCGCAGGTACCGCATGCGGGCGCCCAGGCCGCGGCGGGTGTTGACGGGGGACTTGATCCCGCCCTCGATGATCATCCGCTCCAGGGCGTCCTCCAGGGCGCGGGCGAGGGCGATTTTCCCGTGGACGTTTCCGGGGTCGCCGTCGGCGCCGTAGCGGCCGAAGTTCTTCCATCCGTCGGTCGACACTTTAGGCGCTCCGCTTCCGGGTCAGGGGCAGGGTGTATTGGTCCTTGAGTTTCATCTGGGTGGCGAGGCGGCCTTCCTCGAATACACCGCCGTTGGCCTTGCGCCATTCTCCGCCGGTGACGTGGAGTTCGTCGGTGCCGCGCAGTCGGACGATGGTGAGGCCTGCGTTGTGGGCGCGGTGGGCTTTGTACCAGAGGTTGGCGAAGGCCTGGGAGCGGATGATGTGCATCCAGTCGGGTCGGCGGATGTCGCGGTTGTAGGTGGATTCGCCGATGGTGGATGCGAATTTCGCGTAGATGGCCTTGACGTATTTTTCGGTGATGGTGTCGTTGTCGGTGATGGCGTTTTCGCGGGCCTGGGTGAGGACGCGGCGGAACTTCTCCAGCAGGCCTTCGGAGGCGCCGCTGGTCCAGGCTTCGGTGATGTGCGGGGCGTCGGCCAGGCCGAGCTTGTGGCAGCGGATCAGCAGCCGGACGGTGGCGCCGTCCAGGAGCACCGGGCCGGCCTCGTGCCGGTTGCCGATCGGGTCCGGCAGGGTCGGGTGTTCCCAGGTGGGACGCTTGGGCAGCAGGTAGATCCCGGAGCGCTTCGGGTCGAACCCGCCGCCCGGCTGGTGGACCAGGGAGCCGATCGGCAGGTGCGTCTTGAGGGCCGAGCAGTAGGCGGCGTTGGTGTCCAGGACGTCGACCGCCACCTCCGCCGGCTCACCCTTGCGGACCGCCTCCATCAGCGGTGCGTTCTCCCACTTGTGGCGGCCCTCCCAGATTTCGTCGGCGCCGTTGCGGGTTTTCTTGGAGAGGAATTCCAGGCGGTCCGGGTAGACGGTGTGCTCGTAGGCGGCGCCGACGCGGGTGGCTTCGAAGAGGTCCATTCCGTTCGGGATGGCTCGTTTCTCCAGCGCGGCGGAGGCGGCGTCGGTGTCGCCGTCGTGCTCCTCCAGGGCCTGCTCGACGGCTGCGGTGATCATGTCGAGGTAGTAGCCGAGGTCCCGGCCGCTGCCGGCGTACTCGCCGCGCGGCGCAGCGGCGGGCGCGGGGGCCGGGGTGGGGCGGGGCGCAGCGGGGGCGGGCTGCTGCGCCTCGGCCGGGGCGGGCTGCGCGGCGGGGGCGGGGGCGGGGGCGGGCCTTGAGGGGGTTGCAGGGGCTGTGGCGGGCACGGGCTCGGCGGTGGGGGTGGCCGGGGCCTGGGTGGCGGTGGCGGGGGTGGCGGGGGTGCAGAAGCCGCCGAGGTGCAGCGGGCGGCCGCCGGTGCGGTAGGCGAGCGGGCGGCCGCAGCGCTCGCACGGGACGGGGGGATGGAGGAGGGGCTCTCCGTCCGGGCCCCGGTCGTAGTCGGCGCCCTGGGCGACGGCGGCCTCGGGCTGCCCGGGGACGGCGGCCGCCGGGTGCTCGACGGCCGGAGCGGCCGGCTGCACCGGAGCAGCAGCCGGAACCGGGACGGGTGCGGGTGCGGGTGCGGGTGCGGGTGCGGGTGCGGGTGCGGGGGTCTGGGCGGTGAAGGCGGCCGGCACCGGCTGCGGTGTGGCGGTGCCGGGCGGCCAGGTCATGGACTCGGCGGCGCGGGTCGGACCGGCCAGCAGGTCCAGCGGCGCCAGGCCCCAGTGCCGGGCCAGGGCGTCCACCTCGTCCAGGCTCCAGGGCTGCGCCCCGGACTGACGGCGGGACACCTTGTCCTGGGTAAGGTCGATGCTCGCGGCGAGCTGCGCCTGGCTTTCGCCGGTGCGCTGCCGCAGGGCGGCCACGGTGAGCCGCAACGTCTCCAACGTACTGAGTGCCATACAGGCATCTTATCCATACTGAATGGATAAATTCCATAGAGTTAGCGCCGATTCACTGGATCGGGTGGCGTGAGGGTGTGATGGAGCACCGTAGTTTGCGAGTGGAGCACGATGGTTTGCGACTCCGGGTCATGTGAAGAGCCCGGTGAACCTGCACGGCCGCGAGGCCCCGCGAGCCACCTGATCTACACCTGGTTGAATCGGCGGATGAGTGAGACCTCTGTCGACCTGGGAGTCGTCACCGCGCCGTCCGGTGTGCTGGTGCTGGGGATGGCCGGCTCGATCGACCAGTGGCCCGAAGTCGGCGATCCGCTGTCCATGCGGGCGCTGGCCGCGGCAGGCTTCGGCGGCGGCCACCTCCACGAGCCCGCGGACGGCCCCGGCCGGGAATGGTGGTGCGAGGCGGTCGCGGTGCCGGCCGCCGCCGACCGGCCACTGGAGGTGCGCGCCGAACCCTGGGTTTCCCCCGACGGGCCGGTGATCTCCGTCCTGGAGGTCGACCTCGGCCTGCCCTGGCCGGACGACGGCGGCGGGGAGCCGATCCGGCTGGGCGACCTACCGGTCGACCGGTGCGGGATGGTCCTCGGGGACGCGCGCGCCGTGGACTCGTTCGTCGGACTGAACGGTGAATCCGTCGACGGACTCGCCGATGTCACCTACTGGGGGAAGTACGAGGACGAGGCCCACGCCGTCTTCGGCGGCGAGCGGACACCCCGATACGGCGGGCAAGGGCCCTACGGGCGGCTCGACCTCCCGCTGCGCGAAGCCCACGAGTACGCCGGCCAGCTCCGGAACTGGCTGTCGGAAGGGCCCCGCAATGGCCTGATGGTCTCCGTGGACGCGCACAACCACTTCCACTTGCTCGACCGGGCCGGCCAGACCCACCCCCTGCTCGCCGGACAGATCGAGATCGACGGATGCCAGGTCCTGGGCCTGGGCTGGGACCCCGGGGACCACTCCATGCGCCACCGCGGCGAACGCGCCTGGGGCCAGGTCTACCCGGTCACCCTGGAACGACGCGACACCACCACCCTCCTGCGCTGGGCCATCCCCGCAGAAGCAGAAGAACCCGAACAGACCGAAAGCTGACGACGCGCCCGGCCGTGCCGTGCAACGGCGGGGCGGCCGCCACCGCACTCGGACGACCCCGTCTCGCAAGGTGCCGTGCTCCGGCTTCGTAAACCCCCGTGCACCGCCACAGCGCTGACCAGTGGGTTCTAAACGATCACTCGCAAACTATGGCGCTCCGTCACAAGGGGTGACGGTGTCCTGTGACGGGTGATCTTGACCGTTCTGTCCTGGCCGCCCCTGATCGCGTCCGGCCGGGTGGTGGATGATCGGGGTGTGCTGGTGCGTACCGAGTTGCTGCCGCTGGGCCCGTCCAGGTCGCCGAGGGTCCGGGTCCACACGCCCGTCGGCAGCACTGTGGCGGTGTGGCGAGGCGACCCGGACAACGCGGCCGGCCGGCATCACATCGAATGGACCGTCGACGGCGACATCGTCTGGGGTCGCAACACGCGGCCGGCCACGCTCGCCGAACCCGGGGTGCGCGAGGAGGCCGGCCAGGTCGTCCTACGAGGACGGCTGCAGCTCACCGAAGACGGCGCCGCAGTCCTTGAGATGGGTGACTCCCAGGTGCTGTTCGATGTCGGATCACCGCCACCGCCCGGCAACGCCTGGGTGGAGATCAACGTCGAAGCGGACAAGGTGGAGCTGTACCCCTACGAGCTCTGACCGGTCAAAGCCGCCGGGCAATCGCTCACCTGTCAGAGGACAGCCGGAGGCGGCAGCGCCCTTGGGGGTGGCCGCACCAGCCGGACACCATTAAGAGAAGTAGTCAGAGAAGTAGACGCGCCCTCCCGGACGCCGAAGGCTCCGTACAGGTGGTCTGCGCGCGCGAGACCACCTGGCCCGGCCGGCCTTCGCCGGGCCGGCGCCCGGACGCCAGGGGTGGCGTCATGGCTTCCCCCGCCGCGTGCCCGCGCGGTGCTCCGTTTCTACGAGGACCTCTCCGTGGCCGAGGCGGCCGACCGGCCAGGGTGCAGCCCCGGGACGGTCAAACGGCATCAGGTTCGCCGGTGATCCGGCCCGCAGTCATCCCGGAATGCCCGCACCGCTGATGCCCGGACAGACAGTGAGGCCCCGCCACCGCCGACTCGCGGCGGTGACGGGGCCTGGCAGGGGCGGGCGGTCAGGAGCGGGCGAGGCGGTTCTCCATCACGCGCAGCGCCTTCGCGTCACCAAAGACGTTGTCGAGCCGCACCTTGGCGGCGTCGATCGAGATCATCGAGACGGTCGCGCCGTTCTGGACGAACAGCTCCTTCGCGTCAGAGGGCAGGTCGTCGATGTCGGCGGGCCTGCCCGCGCTGTTGCGGGCCGTGAAGTCGTAGGCGACGCCGCTCGTGACGGCGGCCGTCCGGGCCACGTCGAAGTGCACCTTCTGACCGGAGGCCGTGTCGGTCCAGTGGCCCGCGTCCAGGCGCCCCGCGCAGCCGGCGTAGTCGCCCTCGATGGTGGACAGTGCCTTCCCGGCCGTGGTGGCGTCCTTGAAGTGGAACAGGATCTGCGCGGCGTGGGCCTGCCTGGCCGCGCCGGTGAACTGCATCACCGACACCGAGGTGGTGTGCAGCTCGGCGGTCGGGCTCTTCCCCATGCCGCAGGTGTAGAGCCACTGGAACTGGCCGGTGGTGGTGGTGATGCTCTTCGGCTGCGCCTGCCACTGGAAGGTGCCGGCGAGCGGCAGCTCGGAACCGGTGAGCCAGGGCGAGGTCCTGGCGGGGGCGGGCGTGCCGGTGAGCGTGACGGCCTGCGCGGCAGGCGCGGCAGGCGCAGCGGGGGCGGCGGGGGCGGCCGTGCCGGTGAGCGTGACGGCCTGCGCGGCGGGGGCGGCCGTGCCGGTGAGCGTGACGGCCTGCGCAGCGGGGGTGGCGATGGCGGCGGCGAGGCCGAGGGCCAGGGCGGAGGCGGTGGCGGTCTTGGCGATGCGGGACGGCAGGTGCTTGCGCATGGTGGAGTTCCCCCGGAACGGTGTGATGACGGTGATGATCGGGTCGGTACGCGGGAGCCGTGCCGCCACCCCCGGGGTTTCCGTTCACCCGTTCGGCCTGCCGCTGCTCTGTGCGATGTGAATATCCTGTCGGGCCGACATCCCTGTCCGGTCCGTCCGGTGTCACCGCCGCGCAACAGTGACCAGACGGCCAGGGCACGGCAGCGCAGCGCTGACCCGCCCCACCGGAGCGGGCGGACTGCTGGCTGAGGACATCGCTCAGATCGGGTATCCGGTGTAGCGGCCGGCAGTCACGACCGCCCGCGAGCCTCGACCGTCAGCCGACGGTGGCCTGCTGTTCGGCTCGGGCGCGGGTGGAGGCGAGGCGGTAGGAGTCGGTGCCGGTCTCGATGATGTTGCCGCCGAAGGTGAGGCGGTCGACGATGGCCGCGCAGAGGCGGGGGTCGGTGAAGATCTTCGTCCAGCCAACTGGGGGTCTGTACGGTGACCGGTGTACCTCCCGATCAAGGAAGAGCACCTGATGAGCGACGTGATCGCCTCGGTTGAGGCGGTTGAAGAGGTCCGGCCGGGGCCGGTCGCGCCGGTGGTGAAGC
>NZ_BAAANT010000084.1:0-7783 GCF_039529945.1 Kitasatospora kazusensis | reverse complement strand
GGGCGGCCCGGCAGGCCCGCATGCCTGCCGGGCCGCCCGCAGCTCAGGACCAGCCGGGCCTGTCGCGCCCGACCAACCGGCCACACCAGGTGGCCGGAGTCTGCGGGCGGCAGCGCCGGACCGGGTGCTCAACGGCCAGAAAATCGGGGCACTGGCTGTCCGTCCGTCAGGACGCGTGACTGGCCAGTGTGCCGGACCTGGCCGATGCTCTGTTGTGCAGCTCGGCGCACGTTGTGAGCGCGCGTGCGAGGTCGAGCGGACCGTCAGCCCGCAGAGCCTGTCCGGTCGGATCAGCTCCGCGTGTTGGCCGGCATTCGGCCGTCGTCAGTCGCGCCGGTCCCTCACAATCATGGACAGGTGGTCGGGACGCGGCACGGCAGCGGCGATCTCCCTGGGCGTGCTTCCGGGTTCGTGCTGGAGCTGCCAGCGGGGGAGGACGGTCGCCAGCAGGATGGTGATCTCCGTCCAGCTGAACGCGTCGCCGATGCACTTGCGGTTTCCGGCCCCGAAGGGGAGGAACGCCTGCCGGAGGTTCACGCCTTCGGTCCGCTCGGGCAGCCAGCGGTCGGGATCGAACCTTTCGGGCTGCGGGAACAGCCTCGGGTCCTGGTGCAGGGCGTACAGGCTGAAGGCGACCTCGGTACCTTCCGGCACGGTGACTCCGCCGATCTCCACCGGTTCGGTGGCCCGGCGCATGAGGAGGGTGACTCCGTGCAGGCGTGTCACTTCGTCGATTACGCGGCGGAGATAGGGCAGGTGCGTGACGTCCTCGAATGTCACGGGTCGATGACCCACCACCTCGTCGAGTTCGGCCAGCAGCTGCTTCTCGACCTGGGGGTGGCGGGCAATTTCATGGAACGCCCAGGCCAGTGTGGTTGCGGTGGTCTCGGTGCCGGCGAAAAGGATGGTGCCCAGTTCGTCCCGGACCTCGGTGTCGGTCAGAGCCTCGCCGGTGTCGGCGTCCCGTGCCGCGATGAGTGTGGACAGCAGGTCTGGCTGGTCACCATCTCCCGCCTGCCGGACTGCCGAGACCACTTCGTCGATGACCTTGTGCAGTTCCCGGGTCGCTGCATCGAACCGGCGGTTGGCCGGGATCGGCAGTCCGTCCAGGAGCCTCGGGGAGAGAGTGCGTATCAGGAGGTTCTCGATGATGATCGGAACGTTGCGCTGGACGACTTCGGCCGCCGGCTTGCCGATCTCGGCGGAGAACATGGTTTCGGCCAGGGTGGTGACCACCCATTGGGCCATCACCTCTCCCACATCGAGCGTTTGCCCCGCCTGCCACGAGTCCGCCAGTTCCCGGGCACGGCGGCCCATCAGCTCGGCATAGCCGGCAATGCGTTCGCGGTGGAACATGGGCTGCATGAGTCGGCGGTGCTGCCTGTGGACCGGGCCGTCGGACGTTGCCAGGCCGTCACCGACCAGACTGCGCAACCGGTCGAAGAACCGGCCCTTGTGGAACTTCGCGGCCTGGGTGACCATCACCTCCCATGCCAGCTCGGCGCTGTTGACGAAGACGACGGGCATGGTCCCGATGTCGACCCGGGCCAGGTCACCTGTGTCCCTGAGCTCTTTCAGGAAGGCCAGCGGGTCCCGCCACAGGGGCCAGGCGTGGCCGACCAATGGAAGTCCGCCAGGAGCTCGCGGTATGTTCTGCAGTCCGCTGCTTGGGCCACTGGTCACGGGGGTCCTCTCTCGGGATGCCGGGCGGAGTACAGATGCTGGACTCGATCAGCACCCGATGATCACGGTCACGGCCAATATCCCGAGTTGCCCGCACAGCGTCAATACCCGCTCCGTGTCAGCCGGCCATGTGACGGCCGGGTCCCCCGGGCAAGACAAGGGGCCGGGCCGCGGAGCAGTAGTCCGCAACCCGGCCCCCGGACCGCCTAGTGATCCCTGCGGAACGCTCCGATCAGCCGGCCCCACCAGGAGCTGCTGTACGGCACGGGCTCGGGAAGCGGGCCAGGGCCGGGTGCGGGTGCGTCAGCGTCATCAGGGGCAGTGGACGGCAGCTCTTCCCGTGCCGCCTGGCTCGCGGGCTTGGGCGCCGTGAACCTGACCGGAAGCTTTTCCAGATGGCTGGACGTCCATGTGGGAGTGCGCGGCCGGGGGGCCGCCTCGTCTGCGAGCGACATGTCGGGCAGGATCCGCAGAAGCTCGTCGATCCCGGTCTCGGCAATGGACCGGCCGATATCACCACCCGGGCATCCGTGCGGGCCGGCACCGAAGGCGAGATGCGCACGGTTGCCCGCCATGGAGGTGGACAGGTCCGGGCGGATCGCAGGGTCGGCGTTGCCGGCGGCCAGACCCAGCAGCACCATGTCGCCGCTGCGAATCATCTGGTCGCCGAGCTCCGTGTCGTGCAGCGCGTAGCGGGCCGGGAGCACCGCCAGCGGCGGCGTGTTCCAGAGGACCTGGTCGAGGGCCTCGAACAGGGTCATCTGTCCGCCGCGCAACTGGGCGGCTGACCTGGGCTCGGTGAGCACAACTTCGAGCATGTCGGTGATGAGGTTGCTCGTGGTCTCGTTCGCCCCCACGAGAATGAGCCGCAGGTGCTCAACGACCTCCTGGTCCGTCAGACCGGATTCGTGCGCCAGGAGCGTGGAGGCCAGGTCCTTCCCAGGCTGCGCCTTCTTCTGCGCAACAAGCGCTGTGAGTGCGTTGAGCACGTATTCGTTGCTGGTGACGGCTGTCGCGGTGCCCTTCATGAGGTCCCGGCAGGCCTCGACGAGCCGGGGACCTTCCTCCTCGGGCATTCCCACGAGCTGTGTGAGGACGAGCATGGGCAGCTGCTCAGCGAACTGGCTCACCAGGTCGGCGCGGCCCGACGAACCGAAACGCTCGATCAGCCGGCGGGAGTAGCGCTCGACGTAGCGGCGCACTCCGCGCAGTTCCAGGCCCTCAAGTGAGTCGCGGACTGCGGATCGCAGCCGAAGGTGGGCTGTCCCGTCCTCGAAATTGCACATGGGCTGGTACATCGCCAGCGGAGCCAGCGGGTGGTCCGCCCCGACCTGCCCGTCCTGGACGGCGCCCCAATTGCGGGGATTCGAGGCGAATTTCGAGGGGGTGGTGAGCACCTTCCGAATCTCCTGGTAGCCCAGGACCAGCCAGGCCGGAGTTTCTCCGGGAACGATGACTGGAGCCACTGGTCCGTGCTGGTCGCGCAGACGCTCGTACAGAAGCTTGGAGTCCGCCCCGAAGTCCGGGCCGTAGAGCCGTGTGGCGGCGGCACCGGGTACGTGAGCAGGACATCCCGGCGGTGGCATGACAGCCGGGGAACTGGCCTGGTCTGAGGTGGTGGTCACGAACCCTCCGGGTCACGGTGAACGGCGGGGCCGCCTCTGGGTTGGCGGTTGTCCCTGGAACTGCCGCGTGCGCGCACGCGGCAGCCCCGGGGAGCATATCCGCATCCGCTCAACAGTTCGGACAGAGGGGACGGATCGTCAGGTCCCCCTCAGGAGGGCAGTCTTGCAGCCAGTACAAGTCCGTCGTCGAGCTGGTCGTGGCTGTCGCCAGAGCCGGGAATCGCGGCAGCTGAGCGCCGGTCCAGCACACGCTCCTCCTCACGGCCCGCGGCACCGTCCATGCCCTCGCCGACGCCTGATCGCCCACGCACCGTCGCCTTTCCGCCACCCTCACCCACAGCACCCCTACCCACAGCACCCCCGCCCACAGGTCACCCAAGGGCGCGGCTCAGGTCCTGGTACGCCTCGCGGTACTCCCGCACCACGTTTCCCCGGTTTCTCAACAGCTCCACAAGGGCCCCGGTTTCCCGCGCTTCCTCCCCCGCGCCGTTTCCCTTCTTTCTCTTCCGGTTCTTCGTTTCCTCCTGCTGATTCCTGCCCTGGCTCTGGACCGGCTTCTGTTTCTCCACCTCGGCTTCGATCCAGGCGAACCAGACCTCGGGGAATCCTGCGGCGATGCCGTCGTACCAGGCGCGCGAGATGCCGGGGTGGTAGCGGAGGTGCTCGACCACATGCCGGGCTGCCAGGACTGCGGCGTGACGGATCGTACGGGCCTCGGTGATCGACGCGGGATAGAACTCGAATGTCTGAAGCATTCCCCGGCAGATCTCCCCGAACTCCGCCTCCCCTGGGGCTCCTCCCGTGGAGGCCGCTGCGACCGCGTTCTCCACGTTGTCAGGCCCTGTTCGGTCGGAGGTATTGGAGGAATCCGCCTCCAGGGAGGTCCAGGGGAACTTCGATCGAAGCTCGACCCAGGTTTCACAGACGTCCTGCAGCTCCTTGATCTGCCTGCCGTCCAGCTTCAGCTCCCACGGCTTGATCAGGTGTGTGCTCGGATCCGCCTCCCTGCCGGTGGGGTCGTGGTCGTAGTAGACCCAGCTGCTCGGATCCGCTGCTTTGAGGCGTGCGGCGTAGAGAACGCCTGCCACCGGGTGCCCGCCGCGCGTCGTCGCCGCGTCACATCTCCCTATCGCGTTCTGAACGGCACCCGGGAGCTGCTTCCTCACGTCCCTGGACCCCGTCTTGTCGGTATCCCGCCAGCCTCGGTGGGCGTACCACTGGGTCAGGAGCTGGTCGAGGAAGACGAACTGGCCCCTGATCGCCGCCCAGGCCTCCGACCACGTCCTGCCGGACAAGAGCCGGACAAGCATGTTCTGAAAGACCGTATCGGATGTGACATGGGCTCTCTGCAGGCCGGTCGGGAACTTGTTCTCCACTGCCACCGGGTGAGCGCTGCGAACAGCCACGACCTCGGTGATCCTGGCCTGCATGCAATCGAACTCCTCCATCTCGTGCGGACTCTCCTCAAAGGAGATCTCGACCGTTCTCTGGACCGGCGAGTGACCGGGGCGGTGGATGACGGGCACCCCTCTACGGCTCTCCGGGGCGCTGCGCAGGTCGGGCGATCCGCGCATGACACGCGTCGCGTTCTCTTCGGCGGCCTGCTCGAACCGGTCTGAGGGGTCGGAGACCTTCAACCCCTCGCCGTGGTCGGTCCCCGCGACGGGCCCCGTGCGCTGCTGGATCACATGGGTCAGTTCATGCGCCAAGGTGTGCTTGTCCGCTCCGCCTGCCCCGATGACGACGTGGCGCCCGGAGGTGTAGGCGCGGGCCCCGACCTCGGCCGCCGAGCGGGCCGCGCCCGCGTCATCATGCAGACGCACGTCGGCGAAGTCCGCCCCGAGCCGCGTTTCCATCTCCGAGCGCAAGCCCTCGGGCATAGGCCGGCCCGGGGACCGCAGCAACTCGTGCACGCTGGAGCGCTGCACCGCAGCAACCCCGGCGGGCCCACCGGCGGATTCCGGGTGGCCGCACGACGGGCCGTGTGCGTGCCGCCCCTGCTGCTCCAGCAGCCGCGCGACTGCGGCGTTGCCGATGGTTCGCTGCAGGGCCAGGACCAGATGCGGGGTCAGCGCGCCTCCTGCGGCTGCCGTCTGGGCGGATCCGCGCTCCGTGGTCCGCCGCCCACGCACAGGCAGTGGCGCATCGGCCTGGTTCTGGGGCTGCTGATCATAGGAGCGCACGTACACCTCTTCCCACCGTGACGCACCACGGTCACGGCACGCGACAGATCTACGGCACAGCCCGAGGAGCGCGGAAGGGCCGTACGGGCTCGTGCAGGGGCAGAGCTTTCGGCACCTTTGGACGCCCCGGCTGATCGGAAGTGGCCGGGTGGGCCTCCGCCCTGACCAGTAGTACTGGAAGGCCCGTTACCACGAGTAATTGTCAAGAGTCGTGGATCCGTTGGTAGCCGTGCGTCTGGGGCTGCGGCAGCCCGCCGTCAACGAGGGGATGCCGCAGCCCCGTGCGCCTGAGTATCCGTCTACTTCGGTTCCGTGGTGATCAGTCGGGCGAGCAGGGCGCTCAGTTGCTTTCGTTCGGCCGGGGTCAGCGGGGCGAGCAGGGCGTCGTTGGCCTGGTCGCCCCGCTCCTCCAGCCGGCGCAGCAGAGCCCGGCCGCCCGTGGTGAGCGCGAGCGCGTTCTTGCGGGCATCGCGTGGATCCCGGGTACGGCTGATCAGCTTCTTGGCTTGCAGCTCGTTGAGGACCGTGACCATGTCCTTGGGGTCGATCCGCACGGTGCGTGACAACTCGGCCTGTGCGATGGGGCCGAGTTCGGCGATGCCGCACAGTACGGCGTGGTGCGGCATCCGCACACCCTCCTCGGCCAGCTGCTCGCTGACCAGACGGTGTCCGAGGGCCGCGGCGCGGCCCAGCAGCCAGCTCGGCAGGGTCTGCAGATGGCTGAGCGGCGCGGGGGTTGTATGCATGGGACCAGCCTAGCCGAATTCATTGGACCCCCCAATGGATTCGGTTTATCGTTGGGTGGCCCAACGGATTGCAGGAGAGGGAGGCGCACATGCGCAAGGTCAGGTTCCAGCCGCAGGACACCGTCGAGCCGTTCAGGATCGACGAGGTGGCCGCACCGGTCCCGGGCCCCGGACAGCTGCTGGTGAACACCGAGGTCGTGGGGGTGAGCCTGGGCCTGGTCAGGATGCTGCGCGGGGGCACGGTGCCGGCAACCGGGCCCGGGGGCGAGATGGTGGGGCGGGTCGCTGCCCTGGGAGCGGGCGTGGAGGGCTTCCGGGTCGGAGACCGAGTGGGCGGGGTGGTGTTCGAGGACGTCTACGCCCAGTCGGTGCTCGCTACCCCGGCAATGGTCACTGCTGTCCCGCCGCAGGTGACCGCCGCCGAGGCGCTGGCGCTGGTTCGCGGCGGCCTGGTCGCGCTGAGCGCACTGCGCGCCGGGCGCTTCGAGCAGGGCGAGTCGGTCCTGGTCACCGCAGCGGCCAGCGGTGCCGGGCACTTGGCCGTCCAGTTGGCTAAGACTCTGGGTGCGGGCCGCGTGGTCGCGGCGGTCAGGTCGGCGGACAAGGCTGATTTCGTGCGTGGGTGCGGCGCCGACGAGGTGGTGATCTATTCACAGGACTCCTGGGGCGACCCGGTGGACCTGGTCCTCGACGGAGTCGGCGGCGATCTGGTGCAGCGGGGCGTGGACGCCCTCTCGCCCCACGGCAGGCTCGTGGCGTTCAGCGCGGGCGGCGGCACCGTGGACGCCGGCAGCCTGCTCGGCGGCCTCAAGTCGGTCATCGGGTTCTCCATCGGACTGATCAGCCGCCGGCAGCCCGAACTGATCGAGCAGCGCAGGGCCGAGCTGTGGGACCTTCACGCCGCCGGCCGCCTACGCCCGGCCCATGAGGCCCTGCCGCTCGATCAGATCGCCAAGGCTGTCGAGCTGATCGAATCCCGCGGCAACCTCGGCAGGGTCCTGCTGCACACGACCTGACCGCCCGGCCCGCTGCCCGAGCAGCGGCCCGCGGCGCGCGGCGCGTTCATGCCGCCACCAGCGGCTCGGGCCGATCGACGAGCCCGCCGCGTTCGAAGCGGGCCCCGGCCCGCACCAGGGCGACGAGTTGGGGTGCGTTCACGGCCCGCCAGCGTTCCTGTGCGGACTCGATGAGCTTGAAGACCATGGCGAGTGCGGCGGCCTGGCTGCCTGCGCCCTTGGTGACCGTAGATCTCCTGGATCGCGCGTTTGGCGGCGGGCTGGGCCGACTTCGGCAGCGCGTCGAGGACATTCGCGGTTTTGTGCACCCAGCACCGTTGGTGGCGGGTATCGGGGAACACCTCGCTCATGGCGTTCCAGAAGCCGAGCGCCCCGTCGCCAACAGCCAGGACCGGGGCCCGCATGCCCCGGCGGGCGCAGTCCCGCAGCAGGCCTGGGCTTGATCCGCTTTGACGGACACCTGAGATCAGGGGCTTCGGCCCCGGAAGGATGATGTCCATCATGGAGAGCATGGGGAAGAAGAAGCCGCG
>NZ_BAAANT010000083.1:0-8460 GCF_039529945.1 Kitasatospora kazusensis | reverse complement strand
CACTCGTCGACGCCATTGAGGCCTATGGCCGGGCAGTCGCCGCTGGCGAGACGGACCGTGAGCAGGCTGCCGCCGCGATTGTCGAGGCTGGCCGTGGCGCTATCGCTCCCCTGAGCGCGGAGGAACTCATCACGAACTGGCGGACGGCGCGCCAACGCCACGAGCCCGGCCAACAGGGCGACCGCTGACCAGACTGAACAGGGTCGGCGCCCCGCACGCTGCCCCCATAGCGACGAAGGCCCCATGTCCTCCTGGCCGCCCTCGACGCGCTCAAGGAACGATCCCCGCGAGCGCGGGGCGGACATGTCGACGGACGCTTCGGCGGAGACCAGGCGGGAGCGATCCCCGCGAGCGCGGGGCGGACCTCACCGTCAACGACCTCGACGGGCCCCTCCTGGAGCGATCCCCGCGAGCGCGGGGCGGACCGAGCGTCCGCCGCCGGCCTCTCCCAGGTCTTGGAGCGATCCCCGCGAGCGCGGGGCAGACGAGGCTGGAGCCCTCGGTGATGGCGGCGAGCTGGAGCAATCCCCGCGAGCGCGGGGCTGACCCGCCGCACGTGTCCTGGTACGTGTGCCCCGGGGAGCAATCCCCGCGAGCGCGGGGCAGACCGGCCGCTGGGGCCGATCCGACGCACCTTCATGGAGCGATCCCCGCGAGCGCGGGGCTGACGGGGAGACGGTCCCCAGGCTGGAGCTCCCCCGAGAGCGATCCCCGCGAGCGCGGGGCGGACCTGCGGGTCACCGCCGCCGACAAGGTCGTTGCGGAGCGATCCCCGCGAGCGCGGGGCAGACCCTTGGAGGGTCGCGATGTTGGTGCCCTGGGTGGAGCAATCCCCGCGAGCGCGGGGCAGACCCGCGGTGCTCGACCATTCCTCCCACGTACTCGGGGCGATCCCCGCGAGCGCGGGGCGGACTTCCCGTTCCCTTGATTCCGTAGCTCCACCAGGAGCGATCCCTGCGAGCGCGGGGCGGACGTCCTGATGCCCGAAGGGCACGACGTCAGCTCGGAGCGATCCCCGCAGGCGCGGGGCTGACACGGGCGCGCCTACGCTGTCGTCCTTCACCGGGGAGCGATCCCCGCAGGCGCGGGGCTGACTCCAGGTACGCCTGGGTGTCCTCGTCCTCGGCGGAGCGATCCCCGCAGGCGCGGGGCTGACCCGAGCACGGTGAGGTTCTGGCCTACGTGCATGGAGCGATCCCCGCAGGCGCGGGGCTGACCCGCCCGGTTGGTGCCAGGTGGCCCGATTCCCGGAGCGATCCCCGCAGGCGCGGGGCTGACCACTGACTGCCTGAGCTCTACCTCTGTGGGTGAGAGCGATCCCCGCAGGCGCGGGGCTGACTCCGCCAGGAAGTGCGGCTGGATACGACCGCGGGAGCGATCCCCGCAGGCGCGGGGCTGACCCTTCGTGACCTGCAACGCTACCGCCACCAACTGCCGTACAGCATCGGTTTGAGAAAGCCGAGGTGTACTCAGGACCGGCCGCTGCCCATCGAGCGCGGACGGACCCCCAAGCTCAACGGAGCGATCCCCGCAAGCGCGGGGCGGACGCACGGCCCAGGTGGACGGCGAAGAGGTGTACGGAGCGATCCCCGCGAGCGCGGGGCGGACGGCCTGGACTCTCCGACCCGACTTGAGGGGGTGGAGCGATCCCCGCGAGCGCGGGGCAGACCATCTGGTCGGCGACGTGCGCCGGGGCCCAACCGGGGCGCGCCGAATCGGAGCGGACGCGGACTCCACCACCCTGTCCGTCCGCATGCTCCCTCCAGTGACAACCGACCACCACAAAGGCCTCAAGATCACCCGAGCCGAGCTCCGCGGGACCCTCACCGTCACTGACCCCGGCACCTTCGTAGCGACTCTTACGGAGGGCCTGGGCCGCGGCCGCGCATACAGCTGTGGTCTGCTTCTCACCCGCCCAACCTGACGCGCTGCCACCAACAAGGAACAGCGGTACCGACGCTCCTACAGGAGCCCATCCCGGTTCTCTGACCTACCGCTGTGACAGGATAGGCAGCGATTTTACCCCTTGTCAGGGAACCCGGGAACGCTCAGCAGCTGCAAGGGCGCGACCATCCCGCCGAGGGATGGGCCAGAGATCTGTGTATTTCGGCCTATCGGCCCCGCTCCGGCGGGGAAACTACTGCACCGGGGTGGTCAGGCCCACTGAAGCTGCCCACCCCGGTCATCTCGCCACCGTTAGTCCGATGCCCTGCGGCTAGCTGTCCGTTCGCGGTTAGCTTGGCCCGCAGCTGGTGAAAAGGCGGTCAGTTCCCCGCGCCTGCAGGGATCGCTCCGAGGTGATGTTCCAGCCCCAGCAGCTGCTTACGTCCGCCCCGTGCTCGCGGGGATCGCTCCAGGGTCACCACCACCGAATCGCGCGAGGCCTCGTCAGCCCCGTGCTCGCGGGGATCGCTCCACCGTGACGAACCCGATCCGGATGGGCCACGGGTCAGCCCCCACGCTCGCAGCGCCAACGGCCGCCCAGCTTCACTGGGGTCGGTGGCCGGTCAGCTGCTGCCAGCGGTCGCGCGCGGCATCCA
Organism: Kitasatospora kazusensis; assembly: GCF_039529945.1. Lineage (NCBI taxonomy): Bacteria > Bacillati > Actinomycetota > Actinomycetes > Kitasatosporales > Streptomycetaceae > Kitasatospora > Kitasatospora kazusensis. Next base: position 5,920 of record NZ_BAAANT010000083.1, on the reverse strand, counting down.
GCTCACGTCGTGCCTGCGGGATTCGGGTATCGCCCTTCAGCCGGGCCCGGACCTCGCCCAGTCGCTGCCTGGCCCGCTCCTGGCCACTGGTGTCGGCGATGGCGGCCTTCAGCTGGGCCCTGGCCTGCGGGATGAGGACCTTGCGCTCGGCCTTCGCCGCCTTGTCGGCGGCGAAGGCGTTGTGGATGTCGACGACGAACGCCCTCACCTCGGCCTCGGGTGTCTCCTTCAGTGAGAAGGTCAGCAACTGCCGGAAGCCGTTGGGGAGCGTCAGGTAGATGTGCCCTGCCGAGGGTGAGTACTCGTCCCGGATCAAGACCTTGGTGAGCGGATGAGCGGTGATCCGGCCTTCCGCCGTCACCTCGAGCACGTGGTCGTACAGCCGCAGAGTGCCGGCGAGTTCGGTGCGCAGTGCGCCATGGCCGGGGTCCTGCAGCCGGGCAAGGCGCAGTTCGGCCTGGCGGACCCGGAGCCTATGGCTGGAGACCGCCGCCGCCACTGCCGAGCGCGCGCCGTCCTGTTCCTGTCCCACGCTTTGCTCCAGCTGGCGCAGTTTCTCTCGCGCCGCCCGTAGGTCGCGCCGGTTCTCCTGGTACTTGATGCCGAGGGAGTAGCGCCAGTTCCCCGGGTAGAGGCCCGCCCGCCACACCAGCCAGCCCGCGAGCGCCATCAGCGCCATAACTGTCCAGCCTGCCGTTCTTCCCATCGGATCCTTCCCTCTCCGCCAGCCGATGCCTCCCTCGGCACGGCCGTAGTGACACCGGTTCCCTGCGGATGTCAGTGGGTGGCCTTGGTCGCCGCGCCGACGAGCTGGAGGATCGCCTGTCCCCAGGCCGTGGCTGCGATCAGGACGCCGAACACGACGGCGGTGAAGACGGTGAACGCCTCGTCCACGCGGCTGTGGGAATGGGTGGGGCGTCGGAGGCGGACGACGATGATGATCGCGAGGAACACGCTCGCGCCGATGTACTGCATGCCCACCCCTGGTCGCATCCTGACAACTCTCGGTGAGCCTGCCAGAGAGCGGCGGCATCGGGGGAGGAGATCCCGGAACCCGGCTCCACAGGGCAGACAGTTCGGCCGCCAACCAATGCGATCCGGTCAACTCGCCTCAACGGCCCGCGGAGTTCGCCTGATCACCGGCGGCCGAACAGCTCCCGGCCCTAGCATCACGGTCACACCGCGGTCCGAGGGGGAACGCCATGGCCCGCAGGCCGGCACGACGACGCCGCACCACCAAACGCCGGGCACAGCAGGCCCGCGACGACGCCACACTGCGCCTCGCCCTCACAGCCGGCGCCGGCATCCTCCTGGTACTCGCGGTGATCTGGCTCGTCCACCACCTGGCGCTCCTGCTCACCCTGCTGACCCTCACCCTGGCCGTCACCGCGACCGTGATCCGACGCCGCGTGACGGCCGCCCGCCGGGCCTTCGAAGCCCGCACCGCACAGCTGCGCCACATCGGCCCGTTCCTCGCGATGAACCCCAAGGACTTCGAGCACGCCCTCGCGGTGCTGTGCCGACGGGACGGCTGCACGAAGGTGACGGTGGTCGGCGGAGCCGGCGACCTCGCCGCCGACGTGCTCGCCACCACCCCGGCCGGGCAGCGCATCCTGATCCAGGCCAAGCGCTACGGACCGCGAACCTTCGTCGGCTCCCAGGACGTGCAGAAAGTCAACGGGACCTACCGCGACGTCCACCACTGCGACCTGGCCGTCGTCGTCACCACCAGCACCTTCACCAAGGCCGCCGCCGCGTTCTGCCGGCAGGTGGGCATCCGCACCGTCGACCAGCGGGCACTCGCCCTATGGGCCGAGGGAACCGGCAAACCACCCTGGAACTGACCCGGCTACGCCTCGCCCCACTGTTTCGCGGTTGGGCAGTACACCACCGGTGTGCGATGGCACGATGGAACGTCCGTAGGTGGGAACCGGGTTGGGGGGTCTCGTTGCCAGGTGACAGGCGGCGCATTCAGACAGCGGTGCTGGGCGGAGCGGAGTCGGACGATCCGCTGATCCTGCCGCTGGAAGCGATCGAGCTGGACGCCTTCCGCCGGCACCACACCGAGGACACCTTCTGGTGCGGACTGCTGCTCGGCGGCTGCGGCGAACGACTCACCACCAAGCTCTACACCGACCGGGCGTGCCACTTCGCCCACTTCCCCGACCCGACCGGCCTGCACGTGTGCGGGCGCCGGGCCCGGGATGTGTCCAGCGCCGACCACCTGTACGCGAACTCCGCGGCCGCAGCCTGGCTGAAGGCGCGGGGCCAGCAGGCCAGCATCAGCTACGGCACGCCGCTGGGCTCTGTCGTGGACATCCTGTGGGGGCGTCAGGCCCGCGGGCTGCGCCTGCACCTGGACGGCGAGGTGCCCCCGGTGTGGGACGACGAGGAGGTCGAGCCGGTCCTGGGCGTGTCCGTGCCGGTCGACGACGAGACGCTGGTGCGCCGCTGGTACGTGCACCGGGTGGGATTCGACAGCGTCGGCACCGCCCGGCAGGTCCGGATCGGCACGCAGGCCTTCGCGCGGGAGACCGAGTGGTTCGGCCTCGACGAGTGCTCCATGACGCCGGACGGCTTCCGCACGCCAGCGGTCGAGCGCATCATGCACGCCCGCAGCACCCGGGCTCCTCAAGGCGTGTGGCGGCCGCCCGCGCCCACGTCTGCGGAGCGGCAGGCGCAGCGCCCGCACCCTGCGGGGCGCCTGGAGGCCGCTCTGCAGTCCGGTTCCAGGATCGCCGTCCAGTCGGCGTACCGCGAACTCGAAGCCGCAGGCCCCAACTGGGGCGATGCTGCCGAGAAGGTGGCTGCCGTACTCGAGCAGGCACAGACCTGGCTGGCCGAGCACAACCGCGAGCGCGAGGAGATGTTCGGGCAGCTGAACCAGGCCGTCCAGGACGGCGAGCCCGAGGCCGTGCGCAGCCTGCTGGCGCGTGTGGACGTCAAGGCGGCCCGGGACCGGACCTCGGACCACCACGCCGTCGCCACGCGCGCGGCGGACTTCCTCAAAGACCAGGAACATCAGGCTGCGCGGGCCCGTGAAACCCAACGGGCCCTTGACTTCGCAGACCAGAACGCGCGCCAGCTCAACTCCACACCGCCGCGGCCGATCAGCTCCGCGTCCCGGCGGAAATTCGGTGATCCGACGCAGGCCGCGCACCGGCAGATGCGGGACATCCTCAGCGAACTGCGACGGCTCGGGCACCGGATGTCGACCCGCGACGTGCTGCACCGGGTGGACTCGCTGGCCACGACCGTGAAGGGCGCGGGGGACCAGGTGACCCCGGCGCAGCGCGAGGAGGCCGAGCAGTGGCTCGCGCGCAGCCGGCGGCTGCGCAGCGCGACCGCCACCGAGGCCGCCGTGGTGCCGAGTAAGGCGGCCAACGTTCCGGCCTCACGACGCAGCCTGCAGGCCCGGACGGTCGAGCACTGCGCCGTCCAGGCCGGGCCGGGCAGAAACGCCGGGCGGGACAGGAACAATGAGAAGGCGGAGCCGCCATCCGTCGCCCGTCGCACTGCCGCCGCCGAGCCGCAGGCACGGACGAAGAAGAAGGCGGCACCGGCGGGCCCACCCCGGCTGCCAGCCGAATCGGTCGCGCCGGTGGCGGCCGCCGTGCGCGCAGCGTTGAAGAAGGCCGCCCGGGAGCGCTCCACCACCACGTGGTCGCAGTTGCGCCGCCAGCTGGGCAATGCGCTGCCCGCTCTGCACCCGGACGACCAGTTGGAGGTCTTGCTGCGGGTAGAGGCAAGTACGCCTGCCGAAGAACCGCTGCTGTCCTCACTGCTCGCAGCGGACGCCAGTAGCCATCCTGCGGTCTACCAGCGCCTAGCTAACCGGCTTGGCCGGGCATTTCCCGCCGGCGCTGGTGCGACCCGTGCGCACTGGCAGACCGAGGTACTTCGACTCCAGCAGCTGTTCCGACACCGCTGACCCGTTGTCCGGGACATGGTAGATACGAGAAGACGTGAGGGGCGAACGGGGGAAGATCAGTTGGAGCGGGTGGGGTTGTACACCGTGGTGCGGGAACTCGGTGCGGGCGGGATGGGCACGGTGTATCTGGCCCGGTCGCGCGGCGGGCGTCTGCTGGCGGTGAAGGTGGCCAGGCCGGAGTTGGCCGCGGACCCGGCCTTCCGGGCTCGGTTCCGTGTCGAGGTGGAGGCGGCGCGCAGGGTCGGAGGCTTCCACACGGCGCAGGTGGTGGATGCCGATCCGGACGCAGAGCCGCCCTGGCTGGCCACGGCGTATGTGCCGGGCCCGACGCTTGCCCACCTGATCGCTGAGGAAGGGCCGATGGCCGAGGGTGGGTTGAGGCAGCTCGGCGCGGCGCTGGCGGAGGCGCTGGAGGCGGTGCATGGGTGCGGGCTCGTGCACCGTGATCTGAAGCCGGGCAACATCATCATGGCGCCGGACGGTCCGCGGGTCCTGGACTTCGGTGTTGCCCGGGCCGTCGAGTCCACCCGGCTGACGATGACGGGCCACGCCTTCGGCACTCCTGGCTATCTCGCGCCTGAGCAGGCGGAGGGCCGGGAAGTGACGGGCGCTGCCGATGTGTTCGCCCTCGGTGCCGTCCTCGTGGCGGCTGCGGGCGGCAGCGCCTTCGGGGAGGGCACGCCGATGATGCTGATGTACCGGTCGGTGCACGTGGAACCCGATCTTTCACGGGTCCCGGCGGGCATGAGCGGCATCGTCAGGGCCTGCCTGGAGAAGGACCCGGCACTGCGGCCCACCACGGAGCAACTGCTCGACGCGCTCACCGGCGGCCTGGATACCCCGCACCCGCCCACGCTTGTGGTGCCCTCACCCACGCTCGTGGCACCGCCCACTGGGGACGGCCCTGAGCAGGTCCGGGAACTATCCTCCGGGGACGCCGGGTTCTTCCATGCCGAGGACGACGAACGGGCCGTGATCATCAATGCCCACGGGGTCGAGATCAGGCTGGTCAGACAGAACGGCATCAGCATCGATTTCCCCTGGGACGAGATCGCGAGCATCGGCCACACCCTGGAGGACGCCACCCTGCAGTGCACGCTGTTCATCGCGTGCGACGACGTTCCGTACGACTGCACGCTGACCGCGCCCGACGACGTGACGTACGACAGATGGGCTCGGTACCTGCCGTACGTTCTGGACTACTACTGCGAGTGATGCGTACGGTCCGTGATGATTTGTATTCCCTCCGGTACGCCGCCTGCCATGCAACACCCCGCCCGGCGCGTCCGCTCGCACGGCGGGGTGTTGCATGGTCGAGCAATGCCTGCTGATCTGGGAGGACATGGGGGTGGGACGCAAAAAGGCCGGCAAGCCGCGCAGGGCACGGGCGGCCGCCGGGTACAACCTGCAGCAGTTCCAGCCGCCCGGCTACGACCAGTGGATGATTCTCGCCCCGACGCCGCCGCGAAGGCCGCCACCGACCCCTGCCTCAGGCCCGAGACCATCGACATGACCCGCCGCATGACCTGGCTGCGCCCCCGCTACGGGGCGAAGATCTCGGTGCAGGCGCTGTGGCTGGATCTGGCGGCTGACCAGGGCGTGCTCCAGCTGCGCCACCCCACCGGCAGTGTAGGGACCCTGCCGGTGGCCGAGTTCGCGGCATGCTGGGCGGCCAGGAGGCGGTGCTGGATCTGCGCGCCACCGTCCACGACTTCCACGCCCGCGGCCTGGTCCTGATCGAGCAGGGAGGGGACGAGTAGGTCGTGCCGCTCCTTTGACGGAACCACAGGCGTGGGCTGTGCAACCGCACTGTTTGGTGACCCCAAACCAATTCGGTGCCACGGTTAACGCAGGAGTCCTGTCCAGACTCTCATCTAGCAAGAGTGCACTTCTGAGCTTGCTCCGCTTTGACGGACACCATCGGTGTGGTGGTCAGACCGCGAGGACGCTCTCGTACTCGGCGGGACTGCGGTAGCCGAGGCTGCTGTG
>NZ_BAAANT010000082.1:0-8957 GCF_039529945.1 Kitasatospora kazusensis | reverse complement strand
GCTCAGGGCACCGGTGGAGTCCCAGTCCTGGTTGGCGGAGCCGTGGTGGGCGACCTTGAGGACGTCCACGCGCGGCAGCGGGCTCCGGGCGCGCAGCGCCGCCTGGGCCGGGGGTTCGAGGTCCCCCAGCAGGGCGATCCGGAGCGCGTCCGAGGGCGGGCCCACCGAGGCCAGCAGCGCGACGCTGGAGTTGTTGGCGCCGGGGGTTTCCCGGCCGGGCTGCTCCTCGGGCCACAGGACCTCCCAGGAGAGTTCGGGTCCGGCGGCCCGGCGTTCACCGCGCCGGGCCCCGATCACAGGGACCCGGGCGGCACCGGCCCACTCCAGCACCCGGGCGCGTTCGCCGGGCGGGCCGTCCAAGGTGGTGACCTGGAGCGCTCCGACGCTCCGGCCGCGCAGGACGCCGGGCAGGCCCTCGGCGTGGTCCGCGTGGAAGTGTGTGACGATCAGCAACGGCACCCGGGTGATGCCCAGCGCCCGCAGACAGGAATCCGCCGCCGCCGGGTCGGGCCCCGCGTCCACCACCACGGCGGAGTCCGGGGCGCCGCCGCCGGACGGGGTGACCGGAAGCACCGTCATGTCCCCCTGTCCGACATCGCACATGACCAGCCGCCAGCCCGGCGGCGGCCAGCCGGTGACGATCCGGACGAGCAACGGCGGGCGCAGCAGGACCGCCAGCACGGCCAGACCGGCCACGACGGCCGACACCGCCCGGAGCCACCGCCGGCCGCGCGACGGACCCGGTCCGAAGTGGCGGGGCCCGAAGTGGCGGGGCCCGGAGTACGGGAGCCGGGCCGGGCCGCGGCGGGTGCGGAGCGGGCGGGCCGCCCAGCAGAGCGCGAGGGTGAGCAGCGCGAGCAGCGCGGCACCCACCAGGCCGCTGGGCAGCTCCAGCTCCGCGCCCGGCAGGGCGGCGCCGTGCCGGGCCACGGCCACCAGCCAGGCGGTGGGCAGCGCGGCCAGATCGACCAGGAACCGGGCGGCTCCGGCCGAGACCGGGCCGGCCAGCAGCGCCGCGAAGCCGAGCAGGGTGACCGGGGCGACGGTGAGTTCGGCCAGCACGTTGCAGGGGATGGCGACCAGACTGACCCTCGGCGCCAGCAGGACGGTGAGGGGCGCGCAGAGCGCCTGGGCGGCGGCGGTCGTGGCCACGGCGGCGGCCAGGTGGTGCGGCCAGCGGCGGGCCAGCAGCGCGGCCGTCCAGCCGGGGGCCAGGACGAGCAGCCCGGCCGTGGCGAGGGTGGAGAACAGGAACCCGTACGAACGGGCCAGGTACGGATCGAGCAGGACCAGGACGAGCACGGCCCCCGCCAGCGCGGGCAGGGCCTGCCGGGGGCGGCCCGTGGCCAGGGCGAGCATCGCGATCAGACCGGTGGCGGCGGCCCGGAGCACGCTCGGGTCCGGTCGGCAGAGCGTGACGAAGGCCAGGGTCAGCAGTGTGCCGAGGAGGGCCGTGGTCCGCAGCGGCAGGCCCAGCAGCCCGGCCAGACCCGCCCGGCCGGGTGCGCCCGCGCGGCCCGGTGAGCCGATCAGTACGGCCAGCACGATGCCGAGGTTGGCCCCGCTGACGGCGGTGAGGTGGCCGAGGTCGGTGGCGCGGAAGGAGTCGTCCAGTTCCTCGGGGAGGCGGGAGGTGTCGCCCACGACCAGTCCGGGGATCAGCCCCCGGGTGTCCGGCGGCAGGTGGTCGCAGGCGGCCCGCAGGCCGGCCCGCAGCCGTCCGGCCAGCCGCTGCGGGAGGCTGGGCGGCGCGAGCTGCCGGGGTGGCCCGCGCACCAGCAGGACGGCGGCCACGGTGCCGCCGGAGCCGGGCGCGGCCGGGAGCACCCGTACGTCGGCGGAGAGCCGGGTGGAGGGGAGCATCCGCTGCCAGGCGGGCGCATCCTGGGCCCGGACCAGCAGAAGGACGGGCGAGCGGGTCCGGACCTGCTCCGGATCCGGGGGGACGGCCTCCGGGAGCCTGACCAGGTCGACGGTCGCGCCGACGGTGAGCAGCGACTGACCGGGGGCCGTCCCCCCGCTCGCGGACGTTCTGGTCCTCGGGTCACCCGTGACGGTGAGCTCGACCGTGAGCTCGGGGTTCGGCCGGCCAGCGAGGAGCGGCAGTGGGCCCCGGTACAGGTCCGCGGTGTGCAGAGTCGTGGTGACCGCGCCGGCGGCGGCGCTGAGGAGTGCGGCGGCCACCAGCACCGCCGGGTGGCGCCCCCGCCGCACGGCCGGCAGCAGCAGGAGCAGCGCGACCAGGGCCGCTGCCCCGGCGGCCAGGAACAGCAGGGGCTGCCACTTCGGGCCGAGTCCGAGGACGGTCGCGGTGACGGCCCAGGCGGAGAACGCCGGGACGATCAGGCGCAGATCGGTGGGGCGGTGGTGGCCGGGGCGCGAGGCGGTCGAGGCGGAGATCGTGCCACCTCCCTGGGGTGGGCGCGGAAGCGGACGGGTGTCAGAGCGTCAGCAGGGAGCGCAGGTCGAGGAACTTGCGTTCGCCGATGCCGCTGACCTGGCGCAGCTGCTCCACCGAGCGGAAGCCGCCGTGCTGCCTGCGGAACAGCGTGATCCGTTGCGCCAGCGTCGGCCCCACGCCGGGCAGGGCGTCCAGCTGCTCGACGGTCGCGTGGTTCAGGCTGAGCGGCGTGGCCGCCGGCCCCGCACCGGACGGCCCGGCGGGCGCGCCGACCACGATCTGCTCGCCGTCGGTCAGCACCCTGGCCAGGTTCACGCTGTCGGTCTCGGTGTCGGGCAGCGGACCGCCTGCCAGGCGGAGCGCGTCCGCGACGCGGGAGCCGCTCGGCAGCGTCCGGAGCCCCGGGTGCTGCACCTTGCCCGCCACGTCGACCACGACCTCCGGGCCCGGCGCCCCGGACGCCCCGACGAACTCGGCGGACCCCGACCCGGCGGGTGACGGCGGCACCCCGCCGCCTTGGTGCGGGGTGCCGGGGATCGTGGCCGCTGCGGAGACCGTCGTCGGGATCGGCACCGGCTGCGGCCGGCCCAGCCAGAAGTGCTGGACGGCATACCCGACGGCGAGTACCAGCAGGACGGTCAGCCCGAGAAGCGCGCGCCGGTCGAGCAGCAGCGCGGGGTGCGGTCTCGGCCAGTGCCGCCGACGGTTCCAGGCGTGCGGGACCTCGGCCTCGGCCTCCGCCTCCGCTTCCGCTTCCGCTTCCGCTTCCGCTTCCGCTTCCGCTTCCGCTTCCGCTTCCGCTTCCGCTTCCGCTTCCGCTTCCGGGTCGAGGTAGGCGTCCGGGTCGGGTTCAGGGCCAGGGCTGGGGTTGGGGTTGGGGTTGGGCTCGGGATCCGGCTCGGGATCGGACGGCGGGTCGGGGGGTGGCCGCCGGCCCCTGAGGGGCGAGCCGGTCACCCGTCGGGCGGCGCGGCGCGGCACCTCGGCGGTGTCGCCGCCGTCGCCCAGGCCGCCCGCGCCGCTCGCATCGGGTACCCCGGATGCCTCGGGCGCGAACAGGTTGGACATCCGGTCGCGGACGGTTTCGGTGGTCTCTCGGCGCCGCGTGGCACCCGGGGTCATCGTTCTCATGCCGACGACCGTAGAACCGTCCCGGCCCGCCGCCCGGATTCGTCAAATCCCTGTGGACAACTCGGCATTGTGGATAACTTCGGTCACCCGGACGAGGGAGTTTCGAACGGACCGCCGCCGAGAACCCGTCAGCGCGGTGCGACCACGACCGCCAGCAGCCCGGGCCCGACGTGTGCCCCGATCACCGCACCGACCTCGATCACGGACAGCTCTCGCAGCCCGGGCACCCGCTCCCGGAGCCGCTCGGCCAGCGGTTCGGCCCGTTCCTCGGCGGCCAGGTGGTGCACCACGATGTCCACCTCGGCCTCGCCGGCCTGGGCCACCGCGATCTCCTCCAACCGGGCGATCGCCCGGGAGGCCGTCCGGACCTTCTCCAGCGGCTCGATCCGCCCCGAGGAGAGGTGCAGCAGCGGCTTCACCGCGAGCGCCGAGCCCAACAGCGCCCGGGCGGCACCGATCCGGCCACCGCGCCGGAGGTGCTCCAGGGTGTCGACGTAGAAGAACCCGCTGGTCAGCGAGGCCCGGCGGGTGGCGGCCGCCACCGTCCCCTCCAGCCCGAGGCCGGCCTCGGCGGCCCGGGCCGCCGCCAGGACGCAGTGCCCGAGCGCCATGGCGACCAGGCGGCTGTCGACCACCCGCACCGGGATCTCCGCCTCGGCGGCCGCGAGCTGCGCCGCCTCGTACGTACCCGAGAGTTCCGAGGAGATGTGCAGCGAGACGACCCCGGTCGCGCCCGCCTCGGCGGCCGCCCGGTAGGCGGCCGCGAATGTCTCGGGGCCCGGGCGGGAAGTGGTGACGCGCCGTTTGGCGCGGAGCGCCTCGGCGACGTCCTTGGGCGAGACCTCGACGCCTTCGAGGAGGACCTCGTCCCCCAGCGCCACGCTGAGCGGGACCACCGCGATCCGATGACGGTCCACGGCGTCCTGAGGGAGATAAGCCGTCGAATCGGTGACAAGTGCGAGGTGGGCGGGCATGAGCCGGAGGTTACTCCCCGTCCAGCGCAGAAGACAGCGAGACCGGACGGCCCGCCTGCTTGGCGGCAGAAGCAGAAGCCACAGCCACAGCCCGACGGGACGGGCTACCCCACCGACGGCTTGCGCAGGCGCTGCGCCAGGCGGGCCAGCGGCTCGCCCAGCCCGAGCAGTTCCTCCGCGCTCAGGTGTGTCCCACCGGAGACACCCTTGCGCGGCTCCCCGGCGGCTCCCGCCGAATGAGCGTCGGAGGCAGCGGATCCGGCGGATCCGGCGGAGGTGGAGGCGGAGGCAGCCGGTGCGGCATCGGCAGCGGGAGCCGCGTCCCAGTGCCGCAGTGCGCCCGCCTCGCTCTCGCACTCCGCGCTCAGCCGCGCCAGCTCGTCGTCGGCGAAGCGGCGCATCCGGTCCTGGGCGGCCCAGCGCATCGACTCGGCGGAGTGGGTGATCCGTTCGGCCCGCTCGCGGAGTTCGGGCAGCTTGGCGGCGATCCTGCGCTGGTCCGGCTCGCGCTCCAGCACCCGCAGTTCGCCGTCCAGCTCCGCCGCGTGGGCGTCGAGCCGGGTCAGCAGCTGGAGCGACTCGGTCAGCTGGCCGTCCTGGGACAGCCCGCCCTCCAGCACCTTGCGGGTGCTGTCGAGTGAGGTGCGCAGCGACAGCCGGACCGACGAGAGCTGCCCCTGCGAACCGGGCTTGGTGAACGTCTTGGCCTTGAGGGTGGCGTTCTCGACCGCCCGACGGGCGTTGGCCTCGTGGTGCTCCACCTTGGCGGCGACGGTCCGCGCGGCTTTCACCGCACCGACCACCAGCATGGTCAGCGCCGCCACGCCGAACATCACGATCACCAGGACCAGCACGCCGAGCGCGTCCATCATGAGCCATCTCCCACCGAAGCCCGACCGGACCCGCCTCGAACCGGCGGCGCCGCCTGAGTCTCCAAGGTAGCCCCATCGGCCGGTCCGCAGGTCGGCCGGAGGCGCTCCGGTGGCAGAGATCAGGGTCGGCTCAGGGATCTCCCCCGCAGGATCCCAGGGTCGGCCCCGGTCCCGGGTACGCCGACGGGCGGCCCCTCCCGCACCGGGAGGAACCGCCCGTCACGACCTGTCGGCCGGCTGTCCGTCTGCTGTCAGCCGGTGACGATGTTGACCAGCTTCGGCGCCCGCGCGATCACCTTGCGGACGGGTGCGTCCCCGATCGCGGCGACGACCGCCGGGTCGGCCAGCGCCAGCGCCTCCAGCTCGGTGTCGGAGATCGACGGCGCGACCTCCAGCCGGGCCTTGACCTTGCCCTTGATCTGGACGACGCAGGTCACGCTCTCGGCCACGGCGTACACCGGGTCGGCGACCGGGTAGTCGGTGAACGCCAGCGACTCGGTGTGGCCCAGGCGGCGCCACAGCTCCTCGGCGATGTGCGGGGCCAGCGGCGCGACCATCAGCACCACCTGCTCGGCCACCACCCGGGGCGTGGAGCCGCGCTTGACCAGGAAGTTGTTCAGCTCGATCGCCTTGGCAACGGCCGTGTTGAAGCGCAGCCCGGCCATGTCGCCCCGGACCCCGTCGATCGCCTTGTGCAGCGCGCGCAGGGTCGCCTCGTCGGGCTCCTCCTCCGTGACCACCAGCTCGCCGGTGTCCTCGGAGACGACGTTGCGCCACAGGCGCTGCAGGAAGCGGTACGAGCCGACCACCGCGCGGGTGTCCCACGGACGGGAGACGTCCAGCGGGCCCATCGACATCTCGTACAGGCGCAGCGTGTCGGCGCCGTACTCGTCGCAGATGGAGTCGGGCGCGACCGCGTTCTTCAGCGACTTGCCCATCTTCCCGGCCTCGCGCTTGACCTGCTCGCCCTGCCAGAAGTACTTGCCGTCGCGCTCCTCGACCTCGGTGGCCGGCACCGGGAAGCCGCGCTCGTCGCGGTAGACGTCGGCGGTGATCATGCCCTGGTTGAACAGCTTGTGGAACGGCTCGACCGAGGAGACGTGGCCCAGGTCGTGCAGCACCTTGTGCCAGAAGCGCGCGTACAGCAGGTGCAGCACCGCGTGCTCCGCGCCGCCGACGTACAGGTCGGCGCCGCCGCCCGGCTTCTGCGCGGTCGGGCCCAGCCAGTAGCCCTCGTTGGCGGGGTCGACGACCTTCTCGCCGTTCACCGGGTCGATGTAGCGCAGCTCGTACCAGCACGAACCGGCCCAGTTGGGCATGGTGTTGGTCTCACGGCGGTACGAGCGGACGCCGTCGCCCAGGTCCAGCTCGACGTTGACCCAGTCCTCGTTGCGGGACAGCGGGGTCTTCGGCGAGGACTTGGAGTCGAACGGGTCGTAGGTGTGCGGCGAGTAGTCCTCGACCTCGGGGACCTCGACCGGCAGCATCGACTCGGGCAGCGCGTGCATCACGCCGTCCTCGTCGTAGACGATCGGGAAGGGCTCGCCCCAGTACCGCTGACGGCTGAACAGCCAGTCGCGCAGGCGGTAGTTGACGGTGCCCTCGCCGATGCCGCGCGCCGTCAGCCACTCGGTGGCGGCGGCCTTGGCCTCGACGACGCTCAGGCCGTTCAGCGACAGGCTGTCGTGCGCCGAGTCGACGATGACGGAGTCGTACGTGTCGAACGCGTCGTCCCACTCCTGCGGGTCCTGGCCACGGCCGTCCGTCGGCTCGACGACGCAGCGCATCGGCAGCGCGAAGGCGCGGGCGAAGGCGAAGTCGCGGGCGTCGTGGGCGGGGACGGCCATGATCGCGCCGGTGCCGTAGCCCATCAGGACATAGTCGGCGATGAAGACCGGCACGGGCTCGCCGCTGACCGGGTTGGTCGCGTACGCGCCGGTGAAGACACCGGTCTTGACCTTCGCGTCGACCTGGCGCTCGACGTCCGACTTGGCGGCGGCCTCCGCGCGGTACGCGGCCACGGCCTCGGCGGGCGTCTTTGGATGTCCCAGCGCGGCGCCGCCCTTCCAGTCCTCGTGGGTCTCGGCCGGCCAGGCGGCGGGGACGATCGGGTCGACCAGCGCGTGCTCGGGCGCCAGCACCATGTAGGTGGCGCCGAACAGCGTGTCGGGGCGGGTGGTGAAGACGGTGATCTTGTCATCGCCGACGGCGAAGTCGACCCGGGCGCCCTCGCTGCGGCCGATCCAGTTGCGCTGCTGCAGCTTGATGGCCTCGGGCCAGTCCAGCAGGTCCAGGTCGGCGATCAGGCGGTCGGAGTACGCGGTGATCCGCATCATCCACTGGCGCAGGTTCGACTTGAACACCGGGAAGTTGCCACGCTCGGAGCGGCCGTCGGCCGTGACCTCCTCGTTGGCCAGCACGGTGCCCAGGCCGGGGCACCAGTTGACCGGCACCTCCTTGGAGTACGCCAGCCGGAAGTCGCCCAGCAGTTCGTCCCGCTCGGCGGCGGACAGCTCGGACCAGGCGCGGCCGTCCGGGGTCGGGCGCGAGCCGTCCGCGAACTGTGCGATCAGCTCGGCGATCGGGCGGGCCTTCTGCGCCTCGGTGTCGTACCAGGAGTTGAAGATCTGCAGGAAGATCCACTGCGTCCAGCGGTAGTACTCCGGGTCGATCGTGGAGATCGACCGGCGCGGGTCGTGGCCCAGGCCCAGGCGGCGCAGCTGCTGGCGCATGTTGGCGATGGCCGCGTCGGTGGTGATCCGGGGGTGCTGGCCGGTGGCGACGGCGTGCTGCTCGGCCGGCAGGCCGAAGGCGTCGTAGCCCAGCGTGTGCAGCACGTTGTGGCCGGTCATCCGCTGGAAGCGGGCGTACACGTCGGTGGCGATGTAGCCCAGCGGGTGGCCCACGTGCAGGCCCGCACCCGAGGGGTACGGGAACATGTCCATGATGAAGCTGTGCGGCTTGGCCGCGACGTCACCGGCCGTGGGATCCGCCAGCGCACCGGCCGGGTTGGGGGCGTTGAACGTCCCCTCCTTCTCCCAGACGTCCTGCCAGCGGGACTCGATCTCCGCGGCCAGGCTGGCGCCGTAGCGGAAGGGCTCGGTGGCGGCCTCGGCCGCAGCAGGGGTCGTCTCGCTCATGATCCTTCAAGCTCCATCGATGTCGGTTGGCGAACAGGCGGCGAAAACAAAAAAGCCCCTCGCAGGAGGGGACGCCACGCCGACTCCGGCACCACCCGAAGGCTCAGCCGGTCCTTGTCAGCGCGGCCGGCTAAGGAGCAGGCGCACGGTTCGCATGGGCTCAGGGTACCGCAAGGGCGCTAGCCGCTCAGTCAGCGCACCAAGAGCAACCACAGCAGGGGCGCGGGGAACTGCGCGCGCAACCGTGCACCTCCGTCGTGCCCTGGTCGCGCAGTTCTCCCCCAGCCTTCGGCCGGGAGGTGCCCCCACGCGCCCCTGAAGGACCCACCCGTACGGCTAGCCCCAATGCTGGTGACTTTAGGTTGTTCTTGGCTGGGTGATGGTGGCTGTTGTCGCTTCTGGTGGTGGCCAGTTGCGGTGGTGGGCACGTTTGAGGGGC
>NZ_BAAANT010000081.1:0-9328 GCF_039529945.1 Kitasatospora kazusensis | reverse complement strand
TGATCAGGCCGTTGGAGCTGATCGACAGGCCGGTGGGCAGGCCGGTGGCCGAGTAGGTCAGGGTCTGGCCGGAGGCCGAGTCACTGCCGCTGACCTGGAGGCTGACCGCACCGCCGGTGGTGGTGCTCTGGTTGCCGGGGTTGTTCACCGTGACGGTGTTGCCGGTGGTGGTGCTGACCGTCCAGGAGAAGGAGGCGCTGCCGCTGGCACCGGTGCTGTCGGTGGCCTTGACCGTCACCGAGGAGGTGCCCGCAGTGGTCGGGGTGCCGGAGATCAGGCCGCTGGAGCTGATCGACAGGCCGGCCGGGAGGCCGGTGGCCGAGTAGGTCAGGGTCTGGCCCGAGGCGCTGTCGGAGCCGGTGACCTGCAGGCTGACGGCGGTGCCCACCTTGCCGCTCTGGCTGCCCGGGTTGTTCACCGTGACGGTGTTGCCCGGGTTGCCGACGATCGGGTGCGAGATGGCGCAGGCGTTGGTGTCGTTGGACCAGCTGGCCTGCTCGGAGTACGTGCCGAACGAGCCGAAGTTGATGTTGGCCGCGCCGCCGGCGGTGCCGGGCGCCAGCCAGGCGCACTCGTCGGAGTTCTCCTGGCCGTTGAACGAGCTGCCGCTGACGTTGTTGGTCCAGCCGCCGGCCGGGTTCTGGTCGGACATCATCTCGTGCCACTCGTGGCCGAGGGTCATCGTCCAGCCGTCAAGCGTTCCGGGGGAGTTGACGAAGCCGACGCCGCAGCCCGCACCCGAGTCCATGTTGTACGGCTGGTTGCTGAACGCGACGTCGCCGTAGGGCGAGGTCACGGCGCCGCCGGTGAGCGAGCTGTCGCCGTTGTAGTCGTGCCAGGCGCAGTACTGGCCCTGGTAGTTGTCCGGGTTGGTGCCGGTCGGCGACAGGATCACGTAGTACGCGTCCCGGTTTGCCGCGGCGGTGGTGTTGCCGAAGTGGGCGGCCGCGTTGACGGCCTCCTGGCCGAGCTGGTGGCCGGTCGCGGCACTCGGGGAGGCGGCCGCGTTGTCGTACCACACGCCGGAGAGCACGCCGCCGGCCTGGTACGGGACGAAGTTGGCGTTCGAGGGGCAACTCGTCGCGCCGGTGGCCACGTTCGGGCCGTCGCACCACTGGGTCAGGTCGGCCGACCACAGCTCGTTGTTGGTGCCGATGCCCTTGAACATCTGCTGGGTGGCGCCGGCGGCGCCGTCCGCGTCACCGGAGAACTTCGCGTTCCCGTTGCCGTCGGTGCTCTGGCTTCCCCACTGGTTACCGTAGAAGACGAGGTAGACCTTGGAGTGGCCGCTCTGGACGCCGATGCCGTCGATACCGCCGCCGTAGGACAGCGTCTCCGGCCCGGTCGCCGCGTCCGGCGTCGCCTGACCGGCCGACCAGGCCTTCATCTTGGCGTTCTGCTGGATGGTCGGGATCACCCCGTGCCGGTAGGAGTGCTGGTAGGCGGGGCTGTACGGGTTGCTGACCGAGTGGCCCGACGCCTGCTGTGCGGTCGTCTCGGCCATCGCCTGGGGTGCGGCGACGGCCATCATGACGCCGGTGACGAGGGACAGCGACGCGACGCCGGCGAAGGCCGCTCGTGCTGCGCCGCGGATACGGGGGGTACCCATGTGTGGGGGATCCTCTCTCCTGCGGAGCGCCCGGGCGCCGGTCGGCGTGGGCGGTCCGCTACGTGGGACAGGGCTTCTGCGTGGCTCATGACTGCACATGGCACATGACTGCGTGGCACATGACTGCGAGGCGCACCGATGGGGCAGTGACCTGCTGGTCTCGCTGTACGTCGAAGGTGTCGCACGACAGGGCGGAAGGACGGGGCGTCACGCAGTCTCTGCGCGCAGCGGAGGATCCTGCCAGCAGAGGGACTCAAGGCACGGCGTAGCGACCCGCGTGGAACTCCCGTCCTGCTCCGACGGGCAGAGATCAAAGCAACCGTGACTACTCACACGGCTTCTGGCGGTACGACAGATACGTGGTGCGCCGTTTGCTGCGTTGAAGCAAAGCAGAGTTGGCGAACGCCGGTCAACGGTGCGGACGTGCATTTCGCGCACCTACCGACCGGTCGGTCGACCAGCCCGGAGGGGGGTCCGTCGCCGGTCCGTGCCGACGGCGTGTCCGGCGCGAACCGGAACTCACGACCTCTTCACGTGCCGTCGCACCCGGTGTCGACATGCTGCCCACGAACGCTTCACCGCCCCGGGACGGCGCCCGGACACGACGCCGGAGGTAAAGCCGCCTCGGCCGTATCCGTCCCCACCTCGTCCACGGCCCGTTGGCCCAATGTTCCTTCGACCGCCAGTCCGAGGCGCTATCAATGACTCGTCCATGACGAAGTACACGGCAACTGGATGGGTCCCCGGATATGAGACTTCTTTGGCGAGCGCTCGGCAGCGTTCTCGCACTGCTCGGTGCCCTGCTCGTGGTGGTGACACCGGCGGGCGCGGCCACCAGCAGCGGCAACCTGATCGTGAACGGCGACGCCGAGGCGGGCTACTGCACCACCGACTGGACCGCGGCGAGCACCATGCCGGGGTGGACGGTGCTCTCCGGGAGCCCGGACGTGGTCTGCCACTCGGTCGGGAGCTTCGGCTACCCGGCCAGCCAGACGCCGGGCAAGGCGTTCTTCGCGCCCGGCAACCAGGGTGACGGCGCGATGCAGCAGAGCGTCGACGTCTCCTCCGCCGCCGGTGCGATCGACGGGGGCGGGATCGGCTACAACCTGTCCGGCTGGCTCGGCGGCTGGACCAGCTACGCCGGCTACGCCCAGGTCTCGCTCCAGTTCAGGAACGGCTCGGGCCAGCAGGTCGGCTCGACCGCGACCCTGCCGACCGTCTCCGCCGCGGACCGCTCCAGCAGCACCTCCTTCCTCTCCCGCACCAGCACCGGCACCGTCCCGGCCGGCACCCGCTCGATCCTGGTCCAGGTGCAGTTCCTGCAGAGCTCCGGTGAGTCCGGCTACCTGGACAACCTCTCGCTGACCCTGACCACGCCGGTCACCGCCGCCGCCCTCACGCCGCCGGTGTCCAAGGTGCCGGGCTACGACCACGTCTTCACGGTCATGATGGAGAACACCGACTACTCCCAGGTCATGGGCGACCCGGCGGACACGCCGTTCATCCACAGCCTGATGGCGCAGGGCGCCGACATGACCGACCAGCACGGGGTCTACCACCCCAGCGACGAGAACTACCTGGCCGTCGCGGGCGGTGACACCTTCACCACCGGCGCGACCTACTGGCCCAACATCAAGAGCGCGGGCACCAACCTGGGCGACACGGTCGAAGCGGCCGGCAAGACCTGGAAGGCGTACGAGCAGGGCATGGGCACCCCCTGCAACACCACCACCCAGTACGACGCGAAGTACGAGCCGGACGACGCGCCCTTCATCAACTACACCGACATCAGCGGCAACCCGGCCCGCTGTGCGGCGCACCTGTTCGACACCACCCAGCTGACCACCGACCTGCAGAGCGCGGCCACCACGCCGAACTTCTCCTGGATCGCGGCGGACGACTACTACGACGGCGAGGCGTCCGGCAACGGCAGCGCCGCCAGCCTCAAGGTCCAGGACACCTGGCTCCAGCAGACCCTGGCGCCGGTCATGCAGTCCCCGGCCTGGACCACCCAGAAGTCGCTGCTGATCCTGACCTGGGACGAGGACAACAGCAACCCGGACAACCACATCGCGACCGTGGTCGTGGGCTCCCAGGGCACCGTCCCGGCGGGCACCACCAGCACCAGCCGCTACGACCACTACAGCACCGCCCGCACCATCGAGGCGGCCCTCGGCCTCCCCGGCATCACCGCCAACGACACCTACGCGACCCCGATGAACGACGCCTTCGTGCCCGTCTCGGCCCCGGCCCCGACGAACACGCTGACCACCGGCACGCCGAACGTCTCCAACGGCGCGAACGTCACCTTCCAGTACTCGACGCCGGCCTCGACCGTCAGCTCGACCAACTGGATCGGGATCTACCCGGTGGGCGTGACGCCCGGCCAGCAGTCCTCGCTGACCTGGCAGTACGCCCCGAACGGCAGCGGCAGCCTGACCTTCAGCACCAGCAAGCTCTCCGGCGCCGGCACCTACGCCGTCTGGTACCTCTACAGCGACGGCTACACCGCGCTGGCCGGCCCGCTCACCCTGACCGTGAGCTGAGCTGAGCTGAGCTGAGCTGAGCTGAGCTGAGCTGAGCTGAGCTGAGCCGACCCACCCCGCCCCGCTCGTTTCACCCGAGGGCCGCCAGGACACTCCCGTCCCGGCGGCCCTCCGCGTTCCGTGCGTTCCGGCGTTCCGCTCGTCGAGGCGCCCCCGGCGGGCCCGTCCCTTCCAGCGACAACCCCGTGGTGCCGGGTGAAAGGCGTGTGAAAGGATCGCGCACGCGGTCCGGCCGGAGCGGAGACCCCAGGGTCCTGGACCGCCACCATTCCTTTCCGACGGGACACCCGTCTTCTCCGCCCATGGGGGCATCATCAACATACGTACAGGTGCCATGGCCGGCGCCGCGCTGCTGAGCGCGCTCGCCGTTCCGGTCATCGGCCAGACCGCGGCGAACGCTGCCACCACCGACGTCTACGTCAACAACAGTGCGACCGCGAAGTGCACCGACGGCGGCACCGGGCTGCCCACCGCGCCGTTCTGCACCGTCCAGGCCGCGGCCGATGCCGCCCTGCCGGGCCAGACGGTGCACATCGCCTCGGGCCAGTACAAGGACGCGCTGAACATCACCCACTCGGGGACCGCCGCCGCGCCGATCAGCTTCGTGGCCTCCTCCAGCGGCTACGTCGGGATCGGCGGCGTCTGGGACGCGGCCGTGCCCAGGCCGGGGATGGCGGTGACCGGGGCCCAGCACCTGCGGTTCAAGGGCATCGGGTTCAGCGCCAGCGGCTCGGACGCCGTCGTTCTCTCGCACGCCACCGACGTCTCGGTGCTCTCCTCCCAGATCTCGGGTGGCGGCGGATCCGGCCAGGTCGGCGTCCGGGTCGGCACCGGGTCCAGCCACGTGACCGTCGCCGGCTCCTACTTCGAAGTCGGCGGGACCGACATGGTGATCGAGCAGGGTGCGAGCGACACCGTCGTCAGCACCAACGAGATCCGCGTGAACTCCGTCGACTCGCACTCCGGGGTCGTGGCGCTGGGCTCACCCGGCACGGTCGTCGTGAGCAACACGATCAACACCAACTGCGGCAACGGGATCGTCCTCGCGGGCGCCTCGACCGGTGCCGTGGTCGAGAACAACGTGGTCGAGACCGGGGCCTCCCAGGGCGGGCCCGCCGGGCCGTGTGCGGCGGGCCGCCCGGACACCGGGCTGACCGTCTCGGCGGAGGCCGCGCCGTCGGCGAAGGCCGACTACAACGTCATCAGCCCGATGAGCGGCGGTCCCGCCTACGACTGGGCGGACACCTCCTACCAGGCGCAGGCCGCCTTCCTCACGGCGACCGGCCAGGGCGCGCACGACTTCGTGGCCGACCCGGCCTTCCCGTACGACGGCAGCAAGCCGCCGCTCGCGCCCTGGATCGACTCGGCCGACGCGAACGCGCCCGGCATGCTGGACACGGACTTCTACGGCCACCCGGCTGTGGACGACCCGCTCGTGCCCGACACCGGTACCGGCAGCGGCTTCCGCGACCGCGGCGCGCAGGAGTACACCGCCTTCGGCAGCCTCTACACCCCCGCCTCCCCGGCCCGGCTGCTGGACACCCGGTACGGGACGGGCGCCGGCAAGGCCAAGGTGCAGACCGGCGGCTCGGTCGACCTCCAGGTGGCCGGCGTGGCCGGCGTGCCGCCGACCGGGGTCACGGCGGTGACGCTGAACGTCACGGTCACCGGTCCGACCGCCGACGGCTTCCTGACGGTGTACCCGAGCGGCCAGAAGCGCCCGACGGCCTCCAACCTGAACTGGTCGGCGGGGACGACGATCGCCAACCTGGTGACGGTGCCGGTGGTGAACGGCAAGGTGTCGTTCTATGCGGGCGGTCGGCCGGGCGGCGTCGACGTGATCGCCGACCTGGCCGGCTACTACAGCGGCAAGGGCGACGTGTTCAGCAGCGCCTCCCCGGCCCGGCTGCTGGACACCCGGTACGGGACGGGCGCCGACAAGGCCAAGGTGCAGACCGGCGGCTCGGTCGACCTCCAGGTGGCCGGTGTCGGCGGCGTTCCGCAGGGGGCCACCGCCGTCACGCTGAACGTCACCGCCACCGACCCGACCGCCGACGGCTTCCTGACGGTGTACCCGAGCGGCCAGGACCGTCCGACGGCCTCCAACCTGAACTGGTCGGCGGGGACGACGATCGCCAACCTGGTGACGGTGCCGGTGGTGAACGGCAAGGTGTCGTTCTACGCGGGCGGTCGGCCGGGCGGCGTCGACGTGATCGCCGACCTGGTCGGCTACTACGGCGCCGACGGCTACGACACCTACCGGCCGACCGGCCCGTGGCGGGCGATGGACACCCGCTCCGACCACTACGAGGAGGGCGAGCTGATGCGTAAGGCCGCCCCGGTCGGCCCCGGCCAGACGCTGGACGTCGACATCCTCAGCGGTGCCCGCCTGCACGCGGCGACGCTGAACGTCACGGTCACCAACGGCGGTGCGGGCGGCTACCTGACGGTCTTCCCGTCGGGCAGCACCCGTCCGGGGGTCTCGAACCTGAACTGGTCCGCGGGCCAGACGATTCCGAACCAGGTCGTCGTCAAGGTCGGCGCCAACGGCAAGGTCTCCTTCTACAACGGCAGCAAGAGCACCGTCGACCTGGTGGTCGACGTCTTCGGCTACCAGGCGTACTGACCGGGACCGACGTGGCGGCCGGCCCCTGCCCACGGGCAGGGGCCGGCCGCCGCCGGCCCGACCACCTGACAGAGCACCACGCAGCACCACGCAGGGTTCCACTTCTCCGCCCATGGGGGGCATCATCAAGACTCGAATCGGCGCACTGAGCGCCGCCGCACTGCTGGGCGCGATCGCGCTGCCGGCCGTCGGGCAACTGAGCGCGGGCGCGGCCCCGACCAACCTGTACGTGAACAACGGTGCCGGCGCGCACTGCACGGACAGCGGCACCGGGCTCCAGGAGCAGCCGTTCTGCACGGTCTCCGCGGCGGCGGCGGTCGTGCTGCCCGGGCAGATCGTGCACATCGCCACCGGGACGTACCCGGAGCAGGTGAACATCACCAGGTCCGGCACGGCCCAGGCACCCATCACCTTCCAGACCGACGTCACCTCCTGGCAGCGTCCCTCCGACGTCGGCGCGAAGATCGGCAACAGCGCCGCCGGCGGGACCGCCGACGCGCTGGTCATCACCGGCGCGCAGCACATCCGGATCATGAACCTCAACCTCGCCGCCGTGAGCGAGGGCGTGCACGTCGAGAACTCCGGCGACGTCAGCCTGATGAACGGGACGGTGGCCGGGGCGGCCCGGGCGGCCGTCCGGGTCACCGGCAAGTCGGACCGTGTCACGGTCGGGAAGTTCAACCTCTGGTACGCCCAGGGGCAGGGCATGCTGGTCGACGGCGGCTCCACGAACACCGTGCTGACCACCAACCTGGTCAACACGGGATCGGCCGACGCCATCACCGTGACGGACGCACCTGGCACGGTCGTCGTCGCCAACTCGGTCTACGACAACTGCCGGTACGGCATCGCGCTGACCGGCGCGTCCTCGGGCGCGACGATCGAGAACAACGTCGTCGCACGGAACAGCACCTTCGGCCCGCAGCCCAACGCCTGCTGGTCCAGCACCCCCTGGTCGCACGTGAAGGTCGACGCCACCTCCGCGGTCGGGACCATGAGCGACTACAACGTCGTCAGCACGGTCAGCGGCGACACGGCGTACGACTGGGCCGGCAAGACCTACACCGACCGCCCGTCCTTCACCAAGGACACCGGGCAGGGCCCGCACGACTCCTTCGGCGACCCGAACATCAACTGGCAGGGCGACCGGCACGCCGCCCCGATGCCGGCCGTCGACTCGGCGGACGAGACCGCACCCGGCATGCTCGCCACCGACATCGACGGGATGAGCCCCAAGGACGATCCGCTCACCCCGAACACCGGGACGGGATCCGGCTACCGGGACCGCGGCGCGTCCGAGCTGCAGGACGTCGGCAGCCTCTACACCCCGTCCGGGCCGACCCGGGTGCTCGACACCCGCTACGCGGTCGGAGTGAGCACCACGACCCCGCTCACCAGCTGGCTGGACCTCCAGGTGACCGGGAAGAACGGCGTCCCGGCCGGCATCACCGCGGTGACCCTGAACGTCACGGTGACCGGCTCGACCGGCCCCGGGTACCTCCAGGTCTACCCGACCGGGACCGGCTCCTCGGGCTCGAACCTGAACTGGACGGCCGGCCAGACCATCGCCAACGCGGTCACCGTGCCGGTCAGCGCGGACGGCAAGGTGACGTTCTCGCAGCGCGGCAACGGCGGTGTGCACGTGATCGCCGACCTCGCCGGCTACTACGGCGCGAGCGGCAGCGTCTACCACTCCACCGCCCCGGCCCGGGCGCTGGACACCCGCTACGGCACGGGCGCCACGGCCGGGGCGGTGCCCGCCGGTGGCACGGTGGACCTCAAGGTGGCGGGTACCAAGGGCGTGCCGGCGACCGGTGTGAAGGCGGTGGCCCTCAACGTCACGGTCACCGGCCCGACCAGCGGCGGCTTCCTGTCGGTCTACCCGCACGGCCAGGCCCGGCCGACCGTCTCCAGCCTGAACTGGTCGGCGGGGACGACCATCGCCAACCTGGTCACCGTCCCGGTGGCGGCGGACGGCAGCGTCTCGCTGTACGTCGGCGGCGCCCCCGGCACCGTGCAGGTGATCGCCGACGTCGAGGGCTACTACGACGCCACCGGCCACGACGTCTTCCGGACGGTCAACCCCGACCGGCTGATGGACACCCGCTACGCCACCCGTGACTTCTGCGGCGGGCCGACCCGGCAGCCCGCGCAGATCCCGGCGGGCGGCACGCTCGACCTCTCGCTCTGCTACGGCGGCATCAGCAGCGCGACGCTCAACGTGACGGTCACCAACCCGGGCAGCGGCGGCTTCCTGACGGTCTACCCGCACGGCCAGACCCGCCCGTTGGCCTCCAACCTGAACTGGTCGGCCGGGGAGACCATCCCCAACCAGGTCATCGCCCAGGTGAAGGACGGCAAGGTCTCGTTCTACAACGGCGGCCAGGCCCCGATCGACCTGGTGGTCGACATGTTCGGCTACCAGGGGCTCTGACCCCGGCCCGCTCCGACCGGGGGCCGTCAGGACACTTCCGTCCCGGCGGCCCCCGGCCTGTGCGGCACAGCACTGTGGCCCGGCTCCCCGCCAGTACGGCGGGGAGCCGGGCC
>NZ_BAAANT010000080.1:0-11757 GCF_039529945.1 Kitasatospora kazusensis | reverse complement strand
TGGTACTGCAGGGGGGACCCTGTGGGAGAGTAGGACGCCGCCGAACAATCATTCAGGAGAAGCCCCTCATCCGGGAACGGATGGGGGGCTTCTCTGCTGTAAGGTCAATCTCGCAGAGTAGTCGTTCCGTACAGGAGGCCCCCAGGTGGAGGTCCAGGAGACGCGCGTCCAGACGGACCGCGTCCTCACCATTCCCAACCTGCTGAGCATGGGCCGGCTGGTGGGCGTGCCCATCTTCCTGTGGCTGATCCTCTGGCCGGAGTTCGGCGGTCCGAACAACGACGGCTGGGCGATCCTGCTGTTGATGGCAAGCGGGGTCAGCGACTACCTGGACGGCAAGCTCGCCCGCAAGTGGGGGCAGATCAGCCGGCTCGGGCAGATTCTCGACCCGGCGGCGGACCGGCTGTACGTGCTGTCCACGCTGGTCGGGCTGACGTGGCGTGAGATCCTGCCCTGGTGGGTGACGGCGATCCTGCTGGCGCGTGAACTCTTCATTGCGTCGCTGCTGCCGATTCTGAACCGGCACGGGTACGGGCCGTTGCAGGTGAGCTTCCTCGGCAAGGCGGCCACGTTCAATCTGATGTACGCCTTTCCGCTTCTGCTCCTCGGCGCCGGTCACAGCTGGATCCACACGCCGGCCCTGGTGGTCAGCTGGGCGTTCATCTGGTGGGGGACCACCCTCTACTGGTGGTCCGCGATCCTCTACGCCGTCCAGGCCCGCCGCATCGTGAAGGCCGACCGGCTGGACGGTACGGCCGCGGTCTGAGACCGGGAGGTCAGGAGGTCCGGGATCCCGCGGTCTGAGGCCGGCCTTCCGCTTCGTGCTTTCCCCCGGTGAGACGATTGGCACGTCATGGCGGTGCGTCGGGCGTGCTTATCCGGGTACAGGTGCTCTGAACGGTTTGATGGACCCCAGGGTTCTTTCCAGACCTCGAAGGAGACGCACCCGCATGAAAGCCGTTGTAATGGCAGGGGGCGAGGGTACTCGCCTCCGCCCGATGACTTCGAGCATGCCCAAGCCGCTGCTTCCGGTCGTGAACAGGCCGATCATGGAGCACGTCCTACGCCTGCTCAAGCGGCACGGCCTCACCGACACCGTCGTCACCGTCCAGTTCCTGGCTTCCTTGGTGAAGAACTATTTCGGGGACGGCGAAGATCTGGGCATGCACCTCACCTATGCCAATGAGGAGACCCCGCTCGGTACCGCCGGGAGTGTCAAAAACGCGGAGGACGCGCTCAGGGACGACTCCTTCCTGGTGATCTCCGGGGACGCGCTGACCGATTTCGATCTTTCCGACCTGATGGCCTTCCACCGGGAGAAGGGCGCGCTCGTCACGGTCTGTCTGACCAGGGTGCCCAATCCGCTCGAATTCGGTATCACCATCACGGACGACGAGGGGCGGGTCGAGCGCTTCCTGGAGAAGCCGACCTGGGGCCAGGTCTTCTCGGACACGGTGAACACCGGCATCTACGTCATGGAGCCGGAGGTCTTCGACTACGTGGCGGCCGGCGAGTCGGTGGACTGGTCGAGCGACGTGTTCCCGCAGCTCCTGAAGGAGGGCAAGCCGGTCTTCGGCTACGTCGCCGAGGGCTACTGGGAGGACGTGGGCACCCACGAGAGCTACCAGAAGGCCCAGGCGGACGTGCTGGAGGGCAAGGTCGAGGTCGAGCTGGACGGCTTCGAGATCTCCCCGGGCGTCTGGGTGGCCGAAGGCGCCGAGGTGGACCCGGAGGCCGTGCTGCGCGGGCCGCTCTACATCGGCGACTACGCGAAGGTGGAGGCCGGGGTCGAGCTGCGCGAGCACACGGTGCTCGGCAGCAACGTGGTCGTCAAGCGCGGTGCGTTCCTGCACAAGGCGGTGATCCACGACAACGTCTACATCGGGCCGCAGTGCAACCTGCGTGGGTGCGTGGTCGGCAAGAACACCGACGTCATGCGGGCCGCCCGGATCGACGACGGCGCGGTGATCGGTGACGAGTGCCTGATCGGCGAGGAGTCGATCATCTCGGGCAACGTCCGGGTGTATCCGTTCAAGACCATCGAGGCCGGCGCCTTCGTCAACACCTCGGTGATCTGGGAGTCCCGGGGGCAGGAGCACCTGTTCGGGCTGCGCGGCGTGTCCGGCATTCTCAACGTGGAGATCACCCCCGAGCTGGCCGTCCGGCTGGCGGGCGCGTACGCGACGACGCTCAAGAAGGGTGCCACCGTCACCATCGCGCGTGACCACTCGCGTGGTGCGCGGGCGCTCAAGCGGGCGATGATCTCGGGGCTGCAGACCAGTGCGATCGACGTCCGGGACCTGGAGAACGTCCCGATGCCGGTGGCCCGCCAGCACACCGCGCGCGGCAGCGCCGGCGGGATCTTCCTGCGGACGACGCCCGGGGTGCCCGACTCGCTCGACATCCTGTTCTTCGACGAGCGCGGCGCCGACCTCTCGCAGGCCGGGCAGCGCAAGCTCGACCGGGTGTACGCGCGGCAGGAGTACCGGCGCGCCTTCCCCGGTGAGATCGGCGACCTGACCTTCCCGTCCAGCGTCTTCGACTCCTACGCGGGCAACCTGCTGCGGGCGGTCGACACCACCGGCGTCCGGGAGTCCGGGCTGAAGGTGGTGGTCGACACCGCCCACGGCAGCGCCGGGCTGGTGCTGCCGAGCCTGCTGGGCCGGCTCGGGGTCGAGGCACTGACCGTCAGCAGCGGGCTGGACGAGGCCAGGCCGACCGAGGACGCGGACGAGCGCCGGGCCGGGCTGGCCAGGCTGGGCGAGCTGGTGGCGTCCTCGCGGGCGGCCTTCGGGGTGCGGTTCGACCCGGTCGGCGAGCGGGTGTCCTTCGTGGACGAGCTCGGGCGGGTGATCCAGGACGACCGGGCGCTGCTGGTGCTGCTCGACCTGGTCGCGGCCGAGCGGCGCAGCGGCCAGGTCGCGCTGCCGGTCACCACGACCCGGATCGCCGAGCAGGTGGCGGCCTACCACGGCACCCAGGTCGTCTGGACGACGACCTCGCCGGACGACCTGGCCAAGGCCGCCGCGGCCGACGGCACGGTGTTCGGCGGTGACGGGCGCGGCGGATTCGTCGTCCCCGAGTTCAGCCAGGTGCTGGACGGGGCAGCGGCGTTCGTCCGGCTGCTCGGGCTGGTGGCGAGGACGCAGCTGACGCTGAGCCAGATCGACGCGCGGATCCCGCAGGCGCACATCCAGCGGCGGGACATCGCGACGCCCTGGGCGGCGAAGGGCATGGTGATGCGCTCGGTGGTGGAGGCGGCGGGCAGCCGGCGCCTGGACACCACCGACGGGGTCCGGGTGGTCGAGCCGGACGGGCGCTGGACGCTGGTGCTGCCCGACCCGGCGGAGGCGGTGACGCACCTGTGGGCCGAGGGCCCGGACGCCGCCGCCACGGAGCAGCTGCTCGACGAGTGGGCGGCGGTGGTGGACAGCGCCGGGCGCTGACGGCTCCGCGGGCGGGCCCGCCTCACCGGGCGGGCCCAGGCGCGGAGAGCTGCGCGGACCGGGAGGTGCGGCCCCGCACCTCCCGGTCCGCGCAGCCCCCTCGGGTGCCACGGGCCGGGCCCACCGGGAAGGCCGGGGGCTGTGTGCCCGGTGGGTCGGCGACGTGGGACGATGTTCCGCATGCCAGCACCGCCGACACCGAGTGACCGGGACGGACGTTTCGCCCGTCCGGACGCCTCGATGTCCCTGCTGACCACCGTGATGGAACACAGCCTGGACGACGGCTACGCCGAGGCGGCGCGCGCGAAGGGCCGCGAGGGGACCAGCAGGCTGCCCGGGTCGCTGCGCGGCCGGCTGACCCTCGCGCTGGGCCTGGCGCTCGCCACCACGGTGGTCACGGTCGGTGCGGTCACCTCGCACGAGGCCGAGCCGACCCTGGCCAAGGAGCGCGACGCGCTCGTCCAGCGGGTGAACGACTCGACCACCGCGGCCGACCGGATGCAGAAGCAGATCCAGGACCTGCGCCACCAGGTCGACCGGGCCCAGCAGCAGGTGTTGCCGAACGGCAGCGAGAGCAGCGTCGCCGAGCTGGCGGGCCGGGTCGGCACGGGGGAGGTGTCCGGTCCGGGGGTGAAGCTGGTGATCGACGACGCCTCCGGCACCGGGACCGGCGGGTCGGCGAGCGACCCGCGCCTGGCGGACGGCTTCCACGACACCGGGCGGCTGCGCGACCGGGACCTCCAGCTCGTCGTCAACGGGCTCTGGCAGGCGGGCGCCGAGGCGGTCTCGGTGAACGGCCAGCGGCTGACCGCGCTCTCGGCGATCCGGGCGGCGGGTGACGCCATCCTGGTCGACAACCGGCCGCTCGTGCCGCCGTACACGGTGCTCGTGATCGGGGACGGGCCCCGGCTCGTCCCGGCGTTCCAGGACGCCGAGGCCGGGCGGTACCTGAAGATCATCCAGGACAGCTACGGCATCAGGTCCACGCTGACCGTACAGAAGAAGCTGACGGTGCCCGCCGCGCTCGGCATCACGCTGCGGTACGCGCAGCCACAGACCTCGGAGGCGCCCACCGCGGCGCCCACCACAGGGACAGGAGCACCAACGCCGTGATTGCCGTACTGGGTCTCGCCATCGGGGTGGTCGTCGGCCTCTTCGTACAGCCGTCGGTGCCGGACGCCGTGGTGCCGTACCTGCCGATCGCGGTGGTCGCGGCGGTGGACGCCGTCTTCGGCGGGGTGCGCGCGATGCTGGACGGGATCTTCGACGACAAGGTCTTCGTGGTCTCCTTCCTCTCCAACGTGGTCGTCGCCGCGCTGATCGTCTTCCTCGGCGACCAGCTCGGGGTCGGCTCGCAGCTGTCGACCGGTGTGGTGGTCGTGCTCGGGATCCGGATCTTCTCCAACGCGGCCGCGATCCGCCGGCACGTCTTCCGGGCCTGAGAGGACACCACGTGGCTGAGGACCAGGACAAGAACCAGGACCGCCGTGCGCCGGACGAGGAGCCGGTGCCGGAGGGGCTCCCCGAGGGTGCCGTCCCGGCGGACGCCGCCGCCCCGGGGGAGGACTCCCCGGCGGAGGGCGCCCTGACCGCGGCCGAATCGACCGCGGCCGAATCGGCGTCGGCCGAATCGACGGGGGCCGAACCGGCGTCGGCCGAGCCGACGGTGCGGAAGGCGCAGGAGCTGCCGGAGTCCGCGCCCGTCGAGCCGGAGGCGGTCGGGTCCGAGGCGCCCGAGCCGGCCGGTTCGGAGCCGACTGTGCCCGGGGCGCCGGAAGTTGACGGAGTGTCAACCCCGGCGACCGTGCTGCCCACCGACGCGCGGCGCAGGCTGAAGGCGGCGCTCTGGCCGCCACGGGTCTCGCGCGGGCAGCTGGTGGTGGCGCTGCTGCTGTTCTCGCTGGGGCTGGCGCTGGCCATCCAGGTGCGGTCGACCAACGACCACAGCCAGCTGCGCGGCGCGCGCCAGGAAGATCTTGTCCGCATTCTCGACGAACTGGACAGCCGTCAACAGCGTCTTCAGCAGGAGAAGGCGCAGCTGGAGCAGTCCCTGACCCAGCTGGAGAACAGCTCCAACCAGGCCAAGGAGGCCCAGGAGCAGACCCAGAAGAAGGCGACGGAGCTCGGTGTACTGGCGGGAACGGTCAAAGCCACTGGTCCGGGCATCGTCCTGGCGGTCGATGACCCCCAAGGGCAGGTGAAGGCCGATATGCTGCTGGACACCCTGCAGGAACTCCGAGCAGCGGGGGCGGAGGCGATTCAGATCAACGATGTGCGAGTGGTGGCCGGCACCTACTTCACCGACGCGTCGGCGGGTGGGGTGCAGATCGACGGCAGGACCGTGTCGCAGCCGTTCCGCTTCACCGTGGTCGGGAATCCGCAGGACCTGACGCCCGCGCTGAACATCCCGGGCGGCGTCGTCCGCACCCTGGAGAAGCAGCAGGCGCGCGCCACCATCACCGAGCAGCAGAAGGTCGTGGTCGACGCGCTGGCCGACCCGAAGGCCCTCCAGTACGCCAAGCCGGCGGCGAAGTGACGGGGCGACCACCGCACACTCCGTCAGCTGCCGGACGCCCCCGGTGCAGGACCACCGGGGCGCGTCGGCGACACTGGGAAGTACCACTGGCTCGATCCCGGCCGGATGCCGGGCTCACCGCCTGTCCGAGATTCGCACCCTGCCCCGCGGGCGGGTCTGTCACACGCAAGGGGATTCGCCCGTGAGTCTGTTCTCGAAGTTGTTCGGCCGTAGCAACCGCCGGGCCGCCGCCGTGGAGATGCCCACGGCGCGGCACCGCCGGGCGGACGAGGAGGCCGGCGTCCCCGGGATGCGGCCCGCGCCCGAGGAGGGCCAGTACGCCGAGCGTCCGATGTTCCGGGACGGTCCGGGTGCCGCCGCGCAGGTCGGTGGCAATTCGGGCGGCTACGGCGCGTCGGCCGACGGTTCGGGCTCGCCGCGCATAGGTTTCCCGTCAGGACCCTCAACCTCTGGTGGAGGGTTTGCCCCGGATCCCTACGCGGAGGCTGTGAACATGGCTGGCCCCACTCCGTGCCCCAGGTGCGGGAACCAGAACCCGGCCGCGGCCCGCTTCTGTTCCAACTGCGGCTCCGCCCTGCGTGGCGGGTTCGCACCCGAGGGCGCGGTGGAGACCACCTCGACCATCTCCATCTCCGGTCTGGAGTCGTACGACCCCAACGCCACCGGCACCGGCGCCACGCCGGCCCTGTCGGCCGAGGTGATGTCGGCGATCGACGCGCTGCCGCCGGGCTCGGCCCTGCTGATCGTGCAGCGCGGCCCGAACTCCGGCAGCCGGTTCCTGCTGGACGCCGACGTCACGACCGCCGGGCGGCACCCCGAGGGCGACATCTTCCTCGACGACGTCACGGTCTCGCGCCGGCACGTGGAGTTCCGCCGGATCCCCGGCGGCGGCTTCGTGGTGGCCGACGTGGGCAGCCTGAACGGCACGTACGTCAACCGGGAGCGGATCGACGAGGTGTCGCTCAACAACGGTGACGAGGTACAGATCGGCAAGTACCGGCTGGTGTTCTTCGCCAGCCACCAGCGGGGGTACTGAACCCAACGTCGGCAGGAGCCCGAGTGACCGCGCACACCCCTTCACCCGTCGAGCCCACCCAGGTGCCCGGTTCACGCCGGGCGGGCGAGGTGCGGCGGCGCGGTGACGAACTGCTCAGTATCGGCGCCGTGCTGACGTTCCTGCGGGACGACTTCCCCGAGGTCACCATCTCCAAGATCCGCTTCCTGGAGGCGGAGGGCCTGGTCGAGCCGCAGCGGACGCCCTCGGGCTACCGCAAGTTCAGCCCGGCCGACCTGGAGCGGCTCGCCTACGTGCTGCGCGTCCAGCGGGACCACTACCTGCCGCTGCGGGTGATCCGCGAACACCTGGACGCGATCGAGCGCGGCGAGGCGCCGCCGGCGCTGCCCGCGGCCGAGGTCAGGCCCGGTCCGCTGGAGGAGGCGGACCGGGAGCTGGTCGCCGCCTCCGGGGCGGCGCCCGGCGTCCGGCTGGGCCGGGCCGAGCTGCTGGCGGCCGCCGAGGCCGAGGAGCGCGAGCTCGTCGAGTGGGAGGCGTACGGGCTGGTCGCGGCCGGCCCGGACGGCGGGTACGACGGGGAGGCGCTGCAGGTGGCCCGGCTGGTGGCCGAACTCGGACGGTACGGCCTGGAGCCGCGCCACCTGCGGGCGACCAAGGCGGCGGCGGACCGTGAGGTGTCGCTGGTCGACCAGGTGGTCGCGCCGCTGCGCCGCCACCGCAACCCGCAGACCAGGGCCCACGCCGAGGCCACCGCGCGCGAACTGGCGACCCTCTCGGTCCGCCTGCACGCCGCGATGGTGCAGGCCGGGCTCCGGGCCAGGCAGTAGACCGGGGTGATCCGGTACCGGCCTGCCGCCGCGTTCCACGAGTCAGGCCTTCGGGCTCGCAGTGACGGCCCCTCGGACCGGCTGCGCTTTCATATCCGGGGCATGGGTCATAGGGTTGCGACTGTGAATGAGCTCGACGTCGTAGGTGTCCGGGTGGAGATGCCTTCCAACCAGCCGATCGTGCTGCTGCGGGAGGTAGGGGGAGATCGGTACCTGCCGATCTGGATCGGCCCCGGCGAGGCGACCGCGATCGCCTTCGCCCAGCAGGGGATGACTCCGGTGCGCCCGCTCACGCACGACCTCTTCAAGGACGTGCTGGAGGCGCTGGGGCAGCAGCTCACCGAGGTCCGGATCAGCGACCTCAGGGAGGGCGTGTTCTACGCCGAGCTGGTCTTCTCGGGCGGCGTGGAGGTGAGCGCCCGTCCGTCGGACGCGATAGCGCTCGCGCTGCGGACCGGGACTCCGATCTACGGGAGCGAGGAGGTGCTCGCCGAGGCGGGCATCGCGATCCCGGACGAGCAGGAGGACGAGGTGGAGAAGTTCCGCGAGTTCCTCGACCAGGTCTCGCCGGAGGACTTCGGCGGCCAGCAGTAAGACCGACCGGCCTGAGTAGTCCCGCGGTGTTCCACTCGCAAGTCGGGTTTTGCCAAAGTCTCTCCGCTTACCCACACTAGGGGCACGAAAAACCACTCGACTGAGTGATATTCGTGCCGAGCCTCGGCGTGGCGATCGTTGACGGGTCCCGGGCGACTGCCTACCGTCAGGAGTGGCTCCGGTGAGTTACTCCACCTGGGCCCGATCGCGCACCAAGGCGCACCGGACGAGCGGACGGAGGTTGGCATGAGCGGCATTGGCGAAGAGGCGGCCGTTGGAGCTCTGTGCTCCGTGCACGTCCCGCGCTCCGCACGCACCCTGCTGGAGCGGGTGCGGGAGTCCGCCCTCCCCGAGCAGCCCGAGGGCGACCGGCCCCGGACGGGGCGCTTCCCGGCCGTGCAGGCCGGACAGCCGGCGATCGAGCGGCTCCCCCCGACCTCGGGCCTGGTCGGCTACCGGGGCCCGACCGCCTGTGCGGCGGCCGGCATCACCTACCGCCAGCTGGACTACTGGGCCCGTACCGGCCTGCTGCAGCCGAGCGTCCGCTCGGCGTACCCCGCGAGCAGCCAGCGGCTCTACAGCTTCCACGACATCCTGCTGCTGAAGATCGTCAAGCGGCTGCTGGACGCCGGGGTGTCGCTGCAGAACATCCGGGTGGCCGTCACCCATCTGCAGTCCGTCGAGGTCGCCGACCTGGCCGGGCTGACCCTGATGAGTGACGGGGCCACGGTGTACGAGTGCACCTCGCCGCAGCAGCTGGTCGACCTGCTGAAGGGCGGTCAGGGCGTGTTCGGCATCGCGGTCGGCGCCGTCTGGCACGAGCTGGAGACCGCCCTCGGACGCCTGCAGGCCGAGCGGACGGACACCGGGGAGACCCTGATCGGGCACGACCCCTCGGACGAGCTGGCCCAGCGCCGCAACCGCGCCGGGTAGCCGGCAGCCGTACGCGCGAGGCCCGGACGGGGAACCGTCCGGGCCTCGCGCGTCGTCGGGGCAGGTGAGTCGATCAAGGGAGCACAGTGGCAGGGATACCTCGGACACGCCGGACACCCCGGATACCCCGGATCTCCCGGGTGCCTCGGCCGTCCCGGATCCGGCTGCCCCGGATCGAGCCGTCCCGGATCCGGCTGCGCGGCAGGCGCGCGCAGCGCAGGGCGTTCCAGGCGGTGGCCCTGCTGAGCGTGCTGGCGGCGGCGCCGTCCGCCTGGCTGTGGCTGGGCGCGGGGGACCGGGTCGGTACGGTCGCGAGCGCGCCGTCGGCACCGGTCGCGGTGGTGTTCGGCGCGGGGCTGGTCGACGGCAAGCCCTCCCCGTACCTCGCGCACCGGCTCGACGCGGCGCTGACGCTCTTTCAGGAGCACAAGGTCCAGGCCGTCCTGGTGACCGGCGACAACAGCCGGGCCGGGTACGACGAGCCCGACGCGATGGGCGACTACCTGGTCGCGCACGGGGTGCCCGGGATCCGGGTGGTCCGGGACTACGCGGGCTTCGACACCTGGGCGTCCTGCACCCGGGCCCGGCGGATCTTCGGGGTGGACCACGCGCTGCTGGTGAGCCAGGGCTTCCACGTCCGGCGCGCGCTCGCGCTCTGCGAGGCGGCGGGCATCGACTCGTACGCGGTCGCGGTGGACGAGCCGCACGACGCCACCTGGTACTACGGCGGCCTGCGGGAGATCCCGGGCGCCGGGAAGGCCCTGCTGAGCGCCACCCTGCACCCGGACCCGCAGTTCCTCGGTGCCGAGGAGCCCGGCATCGCCGCGGCGCTGGCCGACGCGGCGCGGCCGCGCGGGTAGGACCGCGCCCGGTGCGGCGCCCCTGTGCGCGCCGTGCGGCTGGCCCGGTGGCGGGCCCGGCGGGAGGGACGGCGGTGCGGCTGAGCCGGGATTGTCGTACCCCTGCGGCATGATCGGCAGGTGCGGTCGGTTCCGAGCATCATTCATCTCGACATGGACGCCTTCTTCGCCGCGGTGGAGCAGGCGGCCAAACCCAGCCTGCGCGGCAAACCCGTGGTGGTCGGCGGCCTCGGCGGGCGCGGGGTGGTGTCGACGGCCTCGTACGAGGCGCGCAAGTTCGGCGTGCACTCCGCGATGCCGATGGCCCAGGCCCGTCGGCTCTGCCCGAACGCGGCCTTCCTGACGGGCCGCTTCGGCGCGTACCGGCAGGTCAGCGAGACGGTGATGGGGCTGCTGCGGGAGCTCTCGCCGCTGGTCGAACCGCTCAGTCTGGACGAGGCGTTCGTCGACCTGGAGGCCGGGCCGTACGGGCCCGCGCTGGCGGCGGCCGGGGCGGCGGGCGCGCCGGAGCTGGTGGTGGCGATCGCGGAGGACCTGCGGGCCGACATCCTGCGGCGGACGGGCCTGACGGCCTCGGTCGGCGCGGCCGGTTCCAAGCTGATGGCGAAGATCGCCTCCGAGCAGGCCAAGCCCGACGGTTTCGTGCTGGTCGGCGTCGGCACCGAGCGGGCGGTGCTCGGCCCGATGCCGGTCCGCGCGCTGCCCGGGGTCGGCCCGGCCACCGAGCAGGTGCTGCACCGGGTCGGGGTGATGACGGTCGCCGACCTGGCGGAGACGGGGGAGACCGAGCTCGTCCAGCTGCTGGGGAAGGCGCACGGCGCGGGAGTCCACCAGATGGCGGTCGGCTTCGACTCGCGTCCGGTGGTGCCGGACCGGGACGCCAAGTCGGTCTCGGTGGAGGACACCTTCGAGGTGGACCTCGCCGACCGGGACCGCATCCTGCACGAGGTCGAGGTGCTGGCGGCCCGCTGCGTGGCCCGGCTGCACGCGGCCGGCCGCTCGGGCCGGACGGTGGTGCTGAAGGTGCGGCGGTTCGACTTCTCCACGCTGACCAGGTCGGAGACGCTCCGCGGGCCGACGGACGACGCGGCGGTGATCTCCGAGACGGCCCGGCGGCTCGCGCTGGCGGTCAACACCACGGGCGGGGTGCGGCTGCTGGGGGTCGGTGTCTCGCAGTTGGCGGACTTCTCCCAGGAGGACCTGTTCGCCCAGTCGGCCCGCGAGACGGCGCTGCCCGAGGAGCCCGCACCCGTGGTCGAGGAGGCCGAGCCCGTGGCTCCGGTGCCCGCCGTCCGGCACTGGCGGCCCGGGCAGGACGTGACGCACGCGGAGCTCGGCCCCGGCTGGGTGCAGGGCAGCGGGGTCGGCCGGGTGACAGTGCGCTTCGAGACGCCCGGCGGGCCGGTGGGCCGGGTCCGCACCTTCTCGGTGGACGACCCGGAGCTCGTGGCCTCCGAGCCGCTGCCGCTCACTGAGTGGCAGCGCCAGTAGGCCGGGTACCGGCTGCAGACAGGGGCGCGTGGGGGTACCCCCGCGCGCCCCCGGG
>NZ_BAAANT010000079.1:0-12113 GCF_039529945.1 Kitasatospora kazusensis | reverse complement strand
CCATGCGGGACGAGAAGAGAAGTGGTGGTCCAGAGGATTGGCCGCTCCGGGACCGTCCGCGCCGATGCGTGTCCGGTGCTCCCTGCCGAGCGACTAGTGAACACTACGCCCATCCCGGGCCACGGGCAAATCCTCTCCCTCCTCCGCTCCGTCGGCTCGCCACGCGTCTGCTCCGGGCGGTGCCGTCGCAGGAGTCGACTCCCGGATCCCAAGGGCCGCTTCAGGCCGTTTTACTTATATAAGTATCTCATTTTTCATTTGCGTAACTTGCGTTCCGAGATTACCTTGTCTAGGGCGGCAGCGAGGACCGGGCCAGCGCCCAACTCCCCTCCCCCGCAGGCGTTTCCCAGGAGTCAGCCCTGTCCGGCGGGCCCGAGTTCGACCCGATCGCCCACCTCGACGAGGTGCCGGACGACAGCGGCGAGACCCGGCCCCGGACCGTCGGAGCGCACCCGGACCCACACCCCTCATCCCCCCCTCACCAGAACGGCACCGCCATGCCCACCTCCCCATCGCGTCGCTTCGACCGCGTCGCAGTCGTCGGCGCCGGCCGGATCGGCTCCTCCTGGGCCGCGCTGTTCCTCGCCCACGGCCTGCACGTCACGGTCAGCGACCCGCGTCCGGACCTGGAGGAGTACGTCACCGCGCAGCTCGCCGTACTCGCCCCCGCGCTGGACGCGCTCGGCCGGCCCCTCGGGAACCTCGCCGGCCGGCTGGTCTTCGAGGCGGATCTGGAGCGGGCCGTCGCCGACGTCGAGGTGGTGCAGGAGAGCGTTCCGGACGAGCTGGCCCGCAAGCAGGACCTGTTCGTCCGGTTGGAGGCCGCGACCCGTCCGGAAACGCTGCTGCTCTCCTCCGCCTCGGTCCTGCGCGCCACCGACTTCTCCGCGCGGATGGCCGCGCCGGGCCGGGTGGCGATCGGCCATCCCTTCGACCCGCCGCACCTGATCCCGCTGGTCGAGGTCGTCCCCGGCGAACACACCGAGGCGCGGACCCTGGAAGACGCGGCGGCGTTCTACCGCCAGGTCGGCAAGCAGCCGCTGGTCCTGCGCCGCGAGATCCCGGGGTTCGTCGCCAACCGCCTCCAGTCGGCGCTCTTCCGTGAGGCCGTCCACCTGGTGAGTACGGGTGTCGTCAGCCTCCAGGACCTGGACACCGTGGTAACCAGCTCGATCGGGTTGCGCTGGGCGGCCGGCGGCCCGTTCCTGACTTTCAGCCTGGCCGGCGGCCCGGGCTGCCCCGGTGATCCCGGGGGTTTCGAGCGCTTCCTGCGGCAGCTGGGGCCGGCCGTGGAGCAGCTGTGGCAGTTGCTCGGCCGGCCGGCCTTCGACGAGGCCACGATCGCGACGCTGCTCGCTGAGGAGAAGGCGGCCCACGGCGGCCGCGCGTACGCCGAGCTGGGCGCGGACCGGGACCGGGGCCAACTCGCCGTCATGACCGCCCTGCGGCCCGCGGGCTGACACCCGGGGCAGGCCGTCCGACCGGCCTGCCTACCGGTCGATCTACCGGTCGATCTGCCGGCCGACTCGCAGACCGACCGGCGGACCGGCGGACCGGCGGGTCCCGGTGAGCGCGCTACGGCTGGTCCTGGCGGCTCTCCCAGGCCCGGACCGCCTCCTGCAACTGGGCGCCCAGCTCGTTGCTGCGGCCGTCGATCTGCTCGTGGCGGCCGATCACCAGGATCGCGGCGTCGGCCTGGCCGCCGCCGCCCAGCGGTACGGCGACGGCCGAGACCTCCGGGTCGCCGAGCGCATGGGTGTAGGCCATCCCGGTACGCCGGATGTGCTCGATCCGGTCGAGGAACTCCGTCGTCTGGCGCGGGTACCGCTCGCCCTCGGTGGCCAGGTGGGCCCGCAGGTCGCGTTCGTCGGCGTGGGCGAGGATCGCCCAGCCCGCCGCGGTGCAGAGCATGGGGCTGGCGCGGTACTCGGTGACGCGGTAGGCCAGCCGCTGGATGGACCACGGCCCGGCGTGGCTGGTGTAGACGACGCTGTCGCCGACCCGTACCGCCACCAGGACATCGGCCCCCGTGCGAGTGGCGAGCTCCTCCAGGTCCTCCTGGCGGACACCCGCCGCCGGGCGACGGCCGGCCGCCAGGTTGAGCACATAGGTGGCGGGGCCCAGCAGGAAGCGCTTGTCCTCCTCGGTGAGGTAGCCGACCGCTGTCAGGCCGTTGACCAGGCCCTGGATGGAGCTGACCGGGGCTTCCAGCCTGGTGGCCAGCTGACTGAGCGACAGGCCCATGGGCGCGCGGGCCACCGCGTCGAGCAGGGCCGCGACCCGGTCGACCGTGCGGTGGTGCGGGCGCCGTGGTGCGGGCGCCGCAGCCGGCGGGGGCGTGTCAGGGGTGTCGTCCAGTGCCATGGCCACAAGCTATCTCTACGTATTTGCGTAGTCAACTTTTCATTTACATAACTCTTCACCTCGGACGGTCGACCGACATGACCCCAATACGCCCACCGGCAGTCCGGCGGCGACGCCGGCTCATCGAACTGCTCGCCACCGTCTGCGTCGTCCTCATCCCCTGGACGCTCCACCTCGCCACCAGCCTGCCGCACCAGTACACGACCCGGCACTGGAACGCCCTCTGGGCGGGCTTCGACACCATGCTGCTCGCCGCACTGGCCGCCACCACGGCGGCCGGCCTCAAGCGCCGGCACATCACGATCCCGCTGATGGTGGTCAGCTCCACCCTCCTGGTCTGCGACGCCTGGTTCGACATCATGACCAGCTGGGACACCGCCGACTTCCCCGCCGCCCTCGCCTCGGCACTCCTCCTCGAACTGCCGCTGGCCGCCTTCCTGCTCCGCAGTGCGCGGCACCTGCTCCTCGCCTCGATCCACGCCGCGGCGCACCGCGGCTGGAAGCCGGCCCGCGACGTCGCCCTGCACCGCCTGCCGCTCGCGCCGACCCATCAACCCTAGATGCCTTCTTACTTATATACGTAGCTAGTTTTTTATTTGCGTAACCTCAAGTTCGTGTCCTACGGTTGGGGAGCCCTCGCAAGAGGACGCCCGGAAGGCCCGGAAGGCGCCTTCGCCCAGCGGTGAACACTGCCCGCCCCCGACTCCGCCCTGTTGAGAAGGACTCCGTCATGCCCGCGAACGGCCAGACCCGCACCCCCGTCTCCACCGGCAGCAGCGCCCGCGGCCACGCCGGCCTCGGCCCCGGCGCCCGGGCGGCCACCGGCACGGTCGGCGGGCCGGGCGGCGGCACGGCAGTCGGCACAGCGGTCGGCGCAGCCCGTCCGGGCCCGGACGTGTTCGCGGCGGCGCCCTGCCGGTCGGCCGACCCCGAGCTGTTCTTCCCGGCCGGCGAGTCCCCGGCGGCCGCCGCGCAGGTGGCCACGGCCAAGCGGCTCTGTGCCGGCTGCCCGCTGCGGGACGCCTGCCTGCGCGAGGCGCTGCGGGTCGGCGCGACCGAGGGGATCTGGGGCGGGTTGACCGCAGCCGAGCGCCGCTTCCTGCACCTGCTGGCCAAGGTGCCCCCGACAGCCCGTCAGGAGCTCGTCGAGCGGCTGGAGGCCGGACGCCCCACCGTCGTGCCGAAGCAGGACCGGCCCGCTGCGGTCGTCTCGCTGCGCCAGCGCGGCTGGAGCGAGGTCCGGATCGCCGACGTACTCGGGGTCAGCGCGCACACGGTGGCCCGGATCGACCGGTCCGCCCAGCTGGCCGGCGCGGCCCTGGGCGTCGTCGTCGCGGCCGCGCCCCCGGCCGTACGGTCCGCCCGGCCCACGGCCGCAGAGCCCGCCGGGAACGCCATGACCCCTGCGGTGTGGGCGACGTGGGCGGCCTGAGCCGGCTCACCTACCGCGCGCACCCTGCAGCCATACCCGCACCACCGGCACCACCCGCGAGGCCCGTACCCGCGAAGCCCGCACCGTCCCCGAGAGAAGACAGACCCATGGCCACCCTGCTCTACCGTCTGGGGCGCACCGCCTACCGGCGCCGGCGCCTCGTCCTCGGCATCTGGCTCGCCCTGCTGGCCGCACTGGTCGCGTGCGGCGCGGCGTTCGGCGGCGCCGGCCGGCTCGACAACCAGTTCACCATCCCCGGTTCGGAGTCCCAGCGGGCGCTGGACGCGATGAAGCACGACTTCCCGGCCGCCTCCGGTACGAGTGCGCAGCTGGTCTTCACCGCGCCGGCCGGGCAGCGGGTCACCGACGCCCGCTACGCCGCGATTCTCCGGCAGACCGACGCCGCGGCGCGCACCGCTCCCCAGGTCGCGGCGGTGATCCCGCCCGCCGCCTCCGGCGCGGCCTCGAAGGACGGGTCCACCGCGATCACCCAGGTGCAGTACAGCGTCGGCAAGACCGAGTTGAAGGTGGATTCGCTGGACCGGCTCAAGGACACCACGCGCCAGGCCGAGGCGGCCGGGCTGGACGTCCGGGTCGGCGGGGCGGCCTTCGAGGGCAAGGGTGCCAAGCCGGGGGCCGAGGACGTGATCGGCCTGCTGGTCGCCCTGGTCGTACTGGCCGTCACCTTCGGCTCCCTGCTGAGCGCCGGGATGCCGCTGCTGACCGCCTTCCTCGGTATCGGCGTCGGGGTCGGCGGGGTGCTGGCGCTCACCGGGGTCGCCACCGTCTCGCAGACCGCGATCACGTTGGCGCTGATGATCGGCCTGGCGGTCGGCATCGACTACGCCCTGTTCATCCTCAGCCGGCACCGCTCCCAGCTGGCCGAGGGCACCGACCCCGAGGAGTCGGCCGCGCTGGCCACCGGGACCGCCGGCGGCGCGGTGGTGTTCGCCGGTCTCACCGTGATCATCGCGCTGGCGGGCCTGTCCATCGTCGGCATCCCCTTCCTCACCGTGATGGGCCTGGCGGCGGCCGGCGCCGTGCTGGTCGCGGTCGCGGTGGCGACCACCCTGCTGCCGGCCGTGCTCGGCTTCGCCGGTGAGCGGCTCCGTCCGGCCCCGGGTTCCCGTGCCGCCCACCGCGCCACCACCGCGAACGCCGCCGTCGACGCGGCCGAGGCCGCCAACGCCGGTGAGCGCTGGGCCCGGATCGTCACCCGCCGACCGCTGCTGACCGTGCTCGCCGTGGTGGCCGTGCTCGGCTGCCTCGCCCTCCCGGCCGCCGGCCTGCGGCTCGCCCTGCCCGACAACGGCTCCGCCCCGGCCGGCACCTCGCAGCGGGCGGCGTACGACCGGATCACCCAGGCCTTCGGCAGCGGCTTCAACGGACCGCTGCTGATCCTCACCGACACCTCGGGCAGCGCGGACGCCCAGCAGGCCACCGAGCGGATCGCCCGTACGGTCCGCGCTCTGCCGGACGTGGCCGCCGTAGCCAAGCCCGTCGCCGACCCGGCCTCCCATGCCTCGCTGATCCAGGTGATACCCGCGAGCGGCCCCTCCGACCAGGCCACCAAGGACCTGGTCCACGCCATCAGGGGCAGCGCCGCCGCCGTCCGTGCCGACACCGGCGCGACGATCGAGGTCACCGGCAACACCGCCGTCCAGGTCGACGTCTCGGCGAAGCTCGGCTCCGCGCTGCTGCCGTTCACCGCCGTGGTGGTCGGGCTGGCCCTGGTACTCCTGCTGCTGGTGTTCCGCTCGCTGGTCGTCCCGGTGAAGGCGACCGCCGGGTTCCTGCTCTCCGTCGCGGCGACCTTCGGCGCCGTGGTGGCGGTCTTCCAGTGGGGCTGGTTCGGCGGCCTGATCGGTGTCGACCGGACCGGGCCGGTGGCCAGCTTCCTGCCGGTGATCCTGATCGCGGTGCTGTTCGGGCTGGCGATGGACTACGAGGTCTTCCTGGTCTCCCGGATGCGCGAGGAGTACGTCCGGACCGGGCAGCCGCTGCGCTCGGTGCACGCCGGGGCCCGGCACGCCTCACGGGTCGTCACCGCCGCCGCGCTGATCATGTTCTCGGTCTTCGCCGCCTTCATCAACACCGACGACAGCATCCTGCGGCAGATCGCCTTCTCGCTCGCGCTCGGTGTGCTGCTGGACGCCTTCCTGGTCCGGATGACCCTGGTGCCGGCCGTTCTCGCCCTCGCCGGACGGGCCGCCTGGTGGTTGCCGGCCTGGCTCTCCCGGTTGCTGCCCGACCTCGACATCGAGGGCGAGCGCCTCCACCGGGACACCCGCGCACCCGCCCCGCAGCCCAGGCAGGAGCCCAGCCCGGAGGCCGTGGCGGCCCACCCCGCCTGACCCGACGTCACCCCGCCCCGAGACGTGACCCCACCCGGAACCGGAAGGCGCACGATGAAACCCGCCGAAGCGATGAACCACCGACAGATCATGCAGGCGTTGTCCGGGCTGCTGCTCGGGATCTTCATGGCGGCGCTGTCCTCCACGATCGTCACCAACGCCCTCCCGAAGATCCTGACGGACCTGCACGGCGGGGAGTCGGCCTACACCTGGGTGATCGCCGGCACGCTGCTGGCGAGCTGCGCCTCCACCCCGCTCTGGGGGAAGCTCTCGGACCTGGTGAGCAAGAAGCTGCTGGTCCAGATCTCGCTGGTGATCTACCTGCTCGGCTCGATGCTGGCCGGGCTGTCGCAGAACCCGGGCGAGCTGATCGCCTGCCGGGTGCTCCAGGGCCTCGGCTCCGGCGGCATCACCGCACTCGGCCAGGTGTGCATGGCCAGCCTGACCGGCCCGCGCGAACGCGGCCGCTACAGCGGCTACTTCGGCATGGCCTTCGCGCTGGCCACGATCGGCGGGCCGCTCATCGGCGGCACCATCGTGGACACCTCCTGGCTCGGCTGGCGCTGGTGCTTCTACGTCAGCGTCCCGTTCACCCTGCTCGCCGTCGTCCTGCTGCAGAAGACCCTCCACCTGCCGGTGCACCGGCGCGAGGCGAAGATCGACTACCTCGGCGCGGCCCTGATCGCCTCCTCGGCCACGGTCCTCCTGGTCTGGATCACGCTGGCCGGGGACCAGTACGCCTGGCTGTCCTGGCAGACCGCCGCGATGGTCGGTGGCAGCGTGCTGCTCGGCCTGCTCGCCGTGCTCACCGAGAGCCGGGCGAGCGAGCCGATCATCCCGCTCTCACTGTTCGGCTACCGCACGGTGACGCTGTCGGTGCTGGCCGGCCTGCTGATCGGCGCGGCCA
This sequence comes from Kitasatospora kazusensis, assembly GCF_039529945.1. Classification (NCBI taxonomy): domain Bacteria; kingdom Bacillati; phylum Actinomycetota; class Actinomycetes; order Kitasatosporales; family Streptomycetaceae; genus Kitasatospora; species Kitasatospora kazusensis. Next base: position 5,056 of record NZ_BAAANT010000079.1, on the reverse strand, counting down.
TGTACGCCGCGACCACCTTCCTGAGCCAGTACTTCCAGCTCGGGCGGGGCAGCTCACCGATCACGGCCGGGGTCGAGACCATGCCGATGGTGCTGGGCCTGGCCGTGGCCTCGATGGTGGTCGGCAGGCTGATCACCCGGCACGGCCGCTGGAAGGTCTACCTGCTGATCGGCGGCACGCTGCTCACGGCCGGCTTCGCGCTGCTCGGGACGGTGCGCTCGGACACCTCGTACGGGCTGACCGCCTGCTACATGCTGATGGTCGGGACCGGTATCGGGATGACCATGCAGAACCTGGTCCTGGTGATCCAGAACACCGCACCCGCCGCCGTCCTGGGCGCCGCCAGCTCGACGGCCAACTTCGCCCGTTCGATGGGCGGCGCGCTCGGGGTGTCCGCCCTCGGCGCCGTGCTCGGTCACCGGACCAACCACTACGCCGCGCAGAACCTCGCCGCCGCCCACCTCCCCGCCGCAGCCGCGCGCGGCAACGGCTCGGGCATCCCCGACCTCGCGGCCCTCCCCGCCCGGGTCCGGCCACTGATCGAGAACGCCTTCGGGCACAGCCTCGGCGACGTCTTCCTGCTCACCGCGCCGATCGCGTTCGTCGCACTGATCGCCATGCTCCTCGTCGAGGAGACCCCGCCTCCCGCGCCGAGCTCCCCGGCCGGGCCGGCCGGGGAGGGCCGGGACACCACCGGTCCGGACAGCACTTGCCTGGAAAACGCCGGCCTGGACGCTGTCGAGTCGGCCGACGTCCCGGCCGGTGTCCCGGGCGCCGTCCCGGGCGCCGTCCGCTGAGCGGCACGGCTGAACGGCACGGCCGAACGGGATGACGCCGGCTCGCGGACCGGCGGGGGCCGGTCGATGCTCGGACCATGTCACATCACCTCAGCGGGCCGAACCTGCGCTCCCCCAGGGACGACGCCCGGCTCGACCTCACCGACCTGTTCGCCTTCACCGTGCCCGGCGACCGCACTGTGCTGATCATGAACGTCCATCCGGTCGCCCCGTCCGAGGGCGCCGCGTTCCATCCGGACGCCGTCTACCGGGTGAACATCGACACCGACGGCGACGACCGGGCCGACACAGCCTTCAGCTTCGTCTTCTCCCCGCCGGACGGCGGTCGGCAGCAGGCCACCGTCCACCGGGCCGACGGCGACCGGGCCCGCGACCACCGGGCCGGCGGCGAGCAACTCCTCGCCGGTGCCCCGGTGACCCGGGGCGGTGAGGACCCGGTGGTGACCGCCACCGGGTCCTACCGGTTCTTCGCCGGGCTGCGCAGCGACCCGTTCTTCGCCGATCTGGACGGCATCGTCCAGCAGTTCCAGTGGACCGGCGTGGACTGGGGGGCGGACAAGAACGTCCTGGGCATCGTGCTGGAGCTGCCGAGCGCCGACCTGGGCGCGGGTGGCCCGATCGGTGTCTGGGCCCGGGTCAGCCTGCTCCAGGACGGCGAACCCGTCTCGGTCGACCGTGGCGCGCATCCGTCGCTGACCGCGTACTTCAACGCGGAGGAGGTCAAGGACGCCTACAACGCGGGCGAACCCGCCGACGACCGAGCCGGCTACCTCGCCCCCTGGACGGCGGTCCTCCAGCACACCGGCGGCTACGACGCCCAGGCCGCCGAACAGGCCCTGAGCACCGTACTTCCCGACATCCTGCGCTACGACCGCACCGAGCCCGCCGCCTACCCGAACGGCCGGTCCCTCACCGACGACGTCACCTCCGCCCGGCTCGCCATGGTCAGCGGCGGGAAGATCACCAGCGACCACATCGGCCCGCACACCGACTTCCTCCCGGGCTTCCCCTACCTCGGCACCCCGCACTGACGGGCCCACACCACCACCTCACAGGTCATCGCCCCACACCCGTCACCGCTCGCGCGGGTCCGCTGTCACGCCCGACAGCGGACCGGCGCGGACAGCGGCTCGACGCCGACAGGGGCACGGCCTCGGCACCCCGGAAGCGCACAGCGAAGGGGGACATCCGAGGGGCCCATCGGGGGGCCGCAGCAGGAGGGCCGGGATCAAGGATCCGCCAAAAGAAGCAGAGCGGGGCCCGGCGCGGTCTACGATGGCAAAGGTTTAGTAAGGCACCTCGTTCGGTGAGGCGTCTTCACGGACACAGGCCACTGACCCCACGACGTCGAGAGACGCCCAGGTTCAGGACAGATCTTCCCGACCTAAGGGTTGATCCCAAGTGGCTTCCCACCAGCTGCCGGTCGCCCGGCGCGGGATCACGCCGTGAAGTGCCAAAGCTCTGACGAGTTGGGGTGAGCCGGCCGTCCGGGCCGGTCCGCTCCTTGCCGTGTCGATACGACGCACCGCGCGTGCGTCCCGGCCGGAAGGAGGCGAGTGCAATGGATTCGAGTAGCAGCAGCGGTAGTGGTCCGGGCCGAAGTCGGCCCCGCACCCGCCTGCCCGCGCCGTTCCCCGGCGTGCGGTAACCGCCGCCCTCCCCCGGCCGATTCGCGGCCGGCTCTCCGGCACCGTACAGCCGTCGGGCCGTCCCGAGCCGTCCGGTGAGTCGCCTGACGCGCGAACCGACGTGCGTACTGACGCACCGTCGGCCGGTGGGCAGTGCGGCGGGCCGGTCCGGAACACCCGGGCCGTCCGACGTCCCGCCTCGACGAGGAGGTGCCCTCGTGCACAGCCTGACCACACTCGACTTTCTCATCCGCCTGGCCACCGGCGTCGGTTGCGGCGCCCTGATCGGCGTCGAACGCCAGTGGCGGGCCCGGATGGCCGGCCTGCGCACCAACGCTCTGGTCGCAACCGGCGCCACGCTGTTCGTCCTCTACAGCGAAGCCGTCTCCGACACCGGCAGCCCGACCCGGGTCGCCTCCTACGTGGTCTCCGGCATCGGCTTCCTCGGCGGCGGTGTCATCCTGCGCGACGGCGCGGGTGTCCGGGGGCTCAACACCGCTGCCACACTCTGGTGTTCGGCCGCCGTCGGTGTCCTGGCGGCTTCCGGAAAACTCACGCTCGCGCTGCTCGGGACGCTGGCGGTGCTGGCCGTGCACCTCGTCCTGCGTCCGGCCGGACGGCTGCTCGACGGCGCGCCCGCCGCCGGAACCGACCCCGACGCGAGCGTCCGGGCGACCGTGCACCTGGAGTGCGAGCGCCGCTCGGAGACCCACATCCGCGCCCTGCTGCTGCAAGCCCTGACCGCCTCCGGCCTGGCCCCCACCGGCCTGCGCGCCCGCCGCGAAGGGGGCGACCTCACCAGCCTTCGCGCCACCGTGGCGATCAGCGGCGACGTCGCACACGCCCTGGAGCAGGTCGTCTCCCGTCTCTCGCTGGACCCCGGAGTGAGCGACCTGCACTGGCACCTGGAGGAGGACCCGACCCGGACGGAACGCGAGGCCCTGGCCTGACGGCCGGCCCGCACGTCCTCCGCGGGGCAACCGGTAACTCCGCAGCCCGGTCCGCCACCGGCGGGGCCCTCCATTTGCCGGTCGGTCTAAGCTCGGTGCCAACGCGTGCGGCAGAGAGGTGAGTTCGTGAGCGAGGACCGCGACGGCATGGTGGTCTACTGGCGGCCCGGCTGCCCGTACTGCATGAGGCTACGGCTACAGCTGCGCTTCACACGGCTGCGGTACAGCTTGGTCAACATCTGGAAGGACCCCGATGCGGCGGCGTTCGTCCGCTCGGTCGCGGACGGGAACGAGACGGTGCCGACGGTTACCGTGGCGGGACGGGCGATGGTCAACCCGTCGAGGCATCAGGTGCTCGCAGCGGTGGCGGAGTACGCCCCCGGCCTGCGCCGCGACTAGTGGTCCGACCGCGAGAGCTCGCCGGGCGGACAGACCGCGGCGGGAGCCGCTCCAGCGGACGCGCTTCTCGCGACAGAAGCGGCGTGTCCTCCGGCGCTACTGACCTCGGCGCGTCAGGGTGAACCGTCCTGAAGACCCTCATGGGCGTGGTGGCTGAACCTCATGGTGCATGAGGTATGCGGATGGGGGCAGCGATCTGCTCTTCGGGCCGAAAGCGCATCAGACACCTGGGGCAGTAGAACACCTTCGCTGGTGGCACCCACCTCGCCCGTCGCACCGCCCGCACGGCGCGGACCCCGACCAGCACGGCCCCCGCGAGCAGCAGTGCGCCCACCACGAGCCGTGTCTGGGTCAGCATGGCTGCGCCCCAGACCGCGAGGGTGGCGGAGGCGAACATCCGGACCCCGCCAGCCGGGTGGACCAAGGATCTGCGGCGCTCCTCGAAGACCCCCAGTTGGGTGGTGTCCTCGCACTGCGGGCAGGCAGGTTCCCGGAGTTCCATACGCACACGGTAGTCGAGCAGCTCTCGTGTCAGATAGTGCGGTTCCAGGCCTCGCTACCCAGAAGGAGGTTCACACTGATGCGCCGACGTCAGTAGCGTGGCTCCATGACGCAGCGAGTGAGCACGGTGGTGCTGATGTGCGGTCTTCCGGGAGCGGGCAAGACCACCTACGCGATGGAACTGGTGCGACGAGGCTTTGTCCGGCTCTCGATTGACGAGGTCGTCTGGCAACGGCTCGGGCAGCGTGACGCCGGCCTGGTCCTGGAGGTGGAGGCGTTCGACCAGCTCAAGGAGGAGGTTCGCCGTGTCCAGCGGCAGGAACTGATCGGGCTGATGCTGGCTGGGCGCGACGTGGTGGTGGACTACAGCTTCTGGAGTCGCGCCGCCCGCGAGGATTACAAGGCACTGGTCGAGAGTCACGGCTGCCGTTGGAATCTGGTCCACCTCAAGGCCGACCGGACGACGCTGGAGCGTCGCCTGGCGGCACGGAACGGCGAGGCGGGCGCCAACTCCGTCACCGTGGACGAGAAACTGTTCGCCCGTTACCTGGCCAACTTCGAAGAACCGAACGGAGAGGGCGAGCAGGTCCTCGTGCAGTCTCGGACTTGATGCCCTGAAGCCACGCGGCAGGGACGGCCTCCCGCCCGTGCCAACGAAGGTTCGGGGGTTCCGGAAACTGTCCTGGATATGCAAATGACCCCCCATCCGTTCCCGGATGAGGGGTCATTTGTGAAAGATTGTTCGGCGGCGTCCTACTCTCCCACAGGGTCCCCCCTGCAG
>NZ_BAAANT010000078.1:0-12509 GCF_039529945.1 Kitasatospora kazusensis | reverse complement strand
CGGCCAGACCGTCACCCTCAAGTTCACCGGCACCGAGGACTCCTCCCTCCAGACCAGCTTCGTGATCGACGACACCGCGCTCAACGTCTCCTGACCCCAGGTCACCTGACGTAGCACCGCACCGCATCGCACCAACGGTCGGGCTCCCTCCCCGCGCAGTTCGCGGGGAGGGAGCCCGACCGCCGTCGTTCCCGGCCGCGGCCGTCTCAGTGATGGTGGTCCGGGTGGTCGTGGGCCGGCGAACCGTGCCCGGGGCGGTCGTGGGCCGCCGGTCCGTGGCCGGTGTGCTCGTGGCCCGCGTGGTCGTGACCGGCGTCCGGGGAGCCGCCCATCATGCGCAGCATGGCCGGTCCGCCGGTGCGCCGGAAGCGGACCAGCAGGGCTGCGGTCAGGGCGAGGAAGGCGAGGTTCAGCCAGGTGGTGTAGTTCCAGGACACACCCCCCATCGGGACCTTCGCCCCGGACTGGTCGGGCACCAGGCCGAGGCCGCCGAAGGTGAACTCGACGACGTACCCGGCCACCACCATCGCGGCGTAGAAGGTGGCGAGCAGGAAGGCGGCCATCCGTCGGCCGTAGTACTTCCGGTAGATGTTGAGGATCGGCAGGATCAGCAGGTCCGCGAAGATGAACGACACGACGCCGCCGAAGCTGATGCCGCCCTTCCACAGCACCACCGCGAGCGGCACGTTGCCGATCGAGCAGACGAAGGACAGCAGCGCCACCAGCGGGCCGATCAGCGGACCCCAGAGTTTGGCGGCGAGCGGGTGGCCGGCGAAGAAGAAGGAGTGCCAGAACGAGTCCGGCACCCAGGCGGCGACGGCGCCGGCGATCAGCAGGCCGACCACCAGGTCCCGGAGGATCGCGGCCCACTCCATGACGAACACGTGCGCCACCGACGTGTAGCCCTCGCCCGAGAACAGCCGCCGGGCGAACGAGCCCTCCCGCTGTACGGACATGTCCATCGCCGCGTGGCCCTCCATCGAACCGGCCACTCCACGCTCCGCCTGCCGGCGGGCGTCGTCCAGCAGCCGCTGCCGCAGGAACAGCCGGAACAGCACCGCGAGCACCACGATCATGACGGGACCGCCGACGAACTCGGCGGCGGTGAACTGCCACCCCATCAACAGGGCCAGAATCACGCCGAGTTCCACCACCAGGTTGGTGGACGCGATCTCGAACGCCATCGCGGCCGTGAAGTCCGCCCCCTTCCGCACCAACGAACGGGCCAGAGCCACCGCAGCGTACGAGCAGGACGACGAGGCCGCCCCGAGGGCCGACGCGAGGACGAGCGTCCGGGGCCGGTCGTCCCCGAGCAGCCGCACGACGGTCGACTTGCGCACCACCGCCTGGACGACGGCCGACAGGGCGAACCCGAGGATCAGAGCCCAGGTGATCTCCCAGGTCATCGACCCGGTGATGGACAGTGCGTGGAGGATCGCATGCATGGTGGTCCGCCTTCCCTTGACTGCCTCCGCCCAGTCAAGAACCTAATACCCCCCTAGGGTATTTCCCGCACGATACGGCCACCCGGGCCGGGGCCTGGCACACATTCACCCCAATGGCCTCCGCCGCCGGAACGGACGACCCCGCCGAGCCCGGCCGACCAGGCCTGCCGGTAACTCGACTACCCGGAGCGCCGGTTGCTGGAGGAGGACGTGATCTGCCGCACCCCGCCTGGCCTTCGGGTCGGGCGGGAGCCCGTTTGCTATGTCCTCGGCAGGCTACGGACCAGACCCACAACTGCGGACGTGTCCTCCAACCCCGGGAGTACCCAGTCGGCACCCGCATCAGCCAATTCCTGCGCACTCGCCCGGCCAGTAGCAACACCCACCACGAAGACGCCCGTGGTTACACCCGCCTCAACGTCCGCAGCTGTGTCCCCGAAGATGATGGCGTTACCCGGATCGGCCTGGGCGCGGCGCAGTGCGACTGTGATCATGTCTGCGCGCACCTCGGCATCTTCCCCGTAACCACCGATGTCGAAGTCGATGTGCCGGTCCAGTCCGAACACCTGGAGCTTCAGCTCGGCTACGGGTCTCACATTGCCCGTTGCTGCGGTCTGCACGACACCCAGCTCGGAGGAGAGCGCCTCGATGGCCGCCGCCGCCCCAGGCAGGGCGTGCCCACGCTCGCGGAGCTCCGCCGCCCGCCGCGTGTAGCCCTCAGCGAGGACTGCGGCATAGGTGGGGAAGTCGACGAGATCACGGGGCAGCCCGTGCAGCGCAAGAGTCTCCCGGAAGATGACAAGCTCACTACGGCCGGTGATCTCAGCTTGATGCTCCAGCGGGCGGCCAGTGACCCGCTGGAACGCCTCCGAGAAGATCTCACGGCCGACGCCTCGCGTTGCGATCAGCGTGTGGTCAACATCCCAGAGCACCAATCGATCCGCCATGCCCGCTCCCCGGGTCGGTCCTGCCAGGAGAGCCCAGCCTGTCACACCCCGCCAACGTGCCCCGGTCATGGCCGGAACAGCTCTACCCTGAGAGAGCATCAGGTCAGGGAAACGGGAGACCGTCATGGTCGCATCAGACCTGCCCATCGGGGACAGGGTTCGGTACTACCGCCAGGCACGCGGGAACCGACGCCAGGACGTGATCGCAGGCCTCGTCGGCATCACGCCCGACTACCTTTCGCAGATCGAGCGGGGCCTCAAGATCCCCACCGTTCCGGTTCTGCACGCCATCGCCAGAGAGCTCGGAGTGCCCACAGCCGCCCTACTCGCCGAGGCCCCTGCACCAGCCGCCATCCCGCCGGACAGCACCGAACCTGCAATCGTTCAGGCCCTCATGGGCTATGGACCGCCACAGAGCTCCGTCCCCGTAGAAACGCATCTGCTGCGGGAGCGCATCGAACGGGCCTGGCGAAGCTGGCAGGCCTCCCCGAACAGGTTCACCGAGGCCGGCGCTGTCCTGCCGACTCTGATCGCAGACACCGAACACGCCGTCCGCGCCCACCGCAACGACCCCGACCAGCGCCGCGAAGCCCTCCGGTGCGCCGCCGACCTGTACTTCCTGCTCCGCTCCTACCTACGGCGCACCGGACGAGTTGACCTCTCCCTCATCGCCGCCGATCGGGCCGTACGCGCCGCCGAGGACGCCGACGACCCACTGCGAATCGCGGCAGCCCAATGGAACCTCGGGCACGTCCTCCTGGCGACAGGCGAGCCGGACGGTGCCGAACAGGTCGCCGTTCGAGCCGCCGAGGAACTCCACCCGCGAGCCGCAGCCGGCGAGGACAAGTACGCGGCGATGGCCGGCGCCCTGCAACTCGTCACTGCGGTTGCTGCATCCCGGCGCCGCGAGTGGTGGACCGCCCGTGAGCGGCTGACTGAAGCGCAGGTCACAGCTCAGCGAGTCGGCGAGGGCAACGTCGGTTGGACCGCATACGGGCCCACCAACGTCGAACTGCACCGCATCAGCATCGAGATGGAGGCAGGCGAAGCGGGCGAGGCCCTGCGGATGGCCGACGCCGTAGACACCAGCGGCCTGCCATCGATGGAGCGCGAGTTCACGTTCACGCTGGAGGTAGCCCGCTGCTACGACCTGCGGCGGGAGGATACGGCCGTTCTCCTGCACCTGCTGGAGCTGGAGCGCATGGCGCCGGAGGATCTGGCCCGCCAGGCGATGGCGCGGGATCTGGTACTGGGCCTGATCCGTAGGGCGCGGGCGATGCATGCCCGGCAGGCGGAGTCTCTCGCCCAAAGGATGGGTGTGCTGTGAGGCCGAGCTGACAGTTCACCCGAGCTGACAGTTCGGATGACGTGCGGGAGTCGCCAGTACGGTCCTGAGCACGGCAGGCGAAGCCACTGGCTGACGCCTGACGCTCAACTGGCAAACGAGACCGTAGAGGTGGCGCCATGACCCCGTCTGCACTACTACAAGAGCCGGTGACGGTTCAGATCGAAGGCATCACCCCGCCGGCAACGTTCACCCGTCTCTCGTCCGCCCTCGACGCGCTGTGGAAGTCCCTGCGCGCACTGCCTCTCGGCTTCGACCAGTACCACGCCGCCCGGCACGTCCTCGGACCTGGCGAGGAGCACCAAGTGGAGCAGGCCCTCGCCCAGGACGGCGAGGTGACCCACCGCATCACCATGAGTGGCCGATCCCACGTCGTGTCCGTACGGACTACGGCGGTTGACCGGTGACCGACCTGTACAGCTCCGCCCGCGCTTTCCTGGCGGACTACGGCCTGCACCCGGCCCCCGACGCCTACCTCGCGCACGGCTACGTCGACCTGTTCCTGGCCGCGTGGCGTGGGGCAAGCAGTCCGCGCCTCGACCTGGCCGCCCGCTGGGCCCTGTGGACCTGGCGTACCGACGACCTGATCGACACCGAGCTGCGCGACGCGGCCCCGGGGGCGGCCGACCAGCTCGTGATGCAGCTCCTCGACGTCCTGTACGGGAAAGCCGCCGAGCACACCGATCACCCCACCGTCCGGGCGCTCGCCGACCTGGTCGGCCACACCGCACCCGTGATGCCCCGGGACTGGTGGACCCGCTACCAGGCCGAGCTGGACGCCTGGTTGAACGCGGCGGCCGACAAACTGTCGACCTACGTGCGGCCCGGGCGGACGCCGTCGCTGCGCGAGTACCTGCTGCTCCGGCCGGTCGACGGCGGGATGCTGCTGGCCGCGATGTGGTGCGAGCTGGCGTTGGACTGCGTCACCCCGGACTGGTCCTCCCTGCTGGTGCACAAGCTCCTCGACGCGTTCTCGGCGGTCGGCACCCTCACCAACGATCTCTCCTCCAAGGACGTCGGCGACACCTTCACCGCGCAGGCCGCCCTGTCCCACAGCGTCGGCCTACCGCCGCAGGAGGCCCGGCAGGAGGTGCACGAGCAGCTGAACGCCGAGAGAACCCGCTTCTGGTTCATGACGACCGCCGTCCGCGACGAAGCCCGCCTCACGGACTCCGACGCGCTCCATCCCGTCACGGCAACGTTCGCCGGGGCGCTCGACCGGTTCCTCCGGGCGCTCGCCGACTGGACTCGCACCAGCTCGCGCTACACCGAGAGCCAGGTAGCTGCCGTGGGTGCAGGGGTCACCCTGGCGCCGACCGCCCGCAGCCGACCGGCCGCCGAGGTTGCGCCGTGCCGATGAACGGGGCATCCCCGTTTCGAGGCGCGCCCGCACCCGGTCAGCCCCGTCCCGGGGGTCCTCGGCGCCTGGGACGGGCCATCGCCGGCCGGATGCGTGAGGCGGCCGGCCAGGCGCTCGACAACCAGGACCCATCGGGCACGGATGGGGCACGGGAGGATTGAAGCCCGCGAACGACGAAGGCCCAGACTGGAGGGCTAACCCCTCTGGCCTGGGCCTTTCTGTACTTCCTAGCTGTGCCCCAGGCAGGATTCGAACCTGCGACACCGGCTTTAGGAGAGCCGTGCTCTATCCCCTGAGCTACTGAGGCGGGGGCTTGCCGGGAACCTTGTCGGGCACTCCTGGGCGGAGTACCTGCTCGGCTCGGCAGAAGCCCTGGCCGGACAGTGCGCGAGCACCTCCTGCGACACCTGGCGGTGTCCCGGGACGCACTCGCAGCGGGATGGCCGTCCGACCGATCACAGACTAGCGGATCGGGACGCCGAGGGCGGATGCCTATACCGATGGTGCGTCCACTCGTCCGCGCACACTTCGCTGACCTGGGGATTTGCCGGCATTCCGGGCAGCCGTGGGGACGGCCGACGACCCGGCCGTCGGACTGCCGCTGCGGGCTGTCCGTTCCGGGGGCTCGCGGCGGACGGCCTGAGGCGGCTCGGTCATGCAGCCGGGGATCCGGTCGGGGAGGATGCGGGCAGCCATGGAGTCACTGCCGCCGTCCGTCAACCGGGCTGCCGCCCATCGCCGCCGCACCTGCGGTGCTCGCCCCGAATGTTCACTCACGAGGTAGGTGAAAGTGCGTCACATATCGTGTGTCACCCCAGAGATGTAAATCTCCGGATTGACGTCCGCCCAGCAGATCAATCCGTGGTCGGATGTGTCCCGGCAGCGTCGCGTGACAGCGTTCCGTGCATGGAGAACTCGCCCTTCACAAGCCGCAACGCCATGACGCGCCGTCGCATGCTGGGCACCGCGCTGGCGGTCGGCGCCGCCGCCCCGCTCGGCCTCACCCAAGCCGCGTGGGCGGCCCCGGCCGCTACCCCGGCCGCCGCCCCAGCCACCCCCGCCACCGCACCCGGCGGCCCGGCCCGGCTGACCCTGCCCGAGCCCACCGGGCCGCACCCCGTGGGCACCGTCGCACTGCACCTGCTCGACGCCTCCCGGCCGGACCCTGTCGCAGGCCCGGGCCGGTACCGCGAGCTGATGGCGAGCGTCTGGTACCCCGCCCGGGATGTCGCGGGTCACCCGGTCGCTCCCTGGATGGCCGACGGCGCGATGCGGGCGTTCCTCACGGACACGGGCTTCGCCATCGACCCCGCCCTCGCCCCGCTCACCTCCGGCCACGTGGGGGCTCCGGTCCACTGCGCGGGCCACCTCCTACCCGTCGTGGTGTACTCGCACGGCGCGCACAGCCAGCGTGCCGACCACACCGTGATGGTCCAGGAGCTCGCCAGCCACGGCTATGTCGTGGTCACCGTCGACCACACCTACGACGCGTTCACCGAGTTCCCCGACGGCCGGGTCCTGACTCCCGACCGTAATCAGCCGATGGGGCCGGCGGCCTTCGCCGCGGACATCCGCTTCCTCCTCGACTGCGTCGAGGACCTCGCCGCCGGGCGCAACCCCGACACCGACCGCCGGGCGCTGCCCGCCGGCCTGCTCCACGCTCTCGACCCGCACCGCATCGGCATGTTCGGCTGGTCGAAGGGCGGCACGGCGACCGCCCTCACCATGCTCGCCGACCAGCGGGTCCGCGCCGGGCTGAGCCTCGACGGCCCGATGCAGCCGACCATCACCACGGATCTGGACCGGCCGTTCATGATGATGACCGCCGTGTTCAACCGGGCCGACCAGCCCGACGTCGCCGAGTTCTGGCCGCACCTGCGGGGCTGGCGGCTCAACATCCGGGCCGAGGGCGCCGTCCACAGCTCGTACGGCGACAACCAGGTGCTGATCCCGCAGGCGGCGAAGATCCTGGGCATGACCGAGCAGCAGCTCCAGGAATGGATCGGCACCCTCGACCCGGCCCACGCGGTACGGATCCAGCAGGCCTACCCGCTCGCCTTCTTCGACCTGCACCTGCGACACCGCCGCGGCCACCTCCTCGACGGGCCGTCCCCGGCTTTCCCGGAGGTGAACTTCCTGCCGTAGCCCCCTGCCCGCCGGGCGCCGACCCACCGGTCGGCCGTGCGGCCGAATGCAGCCGTCTCCCTTGACAAGCCCGCCGCCACGGGCGGGACACTGGCCCCTCGCCCGGCAGCCCCTCCGGCAGCGACGCATCCCAGCGGACCGTCCGGCCGACCGCCTGGCCGACCGTCAGGCCCGGGCTGCGGCGGGCACCGAGCCCACGCGGGCGCGTCGGCCGACGCGAACCCCCACCCCCAGGAGGCAGCACAGATGGAGAACAAGGTGACCCGTACCCCGCAGGAGATCTTCCGGACGCACGGGATGGCCCTGGCCGCCGAGGACCTGGACGGGATCGTCGCCAACTTCGCCGAGGACGCGGTGGTGATCTCCCCGGACGGCGTCAAGCGCGGCCGGGAGGGCGTGCGCGAGGCCTTCGCGCAGCTGTTCGCCGACCTCCCGCATGCCAAGTGGGAGCTGGGAGTCCGGGTCTTCGAGGGTGACCTGCTCTTCCTGGAGTGGGCCGCCGACTCCGACACCAACCGGGCGGACCACGGCGTCGACACCTTCGTCTTCCGCGACGGCCTCATCCAGGCCCAGACCGTCCGCTACGCACTCACCCCGAACGCCTGACGCGGCCGCCCCGCAGGCGGGGGCGGAGGCCGCGCCCCGGCAGGGTGGTGGCCAGGGCGAGAGCGGCGAAGGCCGCCAGGGTCAGCGTCGCGGTACGGGCTCCGGTGCCCGCCGGAGCCAGGTGGTAGGCCAGGGTGACGGCCGCGACACCGACGGCGGTACCGAGCCCTCGGGCCATGTTGACCATGCCGCCCCCGGCACCGGCCGAAGTGCTGGGGATCGCCTTCATCACCAGGGTGTTGTTGGCCGGGACGAACAGGCCGAGGGCCAGGCCGAGCAGCGCGAGCGGGTACGGCAGCACGGACGCCTGCTGCGGCAGTACCGCGAGCAGGGCGAGGGCGGCGAGGCAGCCGGCCATGCCCGTACGGCTGCGGCGCAGGTCGCTCCAGCCGGGCGGCAGGAGCCGGTCGGCCGTGGTGGCGGCGAGGGCGAAGCCGACCGGCAGCGCCGTGAGCACCAGTCCGGTGGCCAGCGGCGTGCCGCCGTGGCCGGCCAGTTCGACCGGGACCAGCACCAGCGGCCCGAACAGGATGAGGTAACCGCACAGCCCGGCGAGCAGGCCGGGGCCGATCCGCCCGGTCCGGAGCAGGCGCAGGTCGATCAGCGGGTGCGGGCGGCGGGACTGCCGGCGGAGGAAGAGCAAGCCGGCGCAGACCGCGAGGACGGCGAGCGCGGCGGCCGTCCAGGAGGGCAGGCCGAGCCCGGAGGCGACCGAGAGGGCGAGCAGGGCGGAGGTGGTCGCGGCGGCCAGCAGCAGGACGCCGGCCGGGTCGATCCGCGCGGCGCCCGCGCACTGGCGGGTGCGGGGCAGCAGGTAGTGGCCGGAGACCAGCGCGATGACGCCGACGGGGACGTTGACCAGGAAGACCCAGCGCCAGCCGAGGGTCGCGACCAGCGCGCCGCCGACGGTGGGGCCGAGCGCCAGGCCGATCGCCTGCCCCGCGGCCTGGATGCCGAGGGCGGCCCGCATCCGGCCGGGCGGGGCGCTGGTGGTCACCAGAGCGACGCTGTTCGCCTGCATCAGGGCCGCCCCGACGGCCTGGACGATCCGGAAGCCGACCAGCGCGGCCAGGCCCGGAGCCAGACCGCAGGCGGCGGAGGCGGCGGTGAAGATCGCGAAGCCGTACAGGTACATCAGCTTGCGGCCGTGGACGTCGGACAGGCGGCCGACCGGGACCAGCAGCGCGACCAGGGTCAGCAGGTACGCCAGTGAGACCCACTCGACCCCGGCCAGCGAGGTGTGGAACCCGGTGCGCAGCGCCGGGTAGGTGAGTGTCACGATGCTGGCGTCGAGCTGGCCCATGAAGGCGCCGAAGCACACCGTGGCGACGGCCAGGCGCCAGGCCGCCGGGTGCTCGCGGATCAGGTCCGGACGCGGCCGTTCACTGGTGAGCAGCGTGCGCAGGCGCGGCACCACGGGGTGGGTGCGGGTCCGCTCGTCGCTTACCGCCATGGTGGACGTCTCCTGGGGATCGCTGTCGTGGCGCGGCCCGCCGGGGTGGGTGGCCCGGTCGGCGCTCGTACGGGACGGTTCGCGCCCCGCACCCACAATACATCGGCAGCAGACATGTTCGGAAGGGGAGGTTTTCCGTCGAAGGACGAACGCCTGCCCGATACCCCACTCGCTATCCTGGGTGCGCGGCCCGGCCGCACGGCGGTGGGGCTCGCCGGACCCGAACTGCGGCCCGTGCCGCCAACAGTCCCTACACCTGGCAGACGCGCCCGGCCGACGGCCGGGCCCTTCGCGTGTAGGGAGCGAGCGACATGGCCACCGAGGACGACGCACCACCGGCACCCGGCGGCCCCTCCGGCGAATCGCCGGCCGGGCCGGGCGACGGCCGGCCGGCACCCCGGGCGGCGGCAGCCGCGAAGCCGCGTACCGCGGGCCCAGCGACGGGCGTGGTCGTCGCGGTGGTGTCGGCCGGCGGCGTTCTCGGCGCCTGCGCCCGCTACGGGGCGGGGCTGAGGTGGCCGACCGCCCCCGGCACGTTCCCGTGGACCACCTTGGGGATCAACGTCCTCGGGTGCCTGGTGATCGGCGCCTTCCTGACGGTGATCACCGAACTGCGTTCCCCGCACCCGCTGGTGCGCCCGTTCTTCGGCACGGGGGTGCTGGGCGGGTTCACCACTTTCTCCACGTACACCGTGGACGTCCAGCACCTGACCAGCGCCAGCCGGGTCGGCCTCGCGCTGCTGTACCTCGCCGGGACCCTCACCGCCGCGATGGGCGCGGTCTGGGCCGGCGCGGCCGGCGTCCGGCTGCTGGCGGCGACCGCGAGGAGGCCGCGGTGAACTGGCTCCTGGTGATCATCGGTGCCGCCGTCGGCGCGCCGCTGCGCTACCTCACCGACCGCGCCGTCCAAGCCCGCCACGACACCGTCTTCCCCTGGGGGACGTTCACGGTGAACGTGGTCGGCTCGCTGATCCTCGGCCTGCTCACCGGGGCCGTCGCGGCCGGGGCGGCCGGGCCGCACCTGCAACTGCTGCTGGGGACCGGCCTCTGCGGTGCCCTGACCACGTACTCGACCTTCGGCTACGAGACGCTGCGGCTGGCCGAGACCGGCGCGAGGCTCCTCGCGGTGGCGAACGTCGTCGCCTCGCTCGCCGCCGGGCTGGGCGCCGCCTACCTCGGCACGGCCCTGGCCCATACGCTCTGGGCCTGACCACCCCGGCCTCCACCCCGGCCTCCGCCCCGACCTCCGCCCCGGCCCCCGCCGCCGCCCCAGACCGGCCGGAGCGGGGCGCCCGCGAACCCGTGCATACCGGACCTACCGGCCGGCGGGCTCCCGTATCCTGGTGACAGTCCGCGCGGATCACCTCACTGTCCGTCAGATCCCGCCCGCAGGTCACTGCCCACCGGATGACGAGCTCTTGAACCTCCCACCCGCGACACCAGCCCGCGCCCGGGCCGACGCCCCTGGCGGCACCACCGCCCGCGCCCGCGCGCTGACCCACCGACTCGTCGGCAGCGTCTGGCTCTGGCCGGCCCTGCTGACGGTGCCGCTCGGGCTCCACCGGATCAGCACCCCCGAGCTCTGGCGTGACGAGGTGTCCAGCTGGAGCGCCGCCACCCGGAGCCTCGGGCAGCTGTTCGGGATGCTCGGGAACGTCGACGCCAGCAACGGCACCTACTACCTGGTGCTGCACTTCTGGACGACGCTCTTCGGTGACTCGGTACCGGCACTGCGGCTGCCCTCGGTACTGGCGATGGCGGGCGCCGCTGCCTTCACCGCGCTGCTGGCGCAGCGTTTCTTCGACAGCCGGGTGGCCGGGCTCGCGGCGGGGCTGCTGTTCGCGGTGGTGCCGAACGTGTCCGCGTTCGCGCAGCAGGCCCGCGCGTACGCCATGGTCACCTGCGCGGTGGCGGCCGGGATCTGGTGCCTGCTGCGCGCGCTGGAGCGGCCGACGGCAGGCCGGTGGGCCTGGTACGGCCTCTGTACGGCCCTGGCCGGGGCGCTGCACCTGGTCTCGCTCAGCAGTCTGGCCGGGCAGCTGGTGGTGGTCGCGGTGGCCGCCCGGCGACCGGGCGGGCGGGCGCTGTGGTGGCAGTTCCCGGCCGCCGTCGCGGGCGCCGTGCTGCCGCTCGTCCCGCTGATGGTGCTGGGGCGGCAGCAGTCCGGGCGGCAGCTGGACTGGATCACCGCCCCGGGCCCGGACCGGCTCTGGACCTTCTGGCCGGAGCTGTTCGACTCGCGCGGCGTGCTCTACACCTTCCTGGCGCTGGCCCTGGCGGCGCTGCTGCGACCGGCCGGGCGCAGCGCGGCCCTCCAGCTGGTGGCCCTGGCCGGCCTGCCGGTGCTGGGGGTCTGGGCGGTCTCGCAGGGCGGGACCTCGTACTTCCTCGACCGCTATCTGCTCTTCACGCTGCCGGCCTGGGCCGCGCTGGCGGGGGGCGGGGTCGGGGCGGTGCACTCCGTACTGCTGCGGGTACTGCCCGGGCGCCCGGCGGCCGTCCTGGCGCTCGCGCTGACCGCCGGGCCCGCGCTGGTGGGGCTGCCGCAGCAGCGGGAGGTCCGGTTCGTCACCGCGCACACCTACAACGACTTCCGGGGCGCCGCCGCACTGGTGGCGGCCGGCTACCGGACGGGCGACGGGATCGCGGCCCCGGCCGGGAACGAGGCCTGGATGATGATCGGACCGGCGGTCGGCTACTACCTGCCGCCCCCGGTCCGCCCGACCCCGCTGCTGATCGAGCGGACGCCGGTCCAGGCGGACGACCTCTTCCCCGTCCAGTGCCCGGTGCCCGCCGGGTGCATCGGCGACGAGACCCGGGCCTGGATCGTTACCATCGGCACGGGGGACAACCGCGACAGTCCGTACCTGGGCTTGCCCACCGACCAGGCGCGGGCACTGGCCGCGGTCTTCACCCCGGCCGAGGTCCGGCACCTGCGCGGGCTGACGGTGTCCCTGCTGGTGCGCAGACACCCGTAGCGGCCCAGCACGCCGGTGCGGACGGCCCGCCGACCTCCCCGGCCGACCCACCACCCGACCGATCCACCCGACCGATCCATCCGACCGGCCGGCGTATCCACAAGCGCGACGAGCACGACGAGAGGCCCAGACCCGTGACTGCCCCCAAGGAGACCACCTTCGCCGATCTCGGCAAGGTGTTGGTGATCATCCCGACCTACAACGAGGCCGAGAACGTCGAGCGGATCGTC
>NZ_BAAANT010000077.1:0-14413 GCF_039529945.1 Kitasatospora kazusensis | reverse complement strand
TGTTGATGTTCTTGCTCACGGTTATGGGTTCTCCCGGTAATGATGTGAAGTGATCTGCGGATTCATCGGTGGGGACGGGCGGTGACGTCAAAGTATGCCAGCAGGGGCCCATCACGCTCTCACCCGTAAATCGGCGCCCAGAAGAACATGACAAAGACGTCACCCGGTTCCGTCGGCCCCGCCCGACGCTGCGCAGCGAACTGTCCACGGCCTTCGCCGCGGGCCTGCGCGAGATCCGCGAGGAACTGCAGCGCGTCGTGGGCCGGGAGCCGAACGTCGGCATGCGGGGCCCCGCGTGGAGAGCGGCCCCGAGTTCACCGTCCACGCCTTGGGCGCCCGCCGACGACAGCTGACGGACGGCCCCGTGAACCCCCGACACTGTCGGTGAACCGGGGACCGGGCATGCGACCGTCACATCGGCCGCGGAACCCCCATGTGCTTCCAAGCATGAGGTCCGGATACCGGCGCGGGCCTCATGCCAGGACGCCGGGGTCAAAGATCGGGGCGAGGAGCGGCATCGGTGCCTCCGGGTATCCGAAGGCCCGTCACACGGCCGGTCGCCGCCCGCACCAGGCCGGCGCGTGCGGCGGCTGGCGGTCAGTCGGACTCGACGGGACCGTCGGAGGCCGCTGCCTTGATGCCCAGCTTGGCTTCCGCGGTCGTCCAGTCCGTCGCGATGGCCTGCTGCGCGGCGGCCAGGGTCACCTGGTTCTTGCAGATCGCGGTGTGCAGGTGGGTCTCCACCGCGTCCTTGGGGTTGTTCGGGCCCTTGCCGGGGACGTGGTCCGGGGACGGCGGCTCCACCCACAAGTTGCGGGGGTCATTGGGGTCGCCGCCGAGCTGGAGACTGATCAGGTGGTCGTACTCGGCGTCACCCATCGGCCCGGTGTAACCGTAGGACGCGGCGTTGGCCGCCTTCTCCTTGCCGGTGATGTTCACCGGCGGCCTGATCGTGGAGGTGTACCCGCCCGGCTTGCAGATCGTCGAGCCGATCGTCGCCTGCGTCACCGCCGGACTCGTCGCACCCGGCGTACACGCCGCATCCGGCAGCGGCTGCTTCGCCGCGGTGTACCGGTAGTGACAGCTTCCCGGCGTCGGCTGCGCCTGCGCCGTGTAGGAGGCCCGCGGGCCCGCACCCACCGGGATCACACCACCACCCGCCGCGCCACCGGCGGAAGACGCCGTGGTGACAGCCTGGTCCCCCGATCCTGCCTTATGGGTCGCCGACGGCGAGCAGCCCACCGCCCCGGCAAGGAGAACGGCACCGATCACAACAACACTACGTACCGCGGAACCCACAGAATCCTCCGGAATCACTGCCGGCCCGTCACGTGACAAGCCGACACAGATCCTCCCAGAACCGGGAGCCGGCAAGGCTCCACTTACCGGGAGGCGCTGGACTCGGGGAGGGGGTGCCCAGTCAGCCGACCTCGATGTACGCCACGATCACCACCGTACGGAGCGCGGTCACGTAGTGGATGAGGCGTACGGCGTCGATGTCGTCGGTGTACTCGCGTAGTTCCGGCACGGTGCCGGGGATCGGCGCGCCCATGGTGGGGTCCACGGAGAGGGCTGCGAGGGCACGGTCGAGGGCGTGAATCTCGGCTTCGTCGGTGATCGCCTCGATCTGGGTCTCGGCGAGCGGGGTGAAGGCGATCTGTGCGCGGCGGTGCTCGCGGGGCATCAGGCAGCGTGGCTGCGCTGAGCGGCGAGCTGGGCGAGGCGACGATCCCGGATGGTCTCCCACGGGGTGCAGTCCTCGGCGCGGGGCAGCCCGTTGACCGCGAGGTCCTCCAGGGCTTCGGTGAGGCGGTCGGCCTTGGCCCGCTCGTCGGCGGCGTACCTGCGCAGCGCGGCGGCGGACTCGGGCGTCAGCGTCTGGCGGTCGGTGGCAGCCGGCTGTTCGGTCATCTCGCGCTCCCCTGATGTGGCTTCGGTCTCCACGGTAGCGCTGGGCTGGGGCTCCTGTCCCGGGCCTGGTCGATGACGCGACCGGGGCGCCGCCTCGTTCCGGCACCCCGGAGGAGGGAAGCGCGCCTCTTCCAGCTCCGTGGAGGAGGCGCTGTCGGCCGCCGGGGCGGTGTCGCCCTGAGCCGGATACTCCCGGGTCTACGCCTTGATAGGCACAGTGCTGTTGCCGGATCGCGGGGCGGGGCGGTGGGCAGCGTGACCGGTGGCGGGAGTGGCCGCAGCCCGCACTGGCCGGTTGCCGCCACCCGTCGGGGGGCGTGTCCCACGTCCTGATGGCCGACCTTGCCAGGACTTCAGCTTTCATCGGTGCCTATGGTGCAGCGTGACGACGATCCCCAACGCGCCTGCCCGGGTGCCGCCTCGCTCCCGCCGCCAGGTGGAGAGCGCTGTCCGGCGCCTGCGGGGAGCACCTGCGGGCGGCGTTAGGCAGGTGTCCTACGATCGCGGTGCCGTGGACGGCTACCTCTGGGCGCTGGGGCTGCGCGGGCGGCCGCCGGTGAGCGGCGCGCCGGTGACGGGGCGCGAGTGTCCGTCCGGCGCTCAGATCGCTTCCGAGGAGCACGCGGCCCGTCTCCAGTGCGGGATGGAGGGGTTGTGCAGCAGGGTCCGGGACTACGCCTGCGGGGTGCGGGACGCGCTGGCCTGGATCCGGGGTGTCAGCGACGCGCGCCCTTGACGCCGATCCCCCGCCCTTGTGGTGACGTCTGCGGGGGCCGCGTTGCGGATGGCGCGTGCGGTTCGTTGAAGGGCCGGCTCTTGCGCCGGAAGGGGCCCGCGACGGCTGGGTCTCGGCGGTGGCCGCAACCCCCGACCGGGCATCCGGTCGGCCCGGCGGCGGCCCGGCCGGTGTCCGCCGAGCTGCCGCTCGCGTGATCGGCTCCGCGGTGTCCGCGTCTGTTCAGACCGTCCCTCGAAGGGATCGAAGCCCGAGCAGAGGGCCGGTGCCCGTGACCGCGGCTACCGGCCCCTGGACTTGTGTCACTTGCCCTTCGCGGCGTCCTTCAGCTTGGAACCGGCACTGACCTTGACGCTGTGCCCCGCCGGGATGTCGATCGGGTCGCCGGTCTGCGGGTTGCGTGCGGATCGGGCGTAGCCGGGCTGGGTCCTGCGGCCACGTGCGGGCGGCGGCTCTCCTCAGCTGTGCTCGATGAAGCGGACAGCCCAGGCGTGGCCGCTGAGGCCAGCGCCGTCATCGGACTCACCACCACCCACACAGCGGCGCAGCTCGCGCCCGCCGACCTCTGCGTGACGGGTCTCCGTGCTGCGGCGCAGCAGCTGGCGGATCTGGGGGTCCTTCTGACGAGTCCGGGGATGCGGCGGACGCGGCGCCTGTGAGCCCCGCGCTGGCGGCTGATCCTCCGGTGCGGAGGAGGGGCCGGGTGCCGCCCCGTTCCTGCGGGGTGGCACCCGGCCCTCTTGTGGTGTCCGACAGGTGGTCAGGACGGGACGGTGGTCGTCATCAGCCGGTGCGCGGCCAGCGCGGTGCCCGGAACCCCGGAGGCCGTGGGGGAGGTGCTTGCGGCTCGGGCCGGTGCGGCGTTCGGCGGGACGCCCGTGCTGCTGCGGGTGTAGTAGCCGAAGAGGTCCACCACCAGGTGGACGTCGCCCGCGTGGTTGTAGAAGTCGACGTAGCCGTCGGCCCCGACCGTCGCGTTGACCATGTTGGGGATCGTCTCGCCACGGGTGAAGTTGAGGTTGGAGGACATCGGCAGACCGGTCCCGTCCGGCGGGGAGTTGGCGGGCGCGGCGTCGGGGAAGACGGTGACGTAGCTGTCCGCTGTGGCGCCGGTCGCTGTCACGTTGAGCAGTAGTGAGCCGATTCCCCAGTCGCCGGGCCGCAGGCCCCAGCCCGATATCGAGGTGTATCCGGAGACCGGCTTTGGCGGGGTGCGGTCGGTGCGGGTGTCGATGAGGCGTTCCGGCCGGCCTGTGACCAGGACGCCGTCGGTGGTCTGGCCGGTGGTGTCGGGGGTGAAGTAGCCCATCGTGTCGACGATGAGTGCGACGGGTGCGTTCGAGCCGTTGAAGATGTCCACCGAGCAGCCGTTGCCGAGGCTGGCGTCGACCATGTTGGGGATCGTCTCGCTGGCCGTGAAGTTGAGGTTCGATGTTCCGGGCCAGGCCTGGCCGTGCGGGTAGACGGAGACGAAGCCGGAGGTGCCGGGCCCGGTGACCGTGACGTTGAGGGCCGCTGCGGTGGCCTTGGCGGGCAGCCCGCCGCGGGCACAGAGGTTCAGGGTGGTGGTGCCGCGCGCCGCGAGGGTGCCGGGAGTGCCGGTGCGGGTGTCCAGCGCCCGGAGGGGGTCGATGCCGGTGTAGACGGCGCCGGTGGTGTCCGGGACGTAGTAGCCGGTGACGTCGGCGACCAGGTCGACCGACCCGCCGGACCCGTTGAGGAAGGTGACGCTGCCGCCCGCGCCGACCTGGACGGTCACCAGGTTGGCGATCGTCCGCCCGGCGGTGTGGTTGAGGTTGGACGTGACGGGCGCGGCCTCGCCGGACGGGTAGACGGTGACGTAGCCCCCTGCGGTGGCGTCGGTCACCGTGACGTTCATGACGACGGCCACGGCGTTCGCCGGGACCTGGCCGGCCCCTGCGACCCGGAGCCGCAGCGCGCCACTGGCGGCCACCGCCGAGCCTTGGCGGGTGTCCAGCGCGCGCTGCGGGGGCAGCGGCACGTAGGTGCCGGCGCTGCCGACGGAGATGTCCAGCGGTGCGCCGAGCGACGTGCCCGTCGCGCCGTAGCTGTGCGTGCCGTGGTAGTCGTTCACGTCGATCTGCAGCGCGTAGAGGCCCGGCGCGCAGCCGGTCGGCTGCGGTCCGCCCGGGGTGTCGGTGCTGCCCGCTGCGGCGAACGGCAGGCTCACGCTCACCGAGGCGGTGAACGTGCCGAGCGGGTACTGGACGACGGCCGACGGTGCGCAGTCGTGGCCGGACACGGGTCCGTGGGCGGTGACGGTGATCCTGGCCAGCGGGGCGGTGTCGGTCACGGTGAACGACACCGGGGCGTTCGTGCCGGTGGCGGGGAGCGCGTGCGGGAAGGAGACCGGGCCGATGGTGATGGTGCTGGTCGCCGGTTCGGTGACCGTGATCGACAGCTTGGTGGAGCCCGGGTAGAAGGCGACGCGCTCGCCGTTGTCCGACACGCGGAAGGAGTTGATGGTGCAGGTGCTGGTCGCGTACGCGGGCACGGTGACCGGCACGCTCAGCCGGGTGCCGGACCAGGTGATCGGGCCTTCGCTCCAGCAGTCGCCGGTGAACTCGGGCATCGCCTGCGTGATCGTTCCTGCGGAGTCGCTCGCGGTCATCGACAGCGTGACGGTCCGGTTCTGTCCCCGGTTGTCGACCGAGGTGGCGCTCAGGGCGAAGTCGGAGACCTGGATCGGGTTGGCCCCCGCCTGGACCTGCGCCGTCGGGATCGTGTTCCGGTAGCCGAGATCGGGGGTGACCGGCTGGTGGTAGGTCGAGCCGTCGGGTTCCTGCAGGTCCACGGACGTCATGGTCCACGTGCCCGGCGTGCTGTCGGCGGGGAACGCGATGTTCACCATGCACCCGGTGCCGTTGGAGCCTTTGGAGCTGGAACAGTGGTTCAACGGGTCGGCGGTGCCGAACGGCGTGGTGATGGTCCGGGAACTGTCGGCATCGGACGTCATCGTGACGGTTTCCGTACCGGTCAGCCCCGTCCCGTTGATGCCCACCGAGAACTGCAGGTAGCCGCCGCTGGGCTGGACGTAGACGTTGTTGTTCGACCAGTAGACGCTGGTGCTCACCACCACGAAGGCAGGCGCACCGGCGGCCTGCGCCGGCCTTCCGGCCGCGACCGTACCGCCGAGTCCGAGAAGCGCCGACAGCAGTACGAGCAGCAGGCGCGCTCCACCCGGTCTGCGTATGGGAGTGGTCATTCCGTTTTGTTCTGCCCTTCAAGGACGGCCGGTTGACGCTCAGCCGGCCTGATGACGTCCGCCCCCGAACGGAGCAGGCCGAGCGGGCAGATCCTAGCCGGACCCACTGACGCGCCGTCCAGGGCAGGGATTCCGTGATGCCCCCTCACCGTCAGCGAATCCTGCCCACCATCCCCCGCAACCAGGCACTCGCGCAGCTGCGGGCCTGTGTAGACCCTGTCGGTACCGCGGGTCCCCACGTCGCCACCGCCAGTGCAGCAGTCCACGGTGGCGAACAGCTGCTGGGGCCCGTGGAGGAAGGCCGCGGCCCCGGCATCGCCGGTCTCCGGCTCCGGGTCGGTCTCAGCGCCGGCCACCAGGATGCCCTTGATGGTGCGGTGGGACGGGTCGCCGACCGTGATGGCTTTGCTGCAGGCAGCCTCCATCCAGTTGATGCTGTTCAGCGCGACCTGCGAGACGCCCCGGGCGCGGCTGCCCCGGTCCTGGAAGTAGTGCTCGCGCAGCGCGTCGGCGAGCAGCTTCTCCTGCTCGGCGTCGGTGGCGTCGGCGTCGCGGGCGGCGTAGAGGGCTTGGGCGACGCTGCCGGGCATCTTGAGGTTCTCCAGGACCCGGTCGCGGGGGTCGTCGGTGGAGCCGCCGACGGCGCTGAAGCCGAAGGTGCCGGACAGGTGGAGGGTGAAGCCGTTCTTCTCGGCGGCCTTGCGGGTGCGGTCCTTCACCCGCGGCTGCCACTTCGCCCGGACCCGCTGCTCGACCTTCTTCGCGGCGTCGGGCTTGGGGGTGCCCTGGCCCTTGAGCCAGCGCTGCACGGTCCGCTGGCTGACGCCGAGCGGGCCTTCGCCCTCTCCGAACCGGTCCGCCGGATCGCACAGCCCCGCCGCGAGCCGCCCGGCGTCGACTACCACCGGCTGTCTGCCGAAGAGCGCCGCTGGACGTGGGAGAACCTGATCCTCGCCGACCTCGGGGAGATCACCGCCCACCAGCAGCCGGCCACCGTGTACATCATGGGTCAGGTGGGGATGCTGACCGAACCATCGCGCTGACCAGCAGCTTATCCAGTTGCGTCAGGCCGGTGATCGACGGCGATACTCCATGGCATGAGCAGAATCGCTGAGGTCATCGTGCTGGCCCAGAATGCAGGCGACGTGATGGAGCCGTTGACGAGGCCGGACCCTACTCGTACCTGGGTGGGCTGCTTCGCCGAGATGCGCCCGGGCGGTGACTGGGGTTTCGGCTGGGGCGCGGAGTTCGAGCACATGAGCTGGCGATCCGGGCTGTTGAAGCATCTGGAGTCCTTGCCATGGCCTCGTCCGGAGACGGTGCAGGTGTTGATCCACGACGAGGAGGACGACTGCTTCGGCCTCTGGATGATCCACGACGGCAGGCTGGTGGAAGTACCTCTTCCACGCACCCGACGGGCTTGGTGGTCCGGACCTCCGGAGGAAAGATACGCGCCGGACCCTGGCATCCTGAGCCGGACGGACTGCGGGCCCGTTGATTGGCCGGAGGAGATCGAGGGCGGTGACCAGTCCCGCCCCCTGGCCTGGTGACGTGCTCAGGATGGCTCTCTCGACGGCATTGCGCTTCTTGCTACCGCTCCTCGTCGAATCCCGGCGGCCATCCGCCTCATGATCTTCTGCGCAGGCGGGCGGCCTGGCTGTCGGTCTTCTCCGGGATGGACCGCGCCAGCGCACCCTGGTCCTCACCCTGTGCAGAATCCCGTCGACCACCTGCTGGTGATCACGCCACCCGCCCGCACCGACCAATGCTCACCGGCACCTGGTCCTGGTGTTCTCGGTTACCTGTCCGCACTGCTCGGTGCGTGCCGCGCAGGTCTCCCGTTCGCCCCTTGGCTTGGGCCAGCGCGCGATCCACGCCGCACGCCGCAGACTGGCCGGTGTGCTGGAGCCGAAGGAGTTCGTCCTCTACGAGAGGGGGTTCTACTTCGACGGGCTCAACGGGCTGGTCCGCCCCGCGGTCCCCCCGCCGCCGCCGCTCGATACGGACCTGCGCCACCTGCCGGCGGACCCGCTGGACGACTGGACCGCCCAGGCCAGCGCCGAGCCGGCCAAAAAGCAACGCCTGGCAGCTAAGAAAAAGGCACTGAGGATGCGGCGCGACCTGTGGCGCCTCGAGAACGACGCCACCTCCGTTGGCTGCCCGGCGTGCGGAGCTGGGCCAGGCCTTGCCTGCCTTCCGGGGCCCCGTCGGCCCAGGCGCGGGCACGACGAACGGGGCGACGCCGCGTTGGCCGGGTCAGAGCCGGGCAGCTGAACCCGGTCGACGCCGTCACGAGACAGCCGACCGTCGGCATCGGCAGATACCAGGTGTCACTCGCCGGTCAGGCCTTCGGAAGCGTTATTCCGAGTTCCATCATCGCGGGCGAGGCCGGCCCGCCTTCGCTCCGTTCCGTCTTGTAGCCCTTGACCGTAGGCGCAACGGTACGGGGGTCCACCGCTTCGGAGGGGGCTCCCGTGGCGTACAGCCCGTCGGGCTGCAGGTCACGGTCGTGCGGCAGCAGCCAGAACACCCTGCGCCGAAAAGTGCCCGAGGCCCGGGAGGCCTTCGCGTCGGGCCCGAGCGCCGCGTAGCCGACCATCCGACCGTCCCGGTGGTAGGCCGGCCTGCCGCGGCGCGAGGGCAGGCGTTCCATGGACTGGCGGACGTAGTCCAGGGCGTCGGTGTCCTCCAGCCATACGAGCTCGGTCTCGTGGGCGAGCTCCGCCGGGTCGATCAGGGCGCTCACGGCTGCTGCTCCTCGTGGAGGTCGGCGATGAGGCCGATTCCGGGGTAGTACTTGCGGGAGTTGGAAAGGATCATGCCCTTGGGGGACGGCATGCCGAGGGTGTCGCGGACGCGGGCGGCGAAGGCGCGGGCGGAGACGGCGTTGGCTCCTTCGTCGGCGCACCAGCGGGTGTAGGCGGCGTAGAGCTGGGTCTGTTCGGCGCGCATCGTCTCGTCGAGTTTGCAGGCTTCGGTGAGGAAGCGGCCGACGTGGTCCTCGGTCTCTGCGTAGGCGTTGGTGGCGGTCTGGACCTGCTGGGGGCCGGTGAGGTCCTTGTCGCCGGCGAAGTAGCGGCGGGCGCCGTCGATGAGCCAGGCGAGGATGCCCGGGCCTTCTTCTGCGACGAGGACGCTGGCGAGGTTGTCGATCTTCCGGGCTTCGGGGACGACTTTCTCGAAGGGGATGAGGCGCATCCGGCGCCAGAAGGCGAAGCCGCCGGTGCCGACCTCGGGCCGGTGGTTGCCGAGCAGCCAGAGTTTGTGGGTGGGGTCGAAGGAGAAGAAGTCCTGGCGCATCCGGCGGGCTTTGATCTTGTCACCGCCGGTGAGGAGTTTGACGCGGGCCTCGTCGAACTTGTCGCCGGGCTTGAGTTCGGAGCAGACGATGATGCGGCGGCCGTGGAGTTCGGCGAGGTCGGTGGGGTGTCCGTCGAAGGCCTTGGCCATCAGGAAGCCGGGCGGGGCGGCGTCTGCGTAGTCGCCGAGCAGTTGCAGCATGACGTCCAGGAGGACGGACTTGCCGTTCTTGCCCTGCCCGTAGAGGAAGGGCATGACCTGGGCGCCGACGTCGCCGGAGATGGAGTAGCCGAGGAGCAAATGGAGAAAGTCGGCGGTCTGGCGGCCGTCGGCGTCGGTTCCGAAGGTGTCGTCGAGGAAGCGCTGCCACCGGGGGGTGGGCATGGTCTGGGGGCCGAGGGTGGTGGAGCGGGAGTGGTGCTGGGTGGCGGGGTCGGGCGGGAGCAGGGCGCCGGTGCGCAGGTCGACGACGCCTGCGGGGGTGCACAGGGCGTAGGGGTCGGCGTCGAGCAGGGCGGCGTTGAGGACCATGCCGGGGGCGGCTTTGGCCTGCATGAGCATGGCGTTCATGCCGGAGGTGGAGAGGGCGCGGCGGCGGTGGCGGCGCAGTTCGGAGCTTGAGTGGTGGCCGCGGGGGTCGTCGGTGGCGATCTGTTCGGCCATCTCGCCGGCGGCCCACAGGACGGTGTCATCTTCGTCGGCCTGCCAGCGGTGGCCGGCCCAGCGGTACCAGCCGAGCCCGGGGACGTGCCGGTAGTCGCGGCCGTAGATGCTGACGAACAGCTTGGCGTTGCCGCGGTCGGAGAGGCTGTCGGGGAGGAGGCCCTGCGGGGTCGCCGCCGGGGGCTGGACAGCGACTGAAGCGACCATGGCCGGAACTTGGCCAGCCCATTGAACGTGGCCGGGGAAGACGTGCCCGTGCTGGGTCGCAGCGACCGGAGCGACTGAAGCGACCGTAGCCGGGACATGGTCGAACAGGGCCCCCTGAGAGGGGGAGGCCTGTCCCGGGACGGGCAGGGTCGTGGCCAAGGGCGGAGTGAGGATCTGCTGGGCGACGGCCACCGGGTCGAAGCCTCCTTCGGTGGCGTTCATGACGGTCGTCCTTCGCAGTGAAGAGGGCGTCGCTCACCGGCGGCCATGCCGCTGACGATGATCTGGCGGGCGCGGCGGTCCTGCCCGGGGCGGGCGGTCCGGGCTGCGTCCATCAGCAGGCGGAAGGCGTCGGTGTGGTCGAGGCGGCCAGCCGCTACGAGGCCTCCGGCGGTGAAGGCCGCGCGGTTGAGCTTGTCGGAGAACGCCGCTCCGGAGGGGACGACCGCGCAGTCGGTGACGGCTGTGATAGCGGAGGCGAGCAGGCGCTCGGCGGGGGTGCCGCCGCCTGCTGCTGTGACGGCCTGGCGGGCCCGGGGCGGAACCGCCGCGAGGGGGCGAGCCGGGGGCGTCACGGCGGCGGTGTGTCCGGTGCGGACGAGTTCGCGAGCGAGCCAGGAGGGGAGCGGTGCGGGGGTCCGTACCGGCCCGAGGGGCTGGTAGGTGCCTGCGGGGGTCGTGGTACCGGGGGCGATGATGTATCCGCCGTGCGCGCGGATGTCGACCTGCCAGGCCAGGGCCCGCCCGGAGCTGGATCCGCCGGAGGACAGCAGCCGCAGCCCCTGAGGGGACCGGTACCAGATGTGCAGGCCCCCGGACGGGGTCCGCACCCGCAGCGTCGCCGCGTCCTCGGCCGGGTTGGGACTGCCGTTGAGGGCTGCCAGCAGGGCCAGGCTGTGGTAGCCGTTGGCCAGGCCGGTGAGATCGACGGCGTCGTGTATCGCGACACCGGGCAGGACCCTGTCGCGGGGCGGAACCGGTACGTCATGAGCATCAACGTCGACGACGACCAAGCCGGCCGGGCCGCACGACACCCCTACCCCGAAACCGGGGCCTCGGGGGGACCACCAGCGGTCGATGAGCTCCGGCTCGGTGGTCGCGGCATGGAAGCCGTGACACCAACGGCCCTCTGCCCGGCACCGGCACTGCCGGGCATCGTGCCCGGCCTGCTGACAGGCGGAGCAGTTCGCAGGCGGGACCTTCGCCCCGGGAGCGAGCGGGTGCACCGGCCAGCCCTGTGCGGCACACCACCGGGCCACCGCCGCAGGAGAAGGCCCGGGAGCCGGGCGGACCGGGGCCTCACCGGCGACCTGCTCCACCTCCATCGAAACCCTCCCCCGCACCTTTCTGAGGCGACCCGAGCCGCACCCGCGCGGGACGCCTCAGTCGCTTGCCGATAAAACTGCAGGTCATCGGCCTAGCTAGGCCCCAGTCAGCGACTGAAGCGACCCAAGTTCCAACATGACCCGGGAAAGACTAGCCGAGTGCCCACTGCCCGGCACGCAAACGCCACGCCCGGGATACCAACCAGCTACCGAAGAGACACCAAGCGACCGAGAGACTTCAGTCGCTGACTGAATAGCTCACAGAAAACCGCAGGTCAGGAGCCTTTCAACCGACAAACCAGCGACTGAAGCGACTGAAGCCCACATCTATCACGCACACGCGCACACGCGAATGTCCTCATATACCCAAACTTGAGTCGCTTCAGTCGCTGACTGGGGCCTACCTAGCCCTCTGACCTGCAGTTTTACCCAGCGACTCAAGGGCAGCGACTCAACCACTAGCGCACACACCCTTCAGTCACTGCCCGCTGACGAGCCCGGAGGCAAGCGACCGAAGGCCCTCTCCCAGACCCACTAGCCCCTTCCGCTGTCACCAGGCCATACCCTGGTCGCGCGCCTTGAGACGCCCAGGGTCCTGCTGCGCCCGAGCTCGCTGCGGTGTCGTCAGCTCGGGCAGTAGTTCACCCCAGAGCCACTCGGGGGCACCAGCACAGTGTGGAGACAGTGGGATGGCACCCTGTCAGTACAGGCTCCCCCCGCTAGCCGGCTCCTCCCCCTTGGGCGCCCGCCAGGTCTCTCTGCCGGAATACACCCAGATGCGTAGCCACTGGGATGCCGGTCGTTGACGGGCCCCAGCGCACGCCCAGAAGGTTGGCGCGTCTCAGCGACGGAGGCCGCACTTCAGCTATCACTTCGCGCAAGTGTGAGTGAACCAGTACTCCAGCTCATACCCGAATCACGTAAGCCGTCTCGGCTCCTGGCTCGACGATGTAGATACCAGAGCCCGGGGGGATTTCCCGTGAGTCCTCCTTGAGTCGTTCGATGTCAAGATCCTCTGGCCAGCAGGTATGCAGCTCCGACCAACGGACGCCGGCGAGGTCGACCCCTGTCAGGTCGGCGGTGCTGAGGTCAGCCCGAGTGAAGTCGTCCAATAGGTCGGAGAGCAGTACGAGATCCAGTTGGTCGGCCTCACCGAGGCCGACCAACTCGGCGATCTGCGTAGACAGGGCCTCGACCAGTTGTCCAGCCCCCACCAGAGCGCGGACGGAGTCCCCGCGAGCGACTGCCCTGGTCAGTGCGCCGACCGCCACCGTCGGTATGCGGCGCCTTTGCTGAAGGCAGTTTGCGATGGTTTCGGCGAGCGTTCCAGCGAGCATTCGGCCCACCGAGACCGCCCGGTCCACGGCGGCGTAGGTCGGCTCCAGCAACGCAACGATCTCGTGGGCGAGGTCCCGGGACTGTCGGCCCAGTGCCGCCCGTCGGTCGAGCTCCCGTGCGAGCTCCTGTGCGGTGTCACGGGCCAGAGCCACGGCCCGCGGTCGTGCCATGCCGTGGTATCGGTCGAAGCCCAGGCCATAGTGCAGGTCGTAGTTGAGGGCGAGGGTTCGACCGAGTAGGTCGGCCAAGACACCCGCCGTGATCAACGGGTGTTCTCGCAACGCAAGCCTCTGCTGCGGTTCGATCAGCTCGACCCGGAAGCGGAGCAACTTGAAGCCGTCCAACACCGGCGGGTGGTCCTGTACCGGTTCAGAGGGCGATAAGAGCCGTTTCCTCAAACTTGGTCCTGATCTGCTCCTCGTGGTGACGGACCATCTCCTGCGGAATTCGCGTGGACGGCCTCATCGGCAGGCTTCGAACGGTGACTCCCGCCTCACTGGAGGGAGCTCTGTCCGGTAAGTCCCCTATGACCCTCCGGGGTGATCACATAAACCAGGGCGAGTTGGCTCTTATCGCCCTCTCAGATGTGGTCGGGACGATCAACGCCAGACCCGCTTCAACATCCATCACAGTGGCTAGCTCGTCGGCCATCACCCGGTGGCGGGAGTACAGCAGAACCTCGCACAGTCCCGCCTCGACGTTCAAGCGGTTCGCGAGGCCGTCCAGGAATCCCTGCCCTAGGACCCCCAGTCTTGCGGGCAGGCCGTCGGACGGGGATGTCGATACCAGGCGCTCGGCCATCACTCCTCCTCGCGGGTCGTCATCCTGCCTGCGACAGCGCGACGGGCCTTCAGCAGGTTGGCCCGAACCGATCCCGGTTCCAGGCCCAGCTCGTCGGCGATCTCCGCAGGGGTGAATCCGTCCAGGGTCCAGGCAAGTACCTGCCGCTGGCGTGGCGGCAGGCCGCGCAGCACGTGGAGGATTTCCTGCTGCTGCTCCCACTCGGCTGCCTCCCCCGGCCGGGGGAGCAGTGAAGTTGGCTCCGGAACAAGATCTACCGGATCCTCCTCCACCCGGCTCAGGTGGCGGACCAGGGCGCGGGAGGAAACCCGGCGGCTCCACGCCTCCGGCGCCTCGATCCTGCTCCAGCCCTGATACGCCTTGATCATGGTGTCCTGGGTAAGGTCGGCGGCCAGCGCAGCGGATGCGCCCTGCCACATAAGAAAGCGTGTCAGCCGCAAAGCGAACGCCCGGTAGAACAAGGAGAAATCGCCGTCGCGCGAGGCCGCCCCAATGTCTGGCGCCGGTAGCGGCGCGTACTGCCCTAGGGAGGCGGAGAACCCCGGATCCCCCTCCACTGGTCCGCTCTCACTCATGCTCGTCCGAGCTCCCCTGTGACTGTGCCTGCGGCTGGCTCGCGCCGGGCGTGGATAGACCGCAGCACCGAGCCGTGAGGGCCAGCGCCAGTTGGCGCTCGGCCTCGGCCTGGCGTGCACGCCAGCGCAGCTGTAACGACTGCCCAAGCAGGGAGACCACACCCCCGCCCAGGCCCAGTATCGCAACCACCACCGAACCGGTGACGGGATCCACCATGTCTCCTCGCTGTAGGGGAAGTGGGCTTGATCCGCTTTGACGGACACCTGAGATCAGGGGCTTCGGCCCCGGAAGGATGATGTCCATCATGGAGAGCATGGGGAAGAAGAAGCC
>NZ_BAAANT010000076.1:0-14648 GCF_039529945.1 Kitasatospora kazusensis | reverse complement strand
CGCCTCCAAGATGAGCCGCAACATCCTCGTCGAAGCCCTCTTCCGCGTCACCGGCTGGGGCATCAACGCCCGCATCCAGAAGCTCACCGGCAAGAAGTAGTCCGCTCACCGCCTCACCCGTTCGGGTGGTGCCGAGAGACCGAGGAGCTCCCCGCCCGGCAATGGGCGGGGAGCTCCTCGGTGTCCGGCAGCGGACCGGACGGGTGGCGGACGAGCGGCGACGGGTGGCGGACGGTCAGAGCAGGCGCAGCAGGCGCGACATGATCGACGGCGGCGCGAGGTCGCTCTTGAGGGTGACGGGGACCTGGGTCTTCCCGTCGCCCTCACCGGCCGTGACGGTCCCCACCTGGGTGCCCGCCTTGACGGCGTGGCCGAGCTTCACCGTGTCCAGGGTGACCTTGGCGGTGACGCCGGACCAGCCGGCCACCGTGATGTCCTTGGCGGCGACGACCGGGACGCGGCCGCCGAGGCCGTCGTCGACGTACCCGACGGTGTCGCCCTGCTTGGCCAGCGTCTGGCCGGTCAGGCCGGTCTGTGCGGCCGTGATGATCTTCTGGCTGACGGTCTGGGCCGCCTTGAGGATGTTGTCGGTGGTGGTCGGGGGCTGGCCCAGGGTCACCCCGAGGATCATCCGCTGGACGCCGCCGATGTCCTTGACCGCCGCCCACATCAGGCAGGAACCGGCCGGGGTGCTGGAGCCGGTCTTGACCCCGATGACCCCGTTCTTCGGGGAGAGCAGGTAGTTGGTGTTGTAGATCCGCTGGTTGTTGAAGTTGGTGTCGGGGGTGGCCACGACCTGCCGGAACACCTCGTTCTGCATCACCAGTTCGGCCAGCTTGAGCTGGTCCTTGGCGGTGCTCTTGGTGTCGTTGTTGTAGCCGGCCGGGTCGGCGTAGGTGGTGTTGCCCATGCCGAGCTTGGCCGCCTGGTCGTTCATCTTCTTGACGAAGGCGTCCTCGGTACCGGCGTCCCAGCGGGCGAGCAGCCGGGCGACGTTGTTGGCCGACGGCAGCATCAGCATCTCCAGCGCCTCGTACTGGGTGAGCTGCTGGCCCTCGGTGAGGGTGACCCGGGACTGGTCGGCGTCGCTGGACTCCTGGGCGGCCTGCTTGTCCACGGTGAGCTTCGGGCCGCTCTCCCCCTTCTTGAGCGGGTGGTCCTGGAGGATCAGCAGCGCGTTCATCACCTTGGTGACACTCGCGATCGGCGCGGGTGTCTCCGCGCCCGAACCGCCGAGCGTGCCCACCCCGACCACCTCGGCGGCGGCCTGGCCCTTGGCGGGCCAGGGCAGGTTCAGCGCGTCACCGGTGAAGGTGAACGAAGCGGGCAGCGAGAGCTTGGCCTTGGGGCCGGGCAGCGGGCGCAGCAGCTGGGCCACCACCACGATGCCGAGGAGGAAACCGAGGAACGCGGTCCAGATGGTGACCCGCTTGAGCCCCCGGCGGAACGGCGAGACCGGCCGGGCGCTGAGCGCGGCGAGCACCTCCATCGCCTCGGAGGTGGTCTCGGGCGCGGGCATCGGCGCGGGCGCCGGGAGCGGCTCGGGGAGAGGCAGCGGGGCCGGCCGCGGCACGGGGGCCGGGTCGGGGACGGGCAGCGGCTCGGGCGCCGGGAGCGGCTCCGGGAGAGGCCGGGGCTTCGGGGCCGGGGCCGGCTCGGGGGTCGGAACGGGCTCCGGCTCCGGAAGGGGAGCGGGCTCCGGCTCGGGCTCGGGCTCGTCGGGCGGCTCCGGGACCGTACCTGCCGCCGACTCGTCGTCGGCGGGCTTCTCGGTCACCGGCTTGTCGGTCACCGGCTTCTCGATCCCGGGCTTCTCGGCGGCGAGCGTCTTCGCCACCGGCTTCCCGGCAGCGGGCTCCTCCTCCGAAGGCTTCTCCTCCACGGGTGCCTCGGCAGCAGGCTCCTCGACAGCGGGCGCCCCAGCGGCGGGCTCCTCCGCCGTCCGCTTCTTCGCCGCGAGGGCGGTCAGCGAGATCTTCAGAGTGGCACCGGCCGACTCCTGGCCGTCCCGCATCGCGAGACGCGGATCGGCTGCGGCGGTCTCCGCGGCGGACTTCTCACCGGCCTCGCCGGCAGGCTCCGCAGCGGGCGCGGGGGTCGACGCCGCCGCCGGCTCCGTCTCGGCACCGGCCGCGGCGGGCTCGCCGTCCTCGCTGGTCACCTCGGGTCCGGCGGGGGCAGCCGACTCGTCGTCGGCCTCCTCCTCGGCCTTCCCCTCGGTCTCCTCCCCGGCCTCGGCCGGCATCCGCAGCATGGTGGTCGCGTTGTCCACCGGCATCCGGAGCATGGTGGTGTGGCTGTCCACATCGCGGACCCGCAGCGTCACGGTCGAACCGCCGCCGCCCTCTCCGGCGGCAGCCTTCCCGGCCGGTGCGCCGGGCTTCACCGCCTCTGCTTCCCCGTCGCGTCGCACAGTGTCGGGGGACTCGCCCACGTAACCCATCCTCCTCGTCCGCCCAGCCGGCCGCCGACCCGCTTGAGCCCGGCCGGCCCTGATCGGACCGGCCCGCTGAATATCAACATGCCAAATATCAGAATCGTGCGGCCCGGCTTCACACCGCGCGCCCGTAGCTCTACAGTCTCCGCCACCGGCAGCCGTTCCGGCCTACGCACCCCGCCCGACCGGCCGTTATTCTCCCGGCCGGCTCCGTCCGCGGCCACTCCATGGGAGGGACGCCGGGCCCACCGGGCGCGGTTCCCGCCTGTCGGGCCAAGGTCACGATTCGGAGGCGTACTCGACAAGCCGCTGTGAGAGGCGTCACTCTGTCATTCATCCACGCGGGGAGGCTTGGATGGGCAAGAGCCGCCGAACAATTCCCGAGGAACTCCTGCTGCTCGCCCTGGACCCGACCACGGGTACCACGGCGCAGCCGCAGACCCTCGACCTCGGACTCGCCGGGGCACAGCTCGTCGAGCTGTCCCTGGCCGGACGAATCGTCCCGGACGGAGACCGGATCGCCGTGGTGCTGCCACGGCCGACCGGCGACCCGACCCTGGACCACGCACTGGAACTGCTGCGCCGTCGTGGCAGCCCGGTGCGGGCCGCGCACTGGATCGGCGGGCCCCGGCTGGGGCTCCGTCAGACGTACCTGGCGCACCTGGAGAGGTGCGGCATGGTGACGGCTGTGCCGGGCCAGGTGTGCGGCGTGCTGCCGACGACGCGGTACCAGGCGTCGGACGACTGCACGAACGCCGCCATCAAGCAACGCCTGGACACCGCCATCCGGACCGGCGTACCGCCGGACCCCCGGACGGCCGCCCTGGCGGCGCTGGCGCATGCGGTGGGCCTGGGCAAGCACCTCTACCCGGGGAACGAGGGACGGTCGTCGCGGTCACGGCTGCGCGACCTGATCCGGTACGACCCGCTCGGCGGGATGGTCGCGCACGCCGTGATGGACGTGCAGAACGGCCTGCCGGCCCAGCAGGGGCGTCAGGGGCCCGCCGGCGCGGGCACCGTCGGAGGCGGCCGCCCCGCGGTCGCCAGGACGGTCGCCGGAGGCCGCGGCGTGGCCACTCAGGTGGGCGCGAGGTGACCCTGTCGCGATGAACGGTGTGCGTAGTTGAACCTGTAGAGCACCTCAGGGCGGTTCGCCCGGCACGCGGTCTGCCGGGACGGACCGCCCTGTTGCCGTCCCCGGGCAGGCCGGGAGGGCGCGGCACGGGGTCCGGTCCCGGGGGACGGACCGCGGTGGCCCTTTATCGGTTCGGCGGACCGGACGCAAGTCGCATGATCCCTTTTGAGTGCTTTTCCGATGATCCGTTCAAGTGTGCTGGCGCGATTCCCCGGCGCCGATGCGAGCCGAGATGACATGCTGCTCCGAGTCAGGGGGGTTGGTACCAATTTCCACACTGTTCCGAGGCGCGCCGCTCCTGGGCACGCCAGAGGTCCGGCCGGAGGTCGATGTGTCCGCCAACATCAATCCGACAGTTCGCAGACGCCGCCTCGGCGCCGAACTGCGCCGCCTGCGTGAGCTGAAGGGCATGACGGCCGAAGAGGTCGCAGGTCGCCTGATGGTCTCCCAGTCGAAGATCAGCAGACTGGAGAACGGCCGGCGCAGCATCAGCCAACGGGACGTCCGCGACCTCTGCGAGGTCTACGAGGTCGCCGACGAGCGGGTCCGGGCCGGGCTGATGGAGATGGCCCGGGAGTCCCGCCAGCGCGGCTGGTGGCACGAGTTCGGCGACATCCCGTACAGCGTCTACATCGGGCTGGAGGCCGAGGCGTCCTCGATCCGGGCGTACGAGTCGTCCTTCGTCCCGGGGCTGCTGCAGACCCGCGCCTACGCGGAGGCCGTCGTCGAGGGCACCTCGCCCGACTACGACGCCGGAGCGGTGAAGCGCCGGGTGGACGTCCGGCTGAAGCGGCAGAGCCGGATATTCGGCGAGGACCAGCTCGGCAGCCTCTGGGTCGTCATAGACGAGGCGGTACTCCGGCGGCAGGTGGGCGGACCGGCGGTGATGGCGGACCAGCTCTACCAACTGCTGGATCTGGGCGAGCGGCCGAACATCAACCTGCAGGTGATCTCGTTCGAACACGGCGCCCACCCCGGCATGACCGGGACATTCTCCCTGATGGAGTTCCCGGAGTCAGCGGATTCGACGGTCGTCTACTTCGAAGGAGTGACGAGCGACCTCTATCTGGAGAAGGAGGCCGACGTCCGCCGCTATACCAATCTTTACGACCACTTGCGGGCTGCGGCGCTCAGCGTCGCGGACAGCCGGTCGCTGATTCACACCTATGCAGAGGGGTTCAAGAGATGACCACCAACCTGACCTGGCGCAAGAGCACCCACAGCGGCGGCAACGGCGCCTGCGTCGAGATCGCCGTGCCCGGCTCGGCCACCGTCGCCGTCCGCGACTCCAAGGACCCCGAGGGCCCTCAGCTGCACTTCTCGAACGAGGCCTGGGCCGCCTTCGCCGCCGCCGCCGGTTCCGGTGTGTTCGGCGAGGTCTGAACCGCCGTCGGCTGAAGCCACTCCCCCGCAGGACCACTCCGGTCGCGGCGATCCCGGTCGCGGCGATCCCGGCCGCAGCGTTCCGGGCCGCAGCGTCGGCGGCCGGACGCACTCGGCCGGACGCATCCGGCCGATCGGGTGCCCGCCGCGCCAGCCGTGGCGGGCGCCTCGGCGTCCGGCGGCCGGACGGCAGCCCGGGACGGCCGGGGACGGCGGCTCGGGACGGCGGTCCGGCAGCGGCCCTCACGGACGGGCCCGGGAGCGGCCCCTAGCGGGAGACCGGGTAGCGCTCGGCCCAGGCCGTGGGGTGCTCGGCACCGTGCAGCTCGGGCCCGTGCAGCAGCTCCAGGACGAAGTCGTCGGCCAGCTCCAGCAGCGTCCCGCGCCCCTCCAGCTCCGCCAGCAGGACCGGCGGCAGCGCCGTCTCACCGTGCAGGGCGCCCAGCAGCTGCCCGCAGATCGAGCCGGTGGAGTCGCTGTCCCCCGAGTGGTTGACCGCCAGCAGCAGGCCGGAGGTCACGTCGTGGGCGACCAGCGCGCAGTACACCCCGATCGCCAGCGCCTCCTCGGCGACCCAGCCCTCCCCCAGTTCCTCGACCCGCTCGGCGGACGGCTCCCCCGCCCGTACGGCGTCCAGCGCCGCCCGCAGCGCGGCGGTGGTCTCCTCGTGCGACGGGCGTTCGGAGAGCAGGGCCAGCGCCAGGTGGACGCCCTCCTCCAGGGTGCCGCCCCGGGCCACCGAGTGGACGATCACCGCGAGCGCCCCGGCGGAGAGGTAGCCGGTCGGATGACCGTGGGTCAGCACCGAGCACTCGACGGCCAGCTGGAACACCAGCCCCGGCTCCCAGGCCGCCAGCAGGCCGAACGGCGCGGCGCGCATCACCGTCCCGCAGCCCTTGGAGTGCGGATTGCGGGGTGCGTCCAGGGTGCCGAGCCGTTCGGCGTCCGGCCCGGTGAGGCCGGAGAGGCAGGCCTGGCCCGGCGCGCGCTGGGCGTAGAGCCACTCCTGCCCCCCGAGCCAGCCGAGGTCGCCGCGCCGCTCGTCCGGGCCCCAGTCGGCCTGTGTGGCGGCCCAGCGCAGGTAGGCGCGGTGGACGTCGGTGGGCGGGTGCCAGCCGCCGCTGTCGCGGCGGATGTGCGCCCGGATCAGCCCGTCGACGGTGAACAGCACCATCTGGGTGTCGTCCGTGACGGCCCCGCGCCGGCCGTACGCGGGCACGTAGCCGGTCACGCCCAGCGGACCGTGCACGGCGCGTATCCGCTCCAGCGACTCGAACTCGATCCCGGCGCCGAGCGCGTCACCGATCGCCCCGCCGAGCAGACAGCCCCGCACCCGGCTGCGGAAGTCCTGCTGCTGCGCGCGTGACCACAGTGGCATCACGGGTCGGCACCTTTCGTCTCGGTGGCAGGGCACGCTCACGAAGCCTGGGAGCGTCCCCGCACTGTATTCGAACGGCCGACCCGATCCGCCGCTGGGACTCGAACGTCGCTCCGTCGGCCGACTGTTGTCCCGGCGTTCACCCTCCGGTCACTCCAGCACGGGCAACAGCTCCGGGAGGTGCCCGTCGGAGGCCAGCGCCGCGGCGCGGCGCTCCGCCGGGACCTCGCCGTAGGTGGTGGTGCGCTGGCGGTGCGGACGGCCGGCCGCCTCAGCGATGGCTTCGAGGTCGCGGACGGACTTGTAGCTGCCGTAGGCCGAGCCGGCCATCCGGGAGATGGTCTCCTCCATCAGGGTGCCGCCCAGGTCGTTGGCGCCCGAGCGGAGCATCTCGGCCGCCCCCTCGGCGCCCAGCTTGACCCAGCTGGTCTGGATGTTGGGGATGTGGGTGTGCAGCAGCAGCCGGGCCATCGCCACCACCGCGCGGTTGTCCCGCATGGTCGGGCCCGGCCGGGCGATGCCCGCCAGGTAGACCGGCGCGTTGGTGTGGATGAACGGCAGCGTGACGAACTCGGTGAAACCGCCGGTGCGTTGCTGGATCTGCGCCAGCAGCCGCAGGTGCCCGAGCCAGTGCGCGGGGGTGTCCACATGGCCGTACATCATGGTTGAGGACGACCGGATGCCCAACTCGTGCGCGGCGGTGACCACTTCCACCCAGGTGGCGGCCGGCAGCTTGCCCTTGGTGAGCACCCAGCGGACCTCGTCGTCCAGGATCTCCGCCGCCGTGCCGGGGATGGTGTCGAGCCCGGCCTCCTTCGCCTGCTGGAGCCAGTCCCGGATCGAGAGCCCGGTCCGGGTGGCCCCGTTGACGACCTCCATCGGCGAGAACGCGTGCACGTGCAGGCCGGGCACCCGGGCCTTCACCGCCCGCGCGATGTCGAAGTACGCGGTGCCCGGCAGGTCCGGGTGGATGCCGCCCTGCATGCAGACCTCGGTCGCGCCGACGTCCCAGGCCTGCGCGGCCCGGTCGGCGACCTGCTCCAGCGAGAGGGTGTAGGCGTCGGCGTCGGTGCGGCGCTGGGCGAAGGCGCAGAAGCGGCAGCCGGTGTAGCAGACGTTGGTGAAGTTGATGTTCCGGGTGACGCAGTAGGTGACGGTGTCGCCGACCGTGTCGCGCCGGACGTCGTCGGCGATCCGGCAGAGCGCGTCCAGGGCCGGGCCGTCGGCGTGGAAGAGCGCGAGGGCCTGGTCGTCGGTCAGCTTCACCGGGTCGTCGGCGGCCGCCGCGAGCGCCGCCCGGACGTCGCCGGTCAGGCGCTCGGGGGCGGCGGTGCCGGCCACCTGCTCGCGCAGCGAGTCCCAGTCCCCGTAGACGTCCTCGAAGTCGGCCCGGCGGTCGCCGGTGCGGCCCTCGGTGTCGACGGTGCGGTGCAGGTCGGTGCGGCCCGAGGCGGCGGGCAGGTCCTCGGGCTCCTGCCAGGGCAGGCCGACGGGGTGCACGTCACGGGCCAGCCCGGTGGCCGGGTCGGCGAGCGCCGCGATGTGCGGCAGGATGCGCGGGTCGAGCCAGGGCTCTCCGTGCACCACGTACTCGGGATGGACGGCGAGGCGCTCGCGCAGCCGGAAGCCCTGCCCGGCCGTCCGCTCGGCCAGTTCCTCGATCTGCGGCCAGGGGCGCTCGGGGTTGACGTGGTCCGGCGTGACCGGCGAGACGCCGCCCCAGTCGTCGATGCCCGCACTGATGATCAGTTCGTACTCCGAGTCGACCAGGTTGGGCGGCGCCTGGATGCGGGCGGACGGGCCGAGCACCAGCCGGGTCACCGCGATCACGGCGGCCAGCTCCTCCAGCTCGGCGTCGGGCCTGGCCCGCATCGCGGTGTCCGGCTTGGCGCGGAAGTTCTGGATGATCACTTCCTGGATGCCGTGGTACTGCCGGGACACCCGCCGGATCGCGAACAGCGCGTCGGCCCGCTCCTCGTAGGTCTCGCCGATGCCGATCAGCACGCCGGTGGTGAACGGGACGGCGCTGCGCCCGGCGTCCTCCAACACCCGCAGCCGGACGGCCGGTTCCTTGTCGGGTGAGCCGAAGTGCGGGCCGCCGGGCTCGGACCAGAGCCGGGTGGCGGTGGTCTCCAGCATCATGCCCATCGACGCCGCGACCGGCTTCAACCGCTGGAACTCCGTCCAGCTCACCACCCCCGGATTGAGGTGCGGCAGCAGGCCGGTCTCCTCCAGCACCCGGATCGACATCGCCCGGACGTACGCGAGGGTGTCGTCGTACCCGTGCGCGTCCAGCCACTCGCGCGCCTCGGGCCAGCGGTCCTCCGGACGGTCGCCCAGGGTGAACAGCGCCTCCTTGCAGCCCAGCGCGGCACCCTGGCGGGCGATGGCCAGCACCTCGTCGGGCGAGAGGTACATCCCGTGCCCGGCCTTGCGGAGCCTGCCCGGCACGGTGACGAAGGTGCAGTAGTGGCACTTGTCGCGGCACAGCTTGGTGAGCGGGATGAAGACGCTCTTCGAGTACGTGATGGTGCCCGGCCGCCCCGCCGCCTCCAGGCCCGCGTCGCGGACCCGCGCGGCCGTGGCGCAGAGCTCCCGCAGATCAGCGCCGCGCGCCTGCAGCAGCACGGCGGCCTCGCCCTGGTCGAGCGCCACGCCGTCCCGGGCCCGTCGCAGGGCTCGCCGCATCGAGGTGGCCGTCGGAACGGGGTGCTGCGTGTCCGTTGCATCCATGGGGTGAAGATACGCGACCGGTTTCGTCCCTTGGGAGTACACCGACCCTGAGGCTGCCTCAGGGTCGCGTGATCCGCTCGGTGTACACGATCTGGCCCTGCAGGACGATGACCGGACGGTGCCCGGCGTCTGTAATGGAGTACAGGAGAGTTGATGCCTACGGAGGGGTTGGACGTCATGGTGGAACAGGACGCGCCGTACAGGTCGGGGCGGAGGTCGGCGATCCGGGTGCTGGTCCCGGTCGGGGTGGTCGCGCTCGCCGCGACGGGCATCGGGCTGGTGCCCGCACTGGCCAGCGACTCGGCCCCCGCTCTCCCGTCGGTGACGGCGGAGCAGCTGGTCGCCAAGGCACTCGGCTCGGACGTCCAGTCCCTGTCCGGGACGGTCGAGCTGACGACCGACCTCGGCGTGCCGACGCAGCTGCTGGGCACCGCCCGGGGTCTCGTCGGCGGCAAGGGCCGCGGCGGGAGCAGCGCAGACCCGCAGTCCAAGCTGACGGAGCTGCTGGGCGGCGAGCACACCCTTCAGGTCGCGGTGGACGGTCCGGACCGTCAGCGGATCGGCCTGATCGACCAGCTCGCCGGGTACGAGGTCGTCCACAACGGCGACCAGGTCTGGGCCTGGGACAGCGCGAGCAACCAGGCGGTGCACCTGACGGCGCCGCAGCACGGCGCCACACCGCACGGCGCCGCACCGGCGGAGAAGAAGGCCCCGCTGTCGGGCATCCCCAGCACGCCGCAGGAGGCCGCCCGGCAGTTCCTGACGCAGAGCGCGGCCACCACCTCGGTCACGGTGGACGGCACCGCCTCGGTGGCCGGCCGCAAGGCGTACGAGCTGAGCGTGAAGCCCCGGCAGTCCGGCTCCACGATCGCCGAGGTCCGGATCGCGGTGGACGCGGCCAACGGCGTGCCGCTGGCCGTAGTGGTCAGGTCCACCGGCGGCAGCACCGTGCTCGACGTGCACTACAGCTCGGTCTCGTTCGCGAAGCCGGACGCCAAGACCTTCGACTTCACGGTGCCCAAGGGCGCCCAGGTGACGCAGTCCGGCGCAGGGGCGAAGGAGCCGGCCAAGAAGCCGGGCATCGAGCTCCCCCACCAGCAGGACGGCCTGAACACCGTCGGCGAGGGCTGGACGAGCGTGCTCAGCACGAAGCTGCCCGCCGCGGGGCCGCTCACCCAGCCGCCGGCCGGCCTCGCCGCCGGGACGGCCAAGGGCCGCAAGCACGGCAGCGGCACGGGCCTGCCCGCGATGGACGTCCAGTCCCTCGCCAAGTCGCTCGGCAAGCCGGTCGCCGGCGGCACGCTGATCAGCACCAAGGTGCTGAACGTGCTGATCACCGACGACGGCCGGGTCTTCGCCGGCGCCGTCACGCTCCCGGTGCTGCAGAGCGCCGCCGGGGTGAAGTAGTGACCGGCGCTCCCCCCCAGGGCCCGGCGGCCCCGGACGACGTGATCCGCACCAGCGGTCTGACCAAGCGCTTCCGGGGCGGCCAGCTCGCGGTGGACGGGTTGGACCTGGCGGTGCCCCGGGGCAGTGTGTTCGGCTTTCTCGGGCCGAACGGCTCCGGCAAGACCACCACGATCCGGATGCTGATGGGGCTGATCGCACCCACCTCGGGCGTGGCGACGGTCCTGGGTTCGCCGATGCCGCAGTCGATCGGCTCGGTGCTGCCCCGGGTGGGAGCGCTGATCGAGGGCCCCGCGCTGTACGGGTACCTCTCCGGCCGGGACAACCTGGCCCGGTTCGACGCGGCCGACCCGACCTCCGACCCCCGCACCCGCGCCCTGCGGGTCACCGGGGCGCTGGAGCGGGTCGGCCTGACGGCGGCGGCGGGCAAGAAGGCGCGGGCGTACTCGCTGGGCATGAAGCAGCGGCTCGGGCTGGCCTCGGCGCTGCTGCAACCGCGCGAGCTGCTGGTGCTCGACGAGCCGACCAACGGCCTCGACCCGCAGGGCATGCGGGAGATCCGCTCCCTGGTCCGGGAGGTGGCGGCGGAGGGCACCACGGTCTTCCTCTCCTCGCACCTGCTCGACGAGATCGAGCAGGTCTGCACCCACGCCGCCGTGATGTCCAAGGGCCGGCTGGTGGTGCAGGGCACCGTCACCGAGCTCGCGGCCCGGGCGCAGGGCCGGCTGGTGGTCCGCACGCCGGACGTCGCGCTGGCCGCCGAGGTGCTGGGCGGCCGGCAGGTGACGGACCTGCGGACGGACCAGGCGCGGGTGGACGGCGTCACCGGCACACTCGGGGACGACGAACTGCCGAAGCTCTGCGCCGCCCTGGTCGAGGCCGGGGTCCGGGTGCACGGCTTCGGGGTCGAGCGGGGCACGCTGGAGGACGCCTTCGTGGCGCTGACCGGGGAGGGTTTCGATGTCGCAGGCTGAGGTGGTGCGAGCCGAGGAGGCCCCGGCCGGGAAGGCCCGGGCCGATGCGGCGGCGACGTCGGTGCTGCCACAGGCGCGGCGGGCGCCGAGTGCGGCGGGCTTCCTGGCCCTGTTCCGCAGCGAGCTCACGCTGACCTTCCGCCGGATGCGGACGATCTCGCTGCTCGGCATCCTGGCGGCCCTGCCGGTGCTGATCGGCGTGGTGGTGAAGGTGAACACCGGAGGCGCCGGCGAGGGGCCCGCCTTCATCGCCCAGGTGAGCCAGAACGGGCTGTTCCTGGTCTTCACCGCGCTGGCCGTCTCCCTGCCGGTCTTCCTGCCGATGACGGTGGGCGTGGTGGCCGGGGACTCCATCGCGGGCGAGGCCGCCACCGGGACCCTGCGGTACCTGCTGGTCGCCCCGGCCGGGCGGACCAGGCTGCTCGCGGCGAAGTTCACGGCGGCGCTGGCGTTCTGCCTGGCCGCCACCCTGACGGTGGCGCTGGCCGCACTGCTCACGGGCGCCGCGCTCTTCCCGCTGGGACACGTCACGCTGCTCTCCGGCGACACCATCGGTCTGGGCTCGGCCCTGCTGCGGGCGCTGCTGGTGGCGGGCGTGGTCGCGGCCTCGCTGGCCGGGCTGGTGGCGATCGGGCTGTTCATCTCGACGCTCACCGGCAGCGGGATCGCGGCGATGGCCAGCACCGTCGGGCTGGTACTGCTGGTGCAGATCCTGGACACCTTCCCGCAGTTGCACGCGATCCAGCCCTACCTCTTCACCCACCAGTGGCTGAGCTTCAGTGACCTGCTGCGGCAGCCGATGCACTGGGACAACGAGCTGCGCAACCTCGGCCTCCAGGCGCTCTACGTGGCCGTCTTCGGCTCGGCCGCGTGGTCCCGCTTCACCAGCCGGGACATCACCGCGTAGCGGCTCCGCCCGAAGGCCCGGGACGGCCGGGG
The DNA here is from genome assembly GCF_039529945.1 of Kitasatospora kazusensis. NCBI lineage: Bacteria > Bacillati > Actinomycetota > Actinomycetes > Kitasatosporales > Streptomycetaceae > Kitasatospora > Kitasatospora kazusensis. The sequence goes on along the minus strand of NZ_BAAANT010000076.1, from coordinate 2,262 downwards.
ACCGGGGTTCTCCGGCCCCCGGCGTCCCGGGCCCCGGGCTCCGGGCTCCGGGCTCCGGGCTCCGGGCTCCGGGATCAGCCCGCGACGGCCGGGGCCGGCTCGCGCAGGTGCCTGGCCTGCCGGGTCCGCCGGAGCTGGCGGAGGGCGTCGTACGTGAGCACCGCGAGCGCCGCCCAGACCAGTGCGAACCCGGCCCAGCGCGCGGGCGGCATCGCCTCGTGGGCGACGGTGACCCCGATCAGGAACTGGAACACCGGCGCCAGGTACTGCAGCAGCCCGAGCGTGGTCAGCGGCACCCGGATCGCGGCCGCGCCGAAGCAGAGCAGCGGGACGGCCGTGATCAGCCCGCTGAGCACCAGCAGTCCGGAGTGGCCCGGGCCGTACGAGCCGGCCACCGTCCGGCCCAGGGTGCCGTGCCCGGTGACCCCGAGGTACACCAGGTAGCCGACGGCGAAGGGGAACATCACCGCGCTCTCCACGGCGAAGCTCTCGATCCCGCCCAGGCCGACCTTCTTCTTCAACAGCCCGTAGGTGGCGAACGAGAAGGCCAGGGTCAGCGCGATCCACGGCAGCCGCCCGTACCCGAGGGTGAGCACCACGACCGCCGCCGCCCCGATGCCGACGGCCGCCCACTGCGGCGCGCGCAGGCGCTCGTGCAGCACCAGGACGCCGAAGCCGATGGTGACCAGCGGGTTGATGAAGTACCCGAGGCTGGTCTCGACCACGTGCCCGGAGTTGACCCCCCAGATGTAGACGCCCCAGTTGAGCGAGACCACCACGGCGGCGGTGGCGGCCAGCGCCAGCCGCCGGGGCTGGGCGAGCAGCGGCCGGACCCAGCCCCAGTTCCGCCGGACGAGCAGCATCAGGACGACCGCCACCAGCGACCAGACCATCCGGTTGGCCAGGATGTCCCCGGCGGCGCTCGGTTCGAGCAGCGGCCAGAAGAGCGGGAACAACCCCCATATGCCGTAGGCCGCGAAGCCGTACCAGACCCCTCTGCCGTCCTCCTGCTGGGAACTCGCTGCCATGACGGGCCTGCCCTCCGCGCGCACGTGTGTCCGAAGGACGGTAACCGGCGGGAGGGCAGGATGTCATCTATGACTTCCGGGTTTGGTCATGACAGCCGTCAGGCGGGCGAACCCTGCTGGGCGGGCAGCGACGGCTGGGCCGGGTGGAGTCCGGCCACCGCCGTCCGGGCGAGCAGCGCGGCCCGGATCCGGGTCCGCAGGGAGACGATGGCGAACGCCATGACACCCGCCGTGAGCATCCGGACGCCGAGCAGGAGCGAGCTGAGGTCGCCGTAGTTCTGGATCTGGCTGTGCAGCCCGGCCTGGTCGGGCGCGGTGAAGTGCGCGCTGGGGCGGGCGAACGTGGCCACCAGCGAGACCAGGACGCAGAGCCGCCACGCGAGGAAGCTCCAGTGCTTGAGGAGCGGACGCATGTCCATGCCCTCCTCCGCCCCCAGGCCGCGGACCTTGCGGAGGAAGAGGATGTAGCCCCCCAGGTAGGCGAAGCTGGTCAGCATCAGCACGGTGGAGAACGTGCTCTCCACACTCGACAGGTTGGCCACCGTCGAACCGTCGGGATCCAGCGCCGGGTTGTCCACGATGCTCACCAGCGTGGACGTCTCCTGGAGCGTGAAGACGAGCCGGCCGACGCAGGTCAGCAGGTAGGCCATGGCCAGCGCGAAGCCGATCCAGGCCCACTTCTCCCAGCTCGTGGGGACCGGCCCGGCCGGGCGGACCGGGGCGGCGGCCGGCTCCGGCACGGTGGTGGCGGCAGGCTCGGGCACGGTGGTGACGGCCGGTTCCGGCACGGTGGTGGCAGCCGGTTCCGGCACGGTGGTGGCGGCCGGCTCGGGGCTCACGCCGTTGGCTCGGTCGTCGGCAAGGCTGGCAGTCATGGCGCGGAATCCCCCAGGTACCGGGCTCGGAAGGGCCGAGCCGCAAGGTGATCCGCCAACCTAGGGGAGCACCATGACCGTCGCAAGTCAGTTCGGGGCCGCTCGGCTGCCCGCCGGATCCGGCGGGCAGCCCGGCCGGACGCTAGTTGACGGTCCAGGTGTCGTTGCCGGTGAGGAGGGTGGCGAGGTTGCCGGGGCCGTGTTCGGTGGTGGCCCGGGTGAGCTGGTCGGCCATCAGGGTGTCGTAGACGGGGCGTTGGATGTCGCGCAGGACGCCGATGGGGGTGTGGTGGAGGAGGTCGGCGTCGGTGAGGCGGGTGAGTGCGAAGGCGCGGGTGGGGCTGGGGTGGTGGGCGTTG
>NZ_BAAANT010000075.1:0-15263 GCF_039529945.1 Kitasatospora kazusensis | reverse complement strand
GGCGGGGCCGCACCCTCTCGCGGGTGCGGCCCCGCCGCCGTCCGTCCCGGCCCAGGTCGTACGCGGCGACGAGGGTGAAGTCGTCCCGCTGGGCGTGACCGGTGATCTGGCGGCGCAGGGCGGCCAGGGTGAAACCGGTCCGGGTGACGTCGTCGTGCCCGGCGTGTGCGTCGGCCCAGACGTCGCTCGACGGCGTCCCGGATGTCCCACAGGTCCTTCCGGCAGCCCGGCACCAGGTGGGTTGAGGGGCGCGCGGCATGAGCCTGGAAGCCGTCAACTGCTGAATTCACGCCGCCGACGCTGGGAGATAATGGCGTTTTGCCGCGGGTATGGGTCCAGCCCCGGCGGACCAGACTGGGAGCTCTTCCGTGAATGACGCCGTCAGCCACCGTCTGCTTGCTCCGGAGCGGGCTTTCCGTCTGATCGTCACCGGTGGTGGGACCGGTGGCCACACGTACCCCGCTCTCACTGCGGTGCGCACGCTCCGCACCCGGCTCGCGGCCGACGGCGAAGACCTGGACGTCCTGTGGGTGGGGAAGAAGGGCGGACTGGAGGAGCGCGTCGCAGCGGCCGAAGGGATCGCGTTCACTGCCGTCGCAACCGGCAAGATCCGCCGGGACCGGAATCCGCTGAAGATGGTGTCGCCTGCCAACGTCAAGGACATGGGCCGCGTGCCGCTCGGTGTCGCCCAGGCGCGCAAGGTCGTCGCCGACTTCGACCCGGACGTCGTCCTCGCGACCGGCGGCTACGTAGCCGTTCCCGTCGGCCTCGCCGCCAAGTTCTGCCGTCGACCGCTCGTCATCCACGAGCAGACGGTCCGCCTCGGTCTCGCGAACCGGGCCCTCACCCGGGCTGCGGCGAGGGTCGCGGTCTCCTCCGAGTCCACGCTGGAGCTGCTGACGGACTCCGCTCGCCGGGTAGCCGTCGTGACGGGCAACCCGGTACGGCCCGAGGTCTTCAGCGGCCACCCTGACAAGGCGGTCCAGGCTCTCGGGCTGTGGGGGTTCGACCGGTCCCTGCCGACCGTTTACGTCACGGGTGGTGCACAGGGATCGGCACAGATCAACGCTCTGGTACGGGACATCCTGCCGTGGCTGCTCGGGCGCGCCAACGTCGTTCACCAGTGCGGCGAGGCGTCCGCCGCTGAGCTGCGCGAGCACGCCGCCACACTCCCCCGTGACCTCTCGCCCCGCTACCTCCCCACCGAGTTCGTCGGCCCGGAGCTGCCCGACGTCCTCGCCCTCGCGGACATGGTGATCTCACGCAGCGGCGCCGGCACGATCGCGGAGCTGACCGCCCTGGGCAAGGCGGCCGTACTCATCCCCCTCGCGTCCTCGGCAGGCAACGAGCAGGCCCACAACGCCCGGCACCTGCACGATACCGGCGCCGCCGTCGCCCTCCTCGACGGCGTGTCCGCGGACGGTCTCAGGGATGCCGTCGCGCCGCTGCTCGCGGAACCCGAGCGGCGAACTGCCATGGCGCAGCGGTCCCGGGCACACGGACGGCCGGACGCAGCCGACCGGCTGGTCGACCTTCTACTGTCCGCTGCCGGCAGCCGCTGAAGTGCGGAGCAACCGGTGGTCCCGTGGAGAAGGTCGCCTCGGGACCACCGGTCCCGCCGCGTCAGGTGGGGCTGCTGGATGTGTTCCTGGTCCAGTTGCTCCGGTCGTGCAGCTCGTCGTTGTGGCGGCTGTAGTGCGTGACCGCGAGGGACGCGTCCTGGGCTCGGGGTGTGATTCGGTCGAGGCGGGGCAGAGTGTCGGAGATGAGCATGTGCCCGTAGTTCATGGCCCGGGCCCAGACGTCTTGGACCTCGTCGATGTCGGGCCAGATGGAGAAGGCGGCCTCGGCGATGACCGGTCCGGAGTCGATGCCGCTGTCGATGACGTGGATCGTGATGCCGTGCAGGGTCTCGCGATTGCGGAGGGCCCAGTTCACGGGGCGCACGCCACGGTAGCCGGGGAGACGGCCGGGGTGGCAGTTGATGATCTGCTGGGTGGCGTTGATCAGACCAGGGCCGATGATCTTGTCGTAGAGCACGCTGAAGACGAGGTCACAGCGGCCAGGCTCCAGATCGCGCCAGTCCCCCGAGTGCAGAATGCGGGTGGCAGGAAGGTGCAGCGCCACGTAGTCCGAGAGGCAGACGTCCCACTCCGGTTCCACCGCGTTCGGGACCACCGTGTCCAGAACAGTGTTCCGCAGGGCGGCGATCACCTCGCACGCATGGGCTGCCAGAGCCCCCTTCCCGAAGACGGCTGCGCGCCTCATCTCCCTCCCTCCGAGCCGCTGCGGTAGGCGAGGGCCGGGACGGAGCGCAGCGCCCGGGCGAGGGCTGTCGTGACGTGGTGGACGTCCGTGGTGGTCATTGCCGGGTGAAAGGGCAGGCTCATGACCTGCCGCGCGAGGGACTCGGTGACAGGCAGCTTGCGGTGCCAGCGGGAGAAGGCCAGCTGGAGGTGGTTCGGCGGGTAATGCACGCCGACACCGATGCTTTGGTCGCGGAGGGTTTCGAAGGTCAGGTCTCGGTCCGGGATCCGCACGACGCAGTTGAACGGCACCGTCCGGTCGATGTCGACGTCGATCAGGGCGACGCCGTCGAGCTCGGCCAGGTCGGCCGCGTAGGTGCGCCAGAGGTCCTTTCGCCTGGCCTCGACTTCCGGGAAGCGGGCGAGCTGGGCACTGCCGATCGCGGCGTGCAGCGAGGACATGGGGGCCCGGAGCCCGAAGGACGCGACCTGGTAGGACGTGCTGCGGATGCGGTCCGCCTGGGATTGGTCGATGCCCAGGAGCCGGATACGCCGGGCGGCTGCGGCCTCCTCGGGATTGCGCGGGACGAGGCCTCCGCCCTCTCCGCATGTCAGGTTCTTGATCGGCCCGAAACTGAAGCAGGTCAGAGCCCCGGTGCTGCCCACCAGCCTCGTGCCGAAGTAGGAACCGAAGGCCTGGGCGGCGTCTTCGACCACCGTGATGCCCCGGTCGTCGAGGACGTCCTGGACGGCGGTCAGGTCGACCGCCCTTCCGCCGTACAGGACGGGCATGACCGCGCGCGTGGCGGGTGTGACGGCGGCCAGCACGTCCTCGGGTTCTACGCAGAGGCTGGCCGGGCTCACCTCGATGAAGCGCGGGCTCGCGCCGACCGCGACGATCGACTGTACGGTCGCGCAGAACGTCTGCGAGGGGACGATGACCTCGTCGCCCGGGCCGATGCCGGCGAGCATGAGGCCGATCTGGAGGGCGGCGGTCCCCGACGCGACCGCGACCATGTCCGGGACGCCGAGGAACTCGGCGACCTCGTGCTCGAAGGTTTCGGTGAGCACGCCGTGCCCGTACTGGCCCGCCCTCAGGGCCTCGGCGAGCGCCTCGAACTCGGTGCCGTGCAGGAAGGGAGTCGCGTTGGTGCTCGCGCCCGCAGGGCTGTTGGCAGATGCCATCTCCGTGACCTCTCTGCTGTGGTGGTTGGGGTGCCTGGCCTGGTCAGTCACTCAGATTCCGGGCTTGGCCAGGAGGCGGACCTGTGCGGTTGGCGCGGTCGGGTTGCGCAGGAGGGGCGCCCACCGGTCGGGGTTGCGGCGGTACCAGTCGACGGTCTCGGCGAGGCCGTCCTCCAAGGCCCGGGCGGGTTGGTAGCCGAGACTGTCAGCGATCTTCGACCAGTCCATGGCGTAACGGATGTCGTTGGAGCGGCGGTCGGCCACGTAGCCGACGGAGGCCCAGCCGGCTCCGCACTCGCCGAGCAGGAGTTCGGTCAGCTTCAGGTTCGTCAGGTCCGTGCCACCGCCGATGTTGTAGACCTCCCCCGACGTGCCACCCCGCAGCACCAGCTCGATGCCCTGGCAGTTGTCCTCGACGTGGAGCCAGTTCCGGACGTGCTCGCCCCTGCCGTGCAGGCTGACGCCCTTTCCCTTGAGGAGGTTGGTGACGAACAGGGGAATGATCTTCTCGGGGTGCTGCGCCGGCCCGTAGTTGTTCGAGGAGCGGGTGACACACACGGGGACGCCGTAGGTGTGGAAGTACGAGAGGGCGACCAGGTCACTGGCAGCCTTCGACGCAGCGTAGGGGACCGTCGGCAGGAGCGGTGCCTGCTCAGTGGCCGAGCCGGTCACCAGCGGACCGTACACCTCGTCAGTGGACACATGCACGAACCGCTCAACGCTGAAGCGCCTGGCGGCGTCCAGGAGGGTATGCGTGCCGAGGACGTTCGTGGTGAGGAAGGTCCCCGCTGCGAAGAAGGAGCGGTCGACGTGCGACTCGGCCGCGAAGTGCACGACAGCGTCGTGCCGCTGGACGAGGTGGTCGACCAGCTGGTCGTTGAGGATGTTGCCTTCCACGAAGGTCAGCTTGGGAGAGAGCATCGCATCGCCCAGATTCTCCCGGTGCCCGGCGTAGGTGAGGGCATCGAGCACCGTCACCTCGCTGCCGGCCTTCAGGAGCCGCTTGACGAAGTGCGATCCGATGAATCCTGCGCCACCTGTGACAAGAACCCTGTCCATGTCTGATCCCGTCTGGAGGTGAGTCTGCTGTGGCCCGCTGGTCGAAGCACTGGGCTTCCCCGATCCCGTCCGGCCCGGGGAAGCCGTTGGTCCGCCTCGCGGTGAGGAACAGCGAACACCCCAGAGGTCGGCTGGAGGCAGGCTCACATCGGGGGCTCACAATCACGAATCCCGTTCGCGCCATGTGCATTTGGCACTACGCTCGGTCACCCGCCCTCGCGGGGCCCGGGACGGTTCACAACCACAGGGGGTGCCGCTGTGCCAGCGCAGCGCCGCGAGAAGAGCCCGAACACCGCACTCGCCCAGCTCATCGAGGAGTCCGGGGCGAGCAGCGCGGCACTGTCCCATCGGATCAACGAGCTGGCGAGACGCGCCGGCGTCAACCGCACGTACCAGCACACGTCCATCGCCAACTGGGTCCGGCGTGGCATGCGGCCAAGGCCCCCGGCGCCGGCTCTTCTGGCCGCTGTGCTGGGCGAACGCCTCGGCCGGCCCGTGAGCCTCGACGAAATCGGCATGGGCGATATGCGCGGACAGCGACAGGAGATCGGGTTTGATTTCTCCAGAGACCCTGATGAGGCTCTGCGCATCGCGACCGAGTACTGGAGCACCGTGGACCGCCGCACTTTCGTGGGCTCAGGCCCCTTTGCCATTTCCGCATTTGCCACACCCGTCAACCGATGGCTCGCTGTCCCCACCGATCCCCCCGCCGAGCACCGCCGCGGTCGGCGCCGTGTAGGCCGCGCCGACCTCGACGAGCTCTGGGAGGCAGCAGATGAGGCTCGCCGGTGGGACTCCAAGTTCGGCGGGGGGAACTGGAAAGCGAACTCCGTCACGGACTGCCTGACGCACCGGGCCGCTCCGCTGCTGGCGGGGACCTTCACCGACGCCATTGGCCGTGAACTGTTTACAGTCACAGCTGAGTTGGCGCGCGTCGCCGCGTGGTCGGCGTTCGACAAGGGCAGCCACGACATCGCTCAACAGCACTTCATCCAGGCACTGCGCCTGGCCAGGAGCTCCGGCGATCTTCAGGCCGGGTCCTACGTACTGGCCACGATGAGCTTGACAGCGACGCTCAACGGTTACCCCCAGGAGGCCATCGACATGGCCCAGGGCGCATACGAGCGCGCCAAGCACTCCGCCGCACCCCGTGTGCTGGCCTTCGCCAAGCTGACCGAGGCCCGTGCCCACGGCAGGGCCGGCGATGCCAGGGGCGCGGCCGCCGCTCTGGCCGCTTCCGAGAATCTCCTCGACTCCATCCGGTACGACAGTCGTGATCCCGACTGGCTCAGCTACCTGACGCACGCGCGGATCAGCGCCGACGCGACAGAGATCTACCGGGACCTCGGGAAACCCACTGCCGCCAGGCGTTGGAACGAGCAGGCCGACGCCATGCCTCCCGGAGTGTTCACCCGCGCCGTCGGCATCCGCATGGCCGTCGTCGGCACCACCTACCTGCAGTCCCGCGACCTCGACCGAGGCCTGGAGATGGGCGGCCGAGCCGTCGACATCCTCGGCCGTGTCCAGTCCGCACGAGCCCACGATTACATCCACGGTCTGATCACTGCCCTGGAGCCATGGCGTAAGGAAGCGCCCGTCTCCGAGTTCATCCGCCGAAGCAACACCGCGCTGGCCGCCGCCTGAAGCACCGTCTCTGCCTGGGAGCAAGTGTCTCGCGGCCCGGCAGACTGACTCAATCCATTTCTGCCACTGGATGAGGACTGAGCGATGAACAGGGTTGCCGTGCTCTCGGCTGGCTCGTGGGGTACGACTTTCGCAGCAGTGCTCGCCGATGCGGGCAACAGCGTGGTCCTGCACAGTCGCCGGCCTGAGACCGTAGCTGCGATCAACGACCGCCACGAGAATCCCATCCGAGAGACATCACGGATTCAACTTCAGTAGCCTCCTGACAGCCACCCGTGAGGAGCTGATCGAGCTCATCGAGCAGATGCAGCGGGGCTTCGACAAGGGGCTCACCATCGTGAGGTGTCAGGCATACGAACGGGGCGTCCTCGATGAGCGCGCCAGCCGTCTGCGGCGCACGGATTGAGAAATCGGGCCAGCCCGCTCGCCATCGGCGCTGACACTGCTGTGCTGGCCGTACGACTTCCGTAAGCAGGTCGTAGCCCCTCCGGAGGGCCTGCGGAGGGTCTGATGGAGCAGTGGACGAAGACACCCCCGTACCCCGCCGCCGGTCCTACGACCTCCCGCTGCCGACCCCGCCCGACGTGCTCCGCCGGGGCCCGCTGCGCGAGGGCGCCTTCCGGTCGGCCCTGCACGAGCCGCGCACCGCCGTGGTGATCGGCCGCTGGCTCGGCGCCGCGTTGCTCACCTGCTTCCTGACCGGCCTGTTCAGCCATCTGCTCCAGGAACCGCCGCCCTGGCTGCGGGACCACCTGCCCAGCCGCCCGGTCAGCGGCTACCAGATCACCCAGGGCCTGCACGTGATCAGCGGCATCGCCGCGATCCCGCTGCTGGGCGCCAAGCTCTGGACGGTCTACCCCAAGCTGTTCGAGTGGCCGCCGGTGCGCAGCGTCGGGCACGCGGTGGAGCGCCTCGGGATCGCCGTGCTGGTGGCCGCGCTGCTGCTGGAGGTGTTCACCGGGCTGCTCAACACCCTGCAGTGGTACCCGTGGCCGTTCCCGTTCCGGCAGACGCACTTCTGGATCGGCTGGCTGGCCACCGGCGGCCTGCTGCTGCACGTCGGCGCGAAGGCGCCGCTGATCGCCCGGCACTGGCGGCGGCCCGGCCCGGGCGTGGCGCAGCGCCGGGCGTTCCTCGGCGCGGTGACCGCCTCGGTGGCGGCCGTCACGCTCACCACCGCCGGGCAGACCGTGCCGTGGCTGCGCGGGCTCGACCTGTTCGCCCCGCGCCGCCCGGACATCGGCCCGCAGGGCCTGCCGGTCAACCGCACCGCCGTCCAGGCGGGCACCACGGCCGTGGCCGCCGACTGGCGGCTGCGGGTCGACGGGCCGCAGCCGTACGAGCTGACGATGGCCGAGCTGCTGGCGATGCCGCAGTACGAGGCGGAGCTGCCGATCGCCTGCGTGGAGGGCTGGAGCGCCACCGCCCGCTGGGGCGGCGTCCGGGTGGCGGACCTGCTGGCCCGGGCCGGGGCCCGGGCCGGCGCCCGGGTGCGGGTCACCTCGCTGGAGGCCGGCGGACCGTACCGGGTGACGGAGATGCCCGCGACGTACGCCCGGGACCCGCTGACGCTGCTCGCGCTGCGGGTGAACGGCGAGGTACTGCACCCCGACCACGGCTACCCGGCGCGGATCATCGCGCCGAACCGCCCCGGGGTGCTGCAGACCAAGTGGGTCGCCCGGATGGAGGCCGTCTGATGCGTACGTTCCGACTGCTGGCCGTGCTGGGCGGCCTCGGCCTGATCGGCTGGGGGCTGTACGGGCTGCTGCACGACCACTACGTCCAGGACCCGCTCGACGTGCTGACCTGGGCCGTCGGCGCCCTGGTGCTGCACGACGGGCTGTGGGTGCCGCTGGTCTGCCTGGCCGGGGCCCGGTTCGCGCGGGGCCCGGTGCTGCGGGCCTGGCTGATCGTGGCCTCCGCGCTCACCGCGGTCGCGCTGCCGGCCGTCCTGCGGGCGGGGACGGACCACGGCAACCCGACCCTGCTGCCGCTGCCGTACCTGCGCAACTTCCTCGTCCTGCTCGGGGTTTCCGCCGCGGTCGGCGCACTCTGGGCGCTGGCGCTGCGGTGGCGCCGACGGCGCGGCCGGCCCGACTGAGCCCGCGCCGGGGCCGGGCCGAGGCCGTCGCCCTCCCGTCCCCGGCTCGGCCGGACGAGTTCGCGTACGGCGGGCGAGCGTAGGGTGGAGACGGAGGCCGGTCCGTCCGGACGGCGCTCCCGAAGCCCGCTCCACGAGGACGAGGACGGGGGCAGCACCATGACCATCCCAGGATTCCAGGCCGAGGCATCCGCCTACCGGAGCACCGGCGGTTACCTGACGGGCCCGCCGCGCGGCGCCACCGGCGACCGGATCGTGCCCGCGCTGACGGACCGGCAGCAGCAGCTGGCCGACTGCTACCGGCAGGACGACGCCTGCTACGCCGAATGCACCGACCTGGAGTACCCGCTCTACGAGGAGTGCGCTGCGAGCTGCAACGCCCAGTTCGACCAGTGCGTGAACCCGGACCCGCCGCAGCCGCGGCGCTGACGCCGCCTCAGGACAGGGCGGCGAGCTCTGCCGCGACCGCGGCGAGCCGGTCGGGGGTCAGCGGGTGGCCGGTGAGGGCGAGGGTCCACTGCCAGTGGGCGTCGCGCCAGCGGTGCAGGTGAGTGGCGGGGCTGCCGGCCCATCCGGCCCGGTAGGGGCGGTCCGGCAGCGGCTGCCGGACCAGCTGCGCGCCGGTGGGCCGGTCGGTGGCCGGCCGGACGTCGAGGTCCAGGACCAGGAAGCCGCTGTCCGGGTCGCCGTCGATCGGGGCGGGCAGCCCGAGCGGTCCCGGCCAGCTGCCGGCCGGGACCGGCAGCCGGCGGTCCCGGTAGTGGGCGCGGATCCGCTCGTAGCGGCGCAGCTCGGCCTGGTCGGCGAGGTCGGCGGCCCCGTCGTCCGGGTCGGCGAACAGGTCGTCGGGGAGCGTGCGGTACAGCCGTAGCGCGGTGATCTCCTCGACGTAGCCGCCGTCGGGGCCGTGGACGGACAGGACGATCCCGAGTTCGTCGTCCAGGACCAGCAGCAGCGGGGAGCCGTCCGGACCGGGGATCTCCAGCTCGGTGGCGGGCCGCTCCTCCCGGACGGTCCGGGGACCGGCCGGGAGACCCGTCAGCCCGTGTACCACCAGGCGCGCCGGGGACGGATCGAAGGCCCAGGGCCAGTCGCCGGGCGGGTAGCCGAGGCCCGGGGTCTCCCAGGGGGCGTGGTTCAGCTCGGTGACGGTGACGCGGCCGGCCCCGGCCAGCCGCCAGGAGGACGGGGGCCGGTAGGCGAACTCGACTTCCGTCTCGACGGGTTCGGCCGGCGGGTGGCCGGGGCCGTTGCCGACCCGCGGCCGCACGGCGCGGTAGCGTCCGGTCAGCGCGTAGGACGGCCCCGGGCCGGGCCCGCCCTGCGGCGGGCCGGTGTTCTCGGGCCGGCCGGGTGCCGTCATGGATGCCTCCTCGGTACGGGAGCTGGGCGCCGGGACGCCGTGGTCAGTCGCCCTTGCCGGTGGTCGGGCAGAGCCGGGCCTCGTTCCCGACGCACACGTCCCAGCCGCGGAACTTCTCGCCCTCGGCGCCGTCGTCCCCACGGGCGGTGGAACCGTCGGCGAAGCGGACCTTGAAGTCGACCATCGGGAACTTCACCACGCCGGTGGTACGGCCGAAGGAGTGGTTGAGTTCGGTACCGTCCGGGGCCGGGCCGGAGGCCGGACCGTCCGCGCCGTCCGGCTTCCAGGTGGAGCAGGTCCGGTCGGTGTCCCCGGCGATGTTGACGCCGCACTCGTAACCGTAGGACGCCGCGAAGCCGCTCGGCCCGGGCCACGGGGAGGAGTTCAGCGTCAGGCGCCAGCGGCGGGAGTCCCCGCCGAACAGGTACTCCTTGAGGCCGAGCTTGACCTGCTGCACCGGTCGGCAGGACGAGCCACCGCAGTCGGCCTCGATCGCCCAGACGTCCGCCGAGGTGTAGATGTAGTCGGTCGTCGCCCCGCCGCCGCGGAGGAGGTAGCCGCGCGGAGTGTCCGTCCGGACCGCCCCCTGGCCGGCCGAGGGCGGGAGCGCCCCGATCGGAGCGCCGGTGCCGGCCAGCGGCGCACCGGCGAAGTACCCGACCAGCCGGGGCACTTCGTCGGCCGGCCCCTCGGCGGCCTGTGCGCCGGGGGCCGCAGCCAGCAGCAGCGCGGCGGCGCCGAGAGCACCGACGAGCCTTGAACGTCGCATCAGCCGACAGCCTTCCGGGCGGCACGGTGGGACGACGTTCTGTATATCACGCGGCCACGCAAAGTGACGGTCATGCGGGGGCAGCCACCCGTACGAGTGCCGCCCGACCGCGCGGGCCGCGCGGCCGGGGAGCTCAGGCCCGGCGGGCCGCCTCCGCCCGCAGGGCGCGGTTCTCCTCCTCCAGGGCTGCGAGCCGGGCCCGCAGCGGGTCGAGGTGCGGCCGCAGTTCGGCCTCCGAGAAGCGGGGGGTGATGTGCTGGTGGCAGTTCCAGTTGAAGCCTTCCACCCGGATCAGCATCAGCCGCTCCACCTTGCCCTCGGTGCGTACCAGGCCGAGCCGCTCGGCCAGGGCCGGGTCGGTCTCGGGGCTCTGCACGGTGGCGTGCCCGAACATCTTCAGGCGGCCCTGGCGCGCGTAGTCCATGAAGAACAGCGCCACCCGGCCGTCCGCCCGGACGTTGCCGGTGCTGATGTACTGGCGGTTGCCCCGGACGTCCGCGTACGCCAGGGTGCGCTCGTCGAGGACGTGGACGAAGCCCGGCGGCCCCCCTCGGTACTGCACGTACGGCCAGCCCGTCTCGCTGACGCTCGCGAGGTAGAAGCCGTCCCGGGACTCGATGAACCCGGCCTCGGCATCCGTCAGCAGCTCGGGTTCGTCGGCGCCCGCCAGTCTGCGGTCGCCCGCGAGCGCGCTGCCCTGCTCCCTCTGCACCCGGCGCACCGTCTCGGTGTAGGCCAGGTGGGCGTATCGGCTCATGAGGACGCTCCTCTCGGCTGGGCGGGCGGGCAGCCACTGCCCGCCCGGGGCTTGTGGTTCAGTCGGTGCGGGGCCGCGCCGGGGGCCGGGCCAGCAGGATCGGTGCGAGCAGCCCGGGGAAGCGGTCCTCCAGGTCGTCCCGGCGGAGCCGGCTGAGCCGGGCGTTGCCCACCAGCCGGGTTGCCACCACCCCGCCCTCCCGCAGAATCTTGAGGTGATGCGAGACCGTCGACCGCTTCACGGGTACGTCGAGCGAGGTGCAGGAGGCCTCGCCGGCGGCGTCGAGCAGGCGGACGATCTGCAGGCGCACCGGGTCGGCCACGGCCTGCAACACCGTCCCGAGGTCAACCTCTTCGAGATCCGGCTGTGGCAGCCAGGTGTCCTGCGCCTCGCGCATCGCGTCTCCATCCGGCCGGGCCGACCGATTCGGCCGGGGCCGATTCAATCAGTATCGACTGTTACGACATTCATCGTAACAGACGCCCTGCATCGGAGCACTGGTTCGCCCGGAATCCGTTGCCCCGGACCCAGGACAGCCTTACCTGCCTGCGCTAGAGTCCCCCAGGCCTCCGGGACGGACCACCGGGGGACGAATCCGACATGACCGAACTTTTCCACCCGACAGGAGAAATGATGGCCAGTCAGACAGTCGAGACGGCCCAGGCCCAGCGCCTGCGGATACGCCGCACCAGACGCGCGATCCACGCACTGACCGTCCTGACGCTGCTGACCGCCGCAGCCTTCGGCAGCCAGGCCGTCGCGGCCTCGCCCGCGTCCACCACGCCGCCCTCGACCGCGCAGCAGGAGAAGGGCATGAAGGCCGGGGCGCCCTTCCGCGACCCGGCGGACGCCGACACCGGCGCCCACCAGGACCTGACCATCACCCTGGACGCGGGCCGGACCAGGTTCGACCTGTCCGGGCGCGAGGTGCAGGGCGAGTCCTACACCGGCACGTTCGTCGCCCCCACGCTGCGCCTGACGCCCGGTTCGAACGTCGCGATCCACCTGGTCAACCACCTCCCGGTGGCGACCAACCTGCACTTCCACGGCCTGCACGTCTCCCCGAGCGGCCAGTCGGACGACCCGTTCCTGTGCGTGGCACCGGGCTCCTCGACCACCTACCGGCTGGCCATCCCGGCGAACCACCCGCTCGGCACGTTCTGGTACCACAGCCACGCCATGGGCACCTCCTGCCCGGCCCCGGGCACGCCCGGCGCACAGGCGATGCAGGACATGGCCGACTCGGGCTTCACGCCCGGCGACGTGGAGAACCAGATCTTCGCCGGCCTGTCCGGGGCCCTGGTGGTCGGCGACGACCGCACCCTGCTGCCCGCGCCGCTGCGGCACATCACCGCGCACACCATGGTGCTGAAGGACGCGCAGATCGACAGGTCCGGCCACATCGTCCAGAACACCGGCACCGGCTCGATCAACTCGGGCAGCCCGACCGTCCGGCTGGTCAACGGCCAGCTGCGGCCCGTGCTGTCCATGAAGCCGGGTGAAACCCAGCTGTGGCGGCTGGTCAACGCCGGCGCCGACATCTTCTACCAGCCGCACCTGGACGGCTACCGCTTCACCGTGATCGGCGAGGACGGCACCCCGGTGGCCAAGGTGAGCACCCCCGACACACTGCTGCTGCCGCCCGGCAAGCGGTACGACGTGCTGGTCACCGCGAGCGACCGGCCCGGCCAGGCGGTCCTGCGGAGCACCGCCTACAGCAACGGCCCGCAGGGCGACGCCTACCCGGACGTGGAACTGGCCCGGATCAAGGTCTCCGGCCACCCGGTGCACCGGCTGCCCACCGTCTCCGGCGCCATGCCGACCGCCCCCGCGAGCCTGACGGGCCGGCCCGTCGCCCAGCGCCGCACCCTGGACCTGTCCGAGAACGCCGACGGCACGGTCTTCTACATCAACGGCCGCCAGTTCTCGATGGACAGCTCCGTCTTCGCCACCCCCGCGAAGCTCGGCACGGTCGAGGAGTGGACGATCGTCAACCACAGCGGCGAGGACCACCCCTTCCACCTGCACACCAACGCCTTCCAGGTGACCTCGGTGAACGGCGCCGCCCAGCCGTACACCCACGTCCAGGACATCGTCCCGGTACCGCACGCGGTCAACGGCGTTCCCGGCCGGGTGGTGCTGCGGGTGGCGTTCACCGACTACCCCGGGAAGTGGATGTTCCACTGCCACATCGCGGCCCACGAGGACAACGGCATGATGAGCTACATCAACGTGGTCCCGTAGGCGGCGACTTAGGGCAATTGACCTGCGGAAACACCCGGGCGTCCGCGTCGGCGGTCGGGGTGGTTCGGCACTACGGACGAGACGTCACTGATCTCGGTGATCAGTGACGTCTCGAACGGGGCCTCGGTTCCCCGGTCTGGCGTCTCGTCAGTTGGTGAAGGCGGCGGTGAGGCCGATGGAGTCGGCGCCGCCGGCGGGCTCGGCCCAACTGTTCCAGCTGCCCTTGGTGTAGTCGGCGTCGATCTCGGTGAGGCGGTTGCTGCCGTTGACGGCGAAGATGTGGTTGACGTCGGTGGCGGCCGAGGTGGCGCTGGTGAGGCGCTTGAGGCCGCTGCCGCCCATGTTCGACCAGCCGCTCCAGCCTGATCCGCCGTAGTTGCCTTCGGCGTTGTGGAGGTTGCCGTCCGTGCCGATGACATCGAGGTGGACGGTGTTGCCGAAGGCGGCGGCGGTGACGTCCAGGCCGGTGAACCCGCCCGCCGCCGCTCCCCAACTGCCCCATGCCCCGGCGCAGTAGTCGGCGTCGAGTTCCAGGAGCTGGTGGCTGCCGTCGATGGCGTAGATGTGGTTGACGCCGGCGGTGGTGGCACTGGCGAGGTGCTTGAGGTTGGTGCCGCCGTGGTCGGTCCAGGTGTTCCAGCCGCCGTCGGGGAAGATCCCGTCGGAGTTGTGGAGGTGCCCGTCGGTGCCGACGACGGCCAGGTGGACCATGTCACCGTAGGACGAGGCCGTGACGGCTGTGGAGTTCGCGCTCCCGGGGACCTGGTTCCAGCCGGACCACTGGCCGGTGGCGTAGTTGCCGTCCTTCTCGTACACGTAGCTGTCGTTGCCGATGGCGAAGACGTGGTTGACCGAGTAGGTGGCCGCGCTCGCCACCTCCTTGATCCCGCCGGCGCCCATGTCGCTCCAGCCGCTCCAGCCGCCTCCCGAGTAGTTGCCCTCGGTGTTGTGCATCCCGCCGTCGGGGGTGAGGTCGACGAGGTGCACGGTGTCGGACCACGGCGAACTCGGCTGCGGGGCGCCACCGGTGAACCACCCGGCGGTGTAGGCCTGGTCGAGCGGAGCGTAGAAGTTCTGCGCCATCAGGGCGTACCCGGAGTCGTTGGGGTGCAGGCCGTCGGCCATCTGTGCCGGGTGCGAGGCGTCCGCCTGGTTGGTCGCGGTCAGTGCGGGTGCGTCGACGAACCTGAAGTGCTTGCCCGCGGCCTGCTCGGCCGGCTCCAGCTGTTTGAGCCGGGTGTTGTACTGGGCGATGGGCTGGGAGAGGCCCTGGTAGTTCCACCCCGGTGTGGTCGGAACGAGACCCTGCATGATGACGGTCACCCCCGGCCGGTCGGCGAAGATCCGGTCGATCAGCTGGTGCGCGTTGTCGGCGGCGGCGTTCTGGTCGACCCCTTGGTTCAGGTCGTTGATGCCGATGTGCAGCAGCACGACGTCGGGGTGGGCGGCGGCCAGCCAGCCGTCGACCCCGCCAAGGATCTGGTCGGTCCGGTAGCCGGGGTGTCCCTCGTGGTCCGGGTCGGCCATCGCACCGTGCTGCTGGGAGCCGACGAAGTCGACCGAGTACCGCGACCGGCCGGCGACCAGGTTCCCCAGCGGCAGTCGGTAGCCCCCGCCGGTGCAGCTGCCCTGGCCGTAGGTGATCGAGTCGCCGAGCGGCATGACCCGGACGGCTGGCGGCGTGCTGGTCGCCGCGGTGGTGGCTGCGGTGGCGGCTGCGGTGGCGGCGGCCGCGGTGCTTCCGGCGGTGAGCAGCAGGGCGGCGGCGGCCAGCGTGGCGAGGTGCTTCATCGGTTCTCCGGGTCAGGAGCGAGGGCAGCGGGAAGAGTGGCGGGTAAAGGGGTGGCGCCACCCTTTCGGCCGTGACCGGCCCGGCTGGGCCGGCCGGTCGCCGC